>JBEKWL010000001.1:0-83093 GCA_049513095.1 Terriglobales bacterium
CTTCGTCTGCGAACCCGTCGGCATATGGTTCATCGGTGACCTTCACGGCCACGGTGACGCCCACGACGGCGACGGGTACGGTGACGTTCACGGATGGAAGCACGGCGCTGGGAACGGGCGCGATCAGCGGCGGAGCCGCGACTTACAGCGCATCTGCGCTTACGGCGGGCTCGTACTCGATCACGGCTTCCTATGGCGGGGACACAAACGACAACAGCAGCACCTCGACGGCCCTGGCGCAGACGATAAACAAAACGAACACAACAGCCACGCTAGCTTCGTCTGCGAACCCGTCGGCATATGGTTCGTCGGTGACCTTCACGGCCACGGTGACGCCCACGACGGCGACGGGTACGGTGACGTTCACGGATGGAAGCACGGCGCTGGGAACGGGCGCGCTCAGCGGCGGGAAGGCAACATTCAGCATCTCGACGCTGGCGACGGGCTCGCACTCGATCACGGCTTCCTATGGCGGGGACACAAACGACAACAGCGGCACCTCGACGGCCCTGGCGCAGACGATAAACAAAACGAACACGACGGTCACGCTAGCTTCGTCTGCGAACCCGTCGGCATATGGTTCATCGGTGACCTTCACGGCCGCGGTGACGCCCACGACGGCAACGGGTACGGTAACGTTCACGGATGGAAGCACGGCGCTGGGAACGGGCGCGATCAGCGCGGGGAAAGCAACATTCAGCATTTCGACGCTGGCGGCGGGCTCGCACTCGATCACGGCTTCCTATGGCGGGGACACAAACGACAACAGCAGCACCTCGACGGCCCTGGCGCAGACGGTAAACAAAACGAACACGACGGTCACGCTAGCTTCGTCTCCGAACCCGTCGGCATATGGTTCATCGGTGACGTTCACGGCCACGGTGACGCCCACGACGGCGACGGGTACGGTAACGTTCACGGATGGAAGCACGACGCTGGGAACAGGCGCGCTCAGCGGCGGAACCGCGACCTACAGCGCATCTGCGCTGGCGGCGGGCTCGCACTCGATCACGGCTTCCTATGGCGGGGACACAAACGACAACAGCAGCACGTCCTCGGTGCTAACGCAAACGATAAACTCAGCCCTACAAGTAGTCACCACGTCACTGCTTGCCGGAACGGCAGGTACATCTTACTCGGCCACGTTGGCGGCCACCGCAGGGCTTACGCCTTACCGCTGGGCGATAAGCTCCGGCAGTTTGCCCGCCGGGCTATCGCTGAACGCCAATACGGGTGCGATTACCGGGACACCCACTGTAGCAGGCACGAGCAACTTCACGGTACAGGTGACCGACGCCAACAACCTAACCGCAACCCAGCCGCTGAGCATTGTGGTCGCTGCGGTCATCACTGCTCTCAGCCCGGTATTTGCTCCGGTGGGCACCAATGTAACGATCAGCGGGGTAGGGTTCGGAACTACGCCGGGAACGGTTGCCTTTAATGGAGTGGCCGCCACGACTATCACGAGTTGGGGCGCGACGTCGATTGTGGCCGCGGTGCCGACGGGAGCGGGCACGGGCAATGTAGTGGTGACAGTGGGCGGAGTATCCAGCAACGGAATCATCTTTACGACCACCACCGGAACCACCCAAGCGAACCTCAATACCAGCCGCTACCAGCACAGTGCGACGATCTTGAACAATGGGCAGATATTAGTGGTTGGTGGTCTCAATTGCCCAGCAGGCTCGTGCACTTACTTGAACAGCGCAGAACTGTACAATCCGGGTTCCAGCGCATTTACCAACACCGGGACAATGGCCACTGCTCGCTCTGCTCCGGCTGTGCTATTGAGTGCCGGCAAGGTGCTCGTTGCGGGCGGCTACACCTGTGGTTCAGGAAACTGCTCCTCCTTGATCAGCGCCGAGATTTACGATCCGACAGCCGGCACCTTCAGCAGCGCAGGGACAATGACTGTGGCCCGGAGCGGCCACACGATGACAGTTCTCAGCGATGGGACAGTACTTATTGCGGGCGGCGAAAACTGCACTTCGGCCACTTCGTGCAGTGCTTTGTCGAGCGCGGAGATTTACGATCCGAAAGCAGGGACCTTTACATTCACATCGAATGGCATGAGCGCTCCGCGGTTCGGCGCAAGTGGGGTTCTGCTGAATTCAGGGTCGGTGCTGATTGCCGGAGGTTTTGACGGGACGAACCTGCCGGCAGCCGCAGAAATTTACAGTCCGCCGAACGGTGGGTTTACCGGGACGGGCCCAAGCCTTAACGTTCCTCGTTTTGATGCGTCCGCCACTCTTCTTAATAACGGCCAAGTGCTGATGGCTGGCGGTTCGACTTGTAGCTTGCCGGGCTGCCCAACGAACGCCGCAGAGATCTATGACCCGGTTGCTAACACATTCAGCATCGTCACGGGCGGTATGATCGTTCCGCGGTTCAATCACACCGCCACGTTGCTCACCAATGGCGGCGTCGTCGTCGCGGGGGGCTACAGTTCGTGCGGGTCCTCTTGCAGCGCGGAGGCCAGCACCGAATTATTCGATCCGGTCACGGGCACATTCAGCTCCAGCCAATCGGTTGCGACCGCCCTCGCGGGCCATACTGGAACACTGGTGTCCAACGGTAACGTATTGTTAATTGGCGGCATCAACGCGGGAGTGACTCTGGCCAGCGATGAATTGTATCAACCCACCAGTTTGACGCCGCCTGGTCTGGTATCCATCACGGTCGCGCCCGCCAGTTCGTTCCTCATGCCGGGACAATCTGAGTTCTTGGTCGCTACCGGCACCTTCAATGTCGGCGGCGCCCAGACCCTGCAGTCGGTCATTTGGAGCTCGTCGAATCCTTCGGTCGCTACTATCAGCAATTCAGCCGGCAGCGCCGGCATTGTCAATGCCCTAGCCACGGGCACAATTACGCTGACAGCAACTGCCGGAACGATGAGCGGTTCCGCCTCCCTGAATGTGACCATCCAAGCGAGCACGACAGTCACGCTAGCTTCGTCTGCAAACCCGTCCGCATATGGTTCGCCGGTTACGTTCACCGCCACGGTGACGCCGGCGACGGCGACCGGCACGGTGACGTTCGCGGACGGAGCCACGACGCTGGGAACGGGTACGCTCAGCAGCGGAACCGCGACTTACAGCACATCTGCGCTTGCGGCCGGATCAAATTCGATCACGGCATCCTACGGCGGCGACACAAACGACAGCAGCAGCACCTCGACGACCCTGACGCAGACGGTAAACAAAGGAAACACGACGGTCACGCTAATTTCGTCTGCGAACCCGTCGGCATATGGTTCATCGGTGACTTTCACGGCCACGGTGACACCGGCGACGGCGACCGGGACGGTGACGTTCGAAGATGGAAGCACCGCGCTGGGAACGGGCACGATCAGCGGCGGGGCGGCGACTTACAGCACCTCTGCGCTGGCGGTGGGCTCGCACTCGATCACGGCTTCCTACGGCGGGGACACAAACGACAGCAGCGGCACGTCCTCGGTGCTAACGCAAACGATGAACCCAACCCCGCAAGTAGTTACCACGTCACTGTCTGCCGGAACGTTAGGTACATCTTACTCGGCCACGTTGGCGGCCACTGGAGGTACCACGCCTTACTCCTGGTCGATAAGCTCCGGCAGTTTGCCCGCCGGGCTATCGCTGAACGCCAGTACGGGTGCGATTACCGGCGCACCCACGGTAGAAAGCACGAGTGACTTCACGGTGCAGGTGACAGACGCAAATAACATAACCGCAACGCAGCCGCTGAGCATCGTCGTAACACCCACTCTGACGTACTCTGCCAGAACGGACAATTGCGTCAACGGCACCCAGTCAGGATGCATTTCCGGCAAAACCAAGGGCGAAGCGGGCGCGACCTTGCTTTTTCAGGAAGGTGTAAGCGACCCGATCCCGACCGGATTTACGCCCACGACTATTTCTTCCGGCTCGTGCCCTTCCGGCTGGACGCCTTCGAGCTATCCCGCATACTGTCCGACTCCGATGAACTCGACCGCGACGGATCCAGATTTCGGCGCGTATCTGGTGATGGTGACAGACGACAACACCAACGCGCATAATTCAGCCACGCCATATACAACAGCGTGGAACGTGGGTTCTGATGGCAATTGGGATGCCTTCTCCTGGGACGAGACGTTGTATCTGGCAAGGAATTCCGGGGATGGGGCGACGATCCTCAACATTAACCCGGCAGCAATCCATGCGCAAACGTGTGCCACCGTGCCGGGATGCGTGAATTCAAGTGGAATCTACACCGCACCCAGCGGCGCAGGAGACTCGACGCACCTAGCTCACGGAGGCTCTTGGTCATTCAGCCGCGCGGCTTCCGAACCCAATGTCCTATACGAAATGTCGAACGTGCCAACTCAAGTGAATCAGCTGGTAATTACCAGCTCAATTACAAGCCCAGGCACCGGGAGTCTTAGCCGAAGCATCTATGTCGATTTCACATCCGACACACCCGTGCCTTGCAGTGTGATGGAAAGCGCCGCGCCGGGTAACCCCACTACCTATGCAGCGTCTTGGACTGGGAGCTTCCAGGTTGCGGATGATGGTACGGTGTCTTACGGGATGACCGGAGGCTATAACTGGGCGGCATCATGGGCGGTGACACCGATCGACACTTTCATCCTGCCCACCTCTGGCAACGCGGGCAGATACGGATTCCAAGCTACGGCCATTAGCGGCACGGGTATAACCGGCACGTCGGAACCTACCTGGTGCCAGACTGCGGGTTGCACAGTGACCGATGGCGGCGTGATCTGGACAAACATCGGCAAGCTGGACGAGCAAAGTCAGGGATTCGACATGGTGATCTATCGCCCAGCGGGTACGTCGGCGCCGGGTTGCACGCGGATCAACACCCGGCTGGGGAAGATTTATCGCGGCACGGGAAACTCCGCACCCGCCGGGTACATGACCACCAATGACGAAGTGGTCTGCACGCGAGCGGGAACCTGGCCGACAGCCCCCTGCAACCTGCCCGACCGATTCACCTTGCACGAAGTGGAGCAGGGCGAAAATGGTCAATATGTGGAATTCTCTCCGACCGGCGGTGAAGCGGCAAATCCTCCGGGGAGCTGGAACTCCGGAACGCTCAGCTGCCAAGCGTCCAACACCAGTTGGCAGGGAGCGTATTCGTCGGCCAACGCTTACGTCGCTAAGAACATCGTCAGTTACGCGGGTTTGTACTACACGGCCCTCACCACCGTCCCCGCGGGCAGCGGGCACGCCCCCTCCGGCACAACGTCTTCCAACACTTATTGGAGCAACACGGAATCCTACTGCAACAGCTACTTCTTCGACACCACGAGCACCCTGGTGGCTCCGCTTACGGATTGGGTGCATGGCTCGGGACATTCCGCCGCCGGCTACCTGCACAAGTATTGGGGGCATTTCTATCAGTCAATGTTGTATTCGCTGCCGGTGATCGACGGAGTCCTCAATCCTAACACTGCAATGCTACTCGCCGCCCTGCCCTGTGCCGATCACGGCACCTACCAGAACTCCGGAACCAGCGATCTCACGCCTATTTTCACGGCCACGGCCGACGTTCCGGCGTGGCCGACTCGCTACGACGTCGCGAATGGCGCGTGCTACGACGAAATTTGCGCGTTCAACTCGGACGGGAGCGGGCTGACCTACCGCTTCGGCCATACCTACAACACCGGCTCGAGCTCCTACTTCTCGATTCAGAACAACATCGGCGTGAACTCGCCGCTCGGTGACTTGATCGCCTTTGGCACGGACATGATGGGGGTGCGCGGCTCGAACGCTAAGGCGAACACGGCCTGCAACAACCTGCGCGGCCAGTATCAGCCCTCGCCGAGCGGCACTGTCACCTATCAGGACTACGTGTACCCGATCACGGACAACAGCGGCGCCTATATTTTCCAGGCGACCGGCTGCGGAACAGACACCACCGGAGCAACCTGCACCGAAGGCAAAACTCTGCCGAATTGGGATAGCGCCTGCGGCACCTTGAACTCGACCTGCACGGACGGCGGCGTGACCTGGACAAATGAAGGGCCGAACACTTGCCGGGGCGACATTGTGATCCTAGATGCGCTCTCGGCACACGCGGCACCGTAAGAACTTCTAACAAAACCCCGTTTCAATCCACGAAGTGGCCGACTCACATTGCTGGCCAAGTGCTAGGATGCTCAGCCTATGAGCAGCCCTTTGCTTCCGTAGCTTCTCGATTACCGTTGGACATCCCCTCGTCCGCAACCGGGCCGCGTCGTCTTGACCCTTCGTGATCTGCCCAAAACCGTGTGCCAGCCGAAGAATAACTGTATGCACCACGCCTGTGCGGGATCTTCTTCTCGCAGGACGCGGTGCAGGTGCTCCATATCCCCCGCCGTGCCTCCCGAAGCACGGGACAGGAGAACCAAAGTGAAGCGTCAGGATTCCCCATGGACGTGCGTGGGTTGCGGATTGGTTCTATTGAATGTCTTTCTGTTCGCAGCAACTGCCACCGGACAACTGGCCACCAATCCTTCTACCGTGAGCTTCGGTAGCGTTCAGACCGGTAATAGCGTGTCGCAATCGGTCGTTCTGAACAATACTGGAAGCGGCACTCTGACAATTTCCCGAGCGACAGTATCAGGGGCCGGATTCAGCATCAGTGGGCTCAGCCTGCCGGTGATGCTAACCCCGGGCCAGCGCGTGAGCTTCACCACGACTTTTGCGCCGCAGTCCAGCGGCAGCATCAGTGGGAGCGTCTTCTTCTTATATTTCAGTTCTCAAAGAAGATCTTTTGAATTCTGGATCACAGCGACGGTTCCCCTCACCGGTACGGGCACAACTCCCGGTCAACTCACCGCCAATCCCAGCTGCGTGAATTTTGCAAACGTCCAAGTGGGAAGCAGCCAGACGCAATCTGCGACCCTAACTAACTCGGGAAACTCCAGTCTAACGGTCTCTCAGGCCACTCTCACCGGCACCAGTTTCAGACTGGGCGGTTTAGCCTTACCCCTGACGCTGGGAGTGGGCCAAAGTGCCACTTTCTCGGTAACTTTTGCCCCTCAGTCGATGGGCAGTTCAAGCGGTAGCGCAAGCCTCACTTCCACGGCCCCAGATTCGAACTTTAGCATTCCGCTTTCTGGTACCGGCGTGGCCCAAGGCACCCTGACTGCGAATCCCACCAACCTTGCCCTCGGTAACGTTCAGGTCGGCAGCAACACGAGCTTGTCGGAGACGCTGACCAACACGGGCGCAACGAGCCTCACGATCTCGTCTGCCACTGCCAGTGGCACAGGATTCAGTTTGAGCGGACTGGCTTTTCCTTTGACATTA
Source organism: Terriglobales bacterium (assembly GCA_049513095.1). Lineage (GTDB taxonomy): Bacteria > Acidobacteriota > Terriglobia > Terriglobales > Acidobacteriaceae > Acidiflorens. The sequence continues at coordinate 7,272 of JBEKWL010000001.1, forward strand.
ACCGCCGGCCAGAGCACATCGTTCACGGTGCTTTTTTCACCGACCGCGAGCGGGGTCGCCAGCGGCAGCGTGAGCATCGCTTCCAACGGTTCGAATCCCAACTTGAACATTTCACTCTCTGGAACTGGCGTGACGCAGGGCACGCTGACTGCGAATCCCACCAACCTTGCCCTCGGCAACGCTCAGGTCGGCAGCAGCACGAGCTTGTCGGAGACGCTGACCAACACCGGTGGATCGACGGTCGCCATTTCGCAAGCTAATTTGAGCGGGGCGGGCTTCTCCATCACTGGATTGAACGGCTTCCCTATCAGTCTCACTGCGAACCAAAGCGTGACGTTTACCGCGACCTTTACGCCGACCAGTGCCGGTGCCGTGAGTGGAAGCATGTCAATAGTGTCGAACGCATCGAACTCGCCGCTCAACCTTGCGCTCTCTGGGACCGGGACGGCCGCTGGGACGTTGGCAGTTTCTCCAACCAGTCTAAGTCTTGGCAACGTGGTCGTCGGGTCGAGTTCATCGCTGAACGGCACTCTGACTGCCACCGGCGCATCGGTCACGGTTCAGCCAGCGAGTGATACCAACAGTGAGTTTGTGCTCTCCGGAATTTCCCTGCCGACAACCATTCCCGCCGGACAATCCGCGACTTTCACGGTCACGTTCACGCCGCAGTCAAGCGGGGCCACTTCGGCGTCTCTGTCGTTCCCGAGCAACGCATCGAACTCGCCCGCGGTGCAAACGATGACCGGCACGGGAACGGCGCAAACTCAGCACACTCTGGATCTGACCTGGAACGCTTCGGCTGATGCCGTGGGCTACAACATATACCGCGGGACCGCTTCAGGTGGTCCATACACGATGATCAACACCTCGCTCGATAGCACGACGACATACACCGACAACACGGTCGTCTCCGGCCAGACTTACTACTACGTAGCCACGGCAGTGACTGGCGACTCGCAGGAGAGCGGGTACTCGAATCAAGCGACGGCGATCGTTCCGAATCCATAAGCGTCGCGCTCAACATGGCGCCTAACTTGTGGCCAGGTAACCTTTGACCGCTAATTCTGCCCCCGCCGACTCAGGGAATAGCGGCTCGCACTTCCGCGGAGCTTCGTATCGTTTGATTGCCTACCCAAATATGCGCACGAGCCTGTCTTGTGATCGCTGAGGTCTGAAGTCATTTGACGAGCTTCTGGCGAGGCGGTTCCAGGAATCGAGAAGGAAAGGCCTAACTACCTGATGTCCATCCACGAGCGCCTGCCGCCGCAGGCGCGGAAGGGTCTGAAGAAAGTGGGATGGACGAAGGGGCTGGAGCTGGCGAAGCTCGCACGCCGGGACGGTCAGGGTTTCGATTGTGCAACCTGGTTGCACAAAGCTCGAAAGCTGCCAAAGGAGGACTTCAGACGGGCATTGGAGAAGGACTTGACGGGAGGGGAAGAGGAGCCGTCAGAGCTGATCTACTTCAAGGTCCACAAGGGCAGATCCCCGTCGTCGAGCAGGCGATCGAGACGGCAGCGCGGATGTGGATCGGCTAAATCGCTCGGGTACCGCCTGGAGATGGTCGCTGATCGGTCAGCCATAACGCGCCCACGAACCTCAGGGGGACACGATTCCATTCCCACACGGGAGGCTAGAACGGAGCCGCATCGCAGGTCCCAACTACCTGGTCCGCTGGTAGTCCTACGTGGCCCCTTTTTTTGCGGCTAGTTTCCGGGCAAAGGCCGGGCTCGGAGTTCCGAGGCTATGCAAATCAAGAAGCACATTACACTGACCTCCAACAGATTCCGCTTTGTTAGATTCACCGCCAAGAACAGCGCCCTTGCGGTGCTAAGATGCGACAAGCCTCCACATATCAACGCGATCCAACCGACGTAGTAGGTAACCCTTCCAATCAGCTGCAGACGAATGACGTGTCCCATGGTGAAACCCTCCTTGGATGCACAGAGTAACAGAAACAAGCCATACTGTTTGCCTAGATTGCGACCACTTGCTGTAGCGCTTGCCGTGCCAGTCTTTTGGCAAAGTGCTCGAGCGGTTTTCTATTGTGCCGTTGGGCTGCCGGTCAATGCCCCGGAGACTTGACTGACCGGTATCGTCGGCGATCCGGGCGCATGCATCCCCGCCCGGCAAGGGGAGGTACCACCCGTGGCTCTCGAGTTACGCTCGTCAGTCTGGCCGCAAAGCGGGCCTCCCCCAGCAAATAACAGAATCCATTCCTCGGAGAATTATCCGAACTAAATTCGACTGCACGAGCACGGCTCCCAAAACCGTACCTAGCGTATTCGTGATGATATCGGTCATACCGGAAGTTCGTCCCGGGATATAGGCTTGGAGTACCTCGATCACGAAACTCAGTATTCCTCCCGCTATAATCGCGTAGAGAATTGCATTGCGTCGGCTTTGCGTCACCCCCAAATAGGCACAAATCAGGAAACCCACTGGGACAAACCCTGCGATATTCAGCAACAGGTCGTTCAGGTATCTCCAATTTGCTCGAAATTCCTTGCCCGGAGACTTCAACAGCGTGTTGTACGGAACCCTGAAGCTTCTTGGTATCTCCAAATCAGGTCCAGAAGCCACCGCGTTGTGAATCTCATGACCCGTCCCCTCGGTGAAGGCATAGCGAGCAATCGTTGCCTCGGCGTCCAAGGGTTCGCCGCCGCCGGCTGCCCAGTTCGCATAGTGCCGGAATACCTCTTCAGGAGTCAGCTCTTTTGAGTAAATAGCCAGGCCGCGGATTTCTCCGGGCCACGGCTCATAATCTACTGCCGACGTTCCCATAACGATCTGCCCTGATAGGTTACTTTTCGAGATCATGAATTTTGGAAAAACCTGCGCCTGGCGGCCATTCAGGTAGACAACGGTTCCATTCGGCCCCGACGCAATTGTCAACGACAGCAATTTTCCCCGCTGGAAGGCATGCGCGACATCAAGTTTCTCAGTTTTCACTTTGTTCCCGGCGTCCAAAACATTGCGCGAAACCAGCAGGCCGTCCGTCCACTGTCTCACCAGAAATTGTCCTGGATTGTCCGGGACATAGAAGTCCAAAATCGTGTATACCCCTTTAATTTGAGCAGGCCGAAGTAAAAGCTCCAAGCTGCAAGATTTTCTGGTATCGGCTGCTGCGGCAATCAAGGGAGCCTTGCTTATAACAACACCCTGATTACCGAACCGAATTCCATTCACTTCTGGCACCCAACTAACTCGGTTCGAAGGAAAAGGGTTGAACGGCCACAATGTACATATCAGAACGCCAAAGATGACAATTCCGCAGAGGATTCCGAGACAGTTCTTTTCCCGCATTGTATTCCGTCCTTCGTTCACCGGCCAAGCCTGATCGAGAACCGTCGCTTCACCCGATCTAACAGAGCTTTACCCGAGGCTATGCAAATCAAGAAGCACACTGCACTGACCTCAAACAGCTTCCGCGTCTTTAGACTCACCGCCAAGAGCAGCTTGGTTGCAAGGAAGAAAACCAGCTTCGTGGTGGGGAGCGACGCAGACGGAAATTAGAACGTGCATGTCTGAGTAGAGATTTCCACACGAGAAAAAGCGCCCTCGACGGCCGCCGTCGCGCGGTAGCTATCGCCGACGCTCAGGTCTGCGAGAAACCACTGTTTGCGAGCCTCGGTGTTTCCTCGGATCTCTTCAAGCTCAGGATCGAGATCGGGGTGTGTGGTGACGGAAAAATCCGCCAGTGGAAAAGAGAGACCGTCACCAGTGGCCTTCAGGAAGGACTCCTTGCGCGTCCAGCAGGCAAAGAAGCCCGGCACTCGGAGGTGATCCGGCAATGCCCGCAGGCCGGCGCGTTCGCGAAGGGAGAAGAATCGCTCGGAAAGTGCACCAGTGTCGACGTCGCTGCGGATTCTTTCGATATCGACGCCTAACCGGTGCTCACTGCCAACCGCAATCAGCGCGATGCCCGCCGAGTGGGATAGGTTGAACTGCAGCGCGCGTGGATTCTGCTCGGGTGCGAGCTGGGGTTTGCCGCTGCTCAGATACTCGAAGCGAATTTCGTTCGCAGGAATTGCAAGGTAGCCAGCAAGCAGACCCCGAAGTGCCGACCGACATCGGGTGAAGTGAATCCGGTCTCTCTCGAAATGAAACCGGCCGGCGCGGACGAGTTCATCCGCAGACAGGACGCTGGCCTCGGAGCTTGCTTTTGCCGGTTCGTCAAGACGCACCCTCCAGAGGTCAACTCGTCCCGACGGAAACACCGGCTGCGAGGGAGTTTGCGACCACAAACCATCGTGGCCTTGTTTCCTGCCGCCGGCGAGCGCGTTGACATCCTTCATCTTGGCCGGTCCTGGTCATTTCTCGGGCCATGATTGTAGTCCATAACAGTAGCGTCTTCTATAGCGTCCCTGCGATCTAAATCCCCAGGTCTGGTCCAGAGGTTGCGCTTTCCACGCCAGTTTCTCCGGATTCTACCAGCCCATTGCCTATCCAGGCGACATGAGTGCCAACAAGTTCCAAACGTTCGTGCACGACAATTTTTGAATTCTCTATCGCCCGGTCAAGGCAACCGCGCAAGAGGGCAGCAAGTTGCCCAACATAGGGCTCGACGAGGCTGCCGCGGGGACTGATTGGAAGCGAGAAGAGCCGAACGCCACCTTGCGCAACCTCTCCCCAGCCACCCAAATGAGCGTTATAACCCGCCAGATGACGCTCCGCCAGAAAGAGAGTCAATTCCCCGGGATAAGGCCTGACGTCGTATTGAGCAAGCGCCTCTTCGTAGATATCCGCAAGTTTGACTTGAGGCGTGGCCGCATTGGCATTAAGCAGAAGACGATTCCGAAGACGGGCCCAACCAAGACGAGCGGATGCTTTGATTCGGGTAATCTCGACGCGCACTTTTTCCATGAAAAAGGCGAGTTTGCCTGCACCCTCCGCTGCCATGAGATTCTGGAGGTGAAAATAGGGGTTGAGGATAAAACGATTGATAAACCTCTGGTGCAACGGGAGCGGCCAGCGCAGGGCGCGGAAATTGTAAATCTCAATGAGGGCTACGAGGCCCACGGTCTCGCCCGATTCGATGAGTTGCCGTGCCATTTCCAGGGCCAGCGTGCCACCCAGGCAGTACCCGCCAAGCATGTAGGGACCGTGCGGTTGTACTTGGCGGATTTCGTGGATGTACTGGCGTGCCACATGTTCGAACCGGCCATCGACCGGAGAACGCCCATCGAGATCGGCGGATTGCAAACCGAAGACGGGCTGATCAGCGCCGAGATGGGCCGCTAGGGAACGATAGAGCAAGACGTTGCCTTCCGCGGCGTGCGCGAGAAAAAGCGGAGGCCGGTTGCCGGATCGATTGATCGCCACGAGCGATTGCCAATCTTCTGCTCTGCTGCCCCGGCTCAGAACACTCGCCAGCATCCGCGGGGTAGAGGCGTCGTAGAGGGCCGAGAGCGGCGCGGTGCACCCCAACACGAGTTGGATCAGGTCAAACAACTGCGCCGCAGCGATGGAGTGGCCACCCAAGGCAAAGAAATCATCATCCGGCCCAATTTCGCGGACATCCAATACCCGCTGCCAAAGAGGCAGCAGCGCGCGGAGCAATGCGGGCTCCGCCATCGTGTTAAATCTCGTGGAGCTTGCCGGTGAATCTGAGAATTGTCGTGGCAGCTCTGGAGCCGAAGTCGAAACGGCCGAAAGGAATTCGTGAGCAGCTTCCCGGTTTGAGGCATGAGTGTAAACAATTTCAGTTGCAGGAGAAGCATCGGCACGCTTGAGCCGGGCAAGATCCAGAACTTGCCGCGACGGATCTGCCGCAAGGTCCTGAAAGATGGAACCAAGCGTTGTGAGCCATTCTCGTATGGTGAGGTCCTCAAAAAGCTTGATGTCGTAGTGGCAGCGAACCTCCAGGTTCTCTTCCATCTCTACCGCATTCAAATACAACTCGAACGATTCGTAACCTTTGGGGTTGGCATCGTAGTCGGCGGCAAATCCGGATTGCGGCAATTCGTTTGGCTTGAACTTCTTGACGTTGGTGAGGCCAGTCGAGATCGGGGAAATGCCGAGCGCAGGCCCGACTGGACGCAGGTCCTCCAGTAAACTGACCATCGTGAAGTTGGCATGGTCTAGCGCAGCAAGAAGCTCGCCCTGTACTCTCTCGAGAAAAGCGCTGACGGCTTCGCCTTCGCGTAACTCCACAACGAAGGGGAGAAGATTTACACAGTGTCCGACCAGACCGGGCTGGCCGATGACCGGTTGTTCCGCAGTGGGCAGAGCAATAACAAAACGACGTTGCTGTGAAATGCGGGCGAGAAGGATGGCCAAAGAACTGAGAAGGACAGCGAAGAAGCTGCAGCCCTCGTTTGCTCCTACCTCTCTAAGGTTTTCGACCACCGGGGCCGGAATGGGGTGATCGAGACGGCGCGCGCTGAATTCACGCCGCGCGCTCCGCGGGTGATCGGTCGGAAGCACGAGCACGGGAAAACCATCTTTGAATTTCGCATGCCAATAGCTGCCCGCTTCCTTGAATTCTTCAGAGCGGTAGCGCTCGGTTACGCTCTGTACGTAATCGACGTAACTCTTCGCGGGCTCCAGGGATGCGGGTGCGCCCGAGATTTCTTCTGAATAGAAGGCGCAAAGATCGTGGATCAGTACATCCAATGACCAACCATCGCAGATGATGTGGTGCGCCGTGAAGATAACCGCCGCGTGATCGGGGCCGAGCAAAACCATTTGGCAACGGAACAACGGACCCGCAGGCAGGGGGAACGGTAAGGCGGTCTCGTCGGCAATCAGTTTGCGGAGACGCTCCTCTTGCCGGGTTAGATCGTTGATAGAAGAGAGATCGGTTACCGGCATCGCGATTTTCTGCGCCGCGGCGATCTTCATCACCAGACCGGCCTCATCGAAGCTGGCGCGAAGGGCATCATGCCGCCCCACCAATCGTTCCATGGAGCGCGCCATTTTCTCGATCGCGATGTTGCCGGTAAATCGCACCGTCATGGATTCGTTATACGAGGCCGACAAACGTTCGGAAAGACGCGAGGAGGCATAGATGCCCCGCTGCGGAACAGTAGATTCAACCTCCAGGAGGCCGGAAGCCGCCGGAGCGGGTGCCTGCGAGTTGTCTTTCGGCAGTGTGGTAACCAAGGGTGTTCCGGCAGCGGCAGGGGCGGCCGAAGTTGGATCATTCATGCCGGCCTTTTCGAGAAGGGTAACCAAGCGGGCGATGGTGCGTGCTTGATCGGCAACGACTTCCTCGAGCGTGCTGCTGTTCTTCCGTACGTTCGGTCGGGATTCTACGGCAGCAGGCGCAGCGGGCGGGGCAGGAACAGGCGGAGAGGCCGGGGTGGCAGCCGTTTCCGCAAGAATGTCGGCAGGCAGGGTGGCGTCGAGATGCGCCGCAAGCAGGTCAACGTTGGGCCACTGATTCATGAGCTGACTGAAGCTGACCTTGGCGGAAAACTCCTTGCGGATGGCAAAAGCGACCTGCGTCAAGGATAAGGAATCGAATCCCTGCTCCATGAACGTGGCGGAGGTGCTGATCTGTGAGCGTTCGTGTCCGGAGACTGGTACGAGGAGGTCAACCAGACGCGCAGCGATGCGGTCTCCTCGTGAAGATGGGCGTGAAGCTAATGAACTTCCCGAGGTAACGCTCGCTAGCGTCGCGGAGGAAGCCAATGGCTCAACGAATTGCCCGACGGGGGGACGAATGGCTGAATCGGAACTCGCGGCCTGGAGGTTTGGTGCAGCGGTTGCCACTGGGGCAGGGTCTACCCAGAAGCGCTGCCGCTCAAAGGGATAAGTTGGCAAAGGTATGCGCCGGCGGTCTTCGTTGGCATAGAAGGCATCCCAATCAATGGACACGCCGTTCTGCCAGAGAGACCCCAGGGCGAAAAGCACGGTCGCCCACTCGGTGTTGTTCTCAGGCGTATCGGCAAACGTGGGAATGGCCGTGCAGGGATGGTCGGGCGTGAACTGCTGGCGGGCCAACGAACACAGTGTGGAACGCGGTCCACATTCCAGGAAGAGGTCGTATCCCTGGTCTTTGAGACACTGGATTGCTTTCGAAAACTCCACCGTTGACCGGGCATGATTGGCCCAATAAGCGGGATCGGTGGTTTCCGCGGCGGTGATGAGGCGTCCCGTGACCGTCGAGACAAAGGGCCTCACCGGCGCGCGCAACTGGATTTTGGCGACGGCCGCGCGCAACGGTTCAACCATGGGATCCATCATCGCGGAGTGGAAGGCATGCGAGGTATGCAGGTGGCGGCAGACGATGCTTTCCGCTTCGAGTTGCTTCTGGAATTGGCCGACATCCGCTTCCGGCCCCGACACGACACATAGAGCCGGAGCATTATTGGAAGCGATCTGAAGCGTAGCCGGAAGAATTTTCGCGATCGAATCTGCGCTGCCGCTCACCGCCATCATGGAACCACGCGGGAGGTTCTGCATCAAGCGGCCCCGCAGAGCGATGATGCCGAGAGCGTCCTCAAGTTCCCACACGCCAGCGAGCGTGGCGGCGACAAATTCTCCGATGCTGTGTCCGGCCATCATGGCAGGCTCGATGCCCAGGCTCTGCCAGAAACGCGCCAGCGCGTATTCGATGACGAAAATGGATGGCTGGGTGAAAAACGTGTCCTGCAGGGAGATCTGGGCCGTCTTCTCATCTCCACTTTGAGGATAAAGAAGTTCACGTAAATCTCTGCCGAGATGAGGCTTGAGATGTTCGCAACAATCGTCCACGACGGCGCGGAAAAGAGGCTCGTCTCGATAGAGGTTCAGGCCCATGTTGACATACTGGGTGCCCTGCCCGCCGAAAAGGAAGACGACGGGAGGATCCCGGCGTTGACAGCGTTTACTGCTGCCGCGCAAAGGATTGGGTTGCAGGAGAATTCTGGCGGCTTCGCTGGAATCGGCGGCGACCACGAAACGCCGGTGGGTCATCTGCTTGCGCCCGGTTTGAAACGTGTAGGCCGCATCCGCGAAAGATTCCGGTGCGGCGTTCGCGAGATGCTCCGCCAACGCCTGGCTGTACGCCGCGAGCGCCGCCGGACTCTTGGCCGAGAAAGGCAAAAGCTGCAGCGGACGCGAAGCGCGCGCGTCCTTCGGCACGGGTGCTTCTTCCAAAATGACGTGGACGTTGGTCCCGCCAAAGCCAAACGAACTGACCGCTGTGCGGCGCGCTTCCTCTCCTCGAGGGAAGGGGATGAGCTTATCGGCCATGATGAAAGGGCTGCTGGCAAAATCGATCTTGGGATTGGGCGTCTTGAAATGGAGGGTCGGAGGAATTTGTTCGTGATGGAGAACGAGCGCCGCTTTGATCAGCCCCGCAACTCCCGCGGCATTGGTCGGATGCCCAATGTTTCCTTTGATGGAGCCGATATAGCAGAACTGTTTCTTGCCGGTCTTGCTTTCAAAAACTTTCCGCAGCGCTTCGAATTCAATGGGGTCGCCGACCGGAGTGCCCGTGCCGTGCGCCTCGATGTAGCGAATGGTCTCGACGGGAACGTTGGCATTAGACTGGGCCAGGGCAATGGCATCCGCCTGGCCGTCCACGCTCGGGGCCAGGAAAGAGGCAGGGCGTGCGCCGTTGTTGTTTTTGCCGGTGCCGCGAATAACGGCATAAATGGTATCGCCATCGGTCAGAGCATCGGCGAGCCGTTTGAGCATGACTACGCCGGCGCCGTCACAAAACATGGTTCCGGTGGCGTCCGCATCAAAAGGACGGCAGTGACCATCCTTGGCAAACGTGCCTCCCTCTTGATAGAGGAACCCGCTCTTTTGCGGGACCGTGATGTCAACGCCGCCGGAGAGAGCGATGTCGCACTCATAGTCGAGCAGCGAGCGATAGGCCTGGTCCACCGTTAAGAGCGTGGTCGAGCAGGCGGTATTGACGCTGATCGCGGGCCCGCGGAGATCCAGTAGATAGGCGGTCCGAAGCGCGATGTAGTCCTTCTGGTTGCCATACTCAACGGCGAGCTTGCCGGCCATGGCCAACAGATCGGGCTGGGTCAGGAGGTTAGTTGTGTAGTAGTGGTTGTCGCCGATGCCCGCAAATACGCCAATGCGCCCTTTGTAGCGCTCCGGGTCGTATCCTGCGTTCTCGAGCGCCTGCTGGGCGAGTTCGAGAAAGACGCGCTGTTGCGGATCCATCACCCTGGCTTCGAGCGGGTTGATACCAAAGAAGGCGGCATCGAAGAGATCCGCGCCCTCGATCAAACCTCGGGCGCGTATGTAGTCCGGATCGTTGCGGAGATGTTCGTCAATGCCGGGGCCCAGCTCTTCGGGAGCAAAAAAGGAAATTGATTCGACGGAGTTGCAGAGGTTGCGCCACAGTTGATCGAGATTGGCCGCGCCCGGGAAGCGCCCGGTCATGCCGATCACCGCGACGGCATCGCGCGCGCGCTCGTTCCCGTCTTGCGATTTGGGCTGAGAATCGTGCTGCGAATTGCGCTGATGCCGCGCCCGGGTTTCGGCTTCGGCAAGAAAGTCGGACTTCGTGCCGCTCTCTTCCTCTTTCAGAAATTCCGCGAGCTTTGCGATCGTGGGATATTGAAAGACTTTGACTGGAGGAATCTCACGTCCGAAGCGCGTGTGGTACTGGCTCACCATGCGCACCGCTGCCAGTGAATTGCCGCCGAGATCGAAGAAGCTGTCGTCGATGCCAACTTCTTCCAGTTGCAGCAAGTCGCACCAGAGATTTGCCAATTGCTTTTCTGTCGCTGTCCGCGGGGCGATAAAGTCCTGGGCAAGAAGTGGCCGCTTGCCCTCTGGCCGGGGCAGAGCCTTGCGATCGAGCTTGGCGTTCGGGGTCAGGGGAAATTTTTCCAACCGCAGGAAGACGGAGGGAATCATGTAGCCCGGCAGCGTGGCTTTGAGGGCCTGGACTAAAGAGGTAGAACTCAAGTCTTCACGGCCCGTGTAGTAGGCGGCCAGGCGTTTATCGCCGGGACGATCCTCGCGAAGAACGACGACGGCCTGTCCGATTCCCTCGATTTTCGAAAGCACGCTCTCGATTTCGCCCAGTTCGATGCGAAAACCGTGGAGTTTCACCTGCTGGTCGAGACGCCCCAGAAATTCAAGAGTGCCATCGCGGCGGTGGCGGACCTCGTCGCCAGTACGGTAGAGACGTGCATCAGGACCCTCGCTGGTGGGATCGGTAACGAACCTCTCAGCAGTCAGCTCAGGACGCTTGAAATACCCGCGAGCCAAGCCCGTGCCGCCAATCCAGAGCTCGCCGGGCGTGCCCAGAGAAACCGGCTTGTGGTTCTCATCCAGAACATGGAATTGCGTATTCGCAATGGGTGGACCGAGCGAGATGTGGTCAGCAGAGGTAAGGCGTTCGGTGGAGGACCAGATCGTGGTTTCGGTCGGCCCATACATGTTCCAAAGTTCGCGGCAACGAGGGAGCAATTGACGAGCGAGGTCAGCCGTCAGAGCCTCGCCTCCGCAAAAGATCCTCAGGTCGCTCTTCCCTTCCCAGCCGTTTTCGAGCAGCATGCGCCAAGTCGTTGGCGTTGCCTGCATCACCGTGACTGCGTGTTGCCGAAGCAATCGTTGCAGCTCGCGAGCGTCCGAAGATTGTTCCGCGGTGGCAATAACGATCTGGGCGCCGCACACCAGGGGGAGAAGGAATTCCAGGATCGAGATGTCAAAAGAAGTTGTCGTAACCGCCAGGAGTGTATCGGACGCAGGCATTCCAGGCGTTTCCGCCATGGACAAGAGAAAATTGACCAGCGCGCGCCGCGGGATCATAACTCCCTTGGGCTTTCCCGTCGAGCCCGAAGTGTAAATCAGGTAGGCGAGATGTTCAGGGTTGCTGCTAAAGGGGAGGTTCGTCTCTGGGGCCTTGGAAAGCGACTCTTTTTCTCGGTCGAGCAGAACAACTCGGGCGGTCGTTTCCGGCAGACTTTCCCGCTGGGAAGAATGGGATAGGAGGAGAGAGACTTCGGAGTCCGCCAGCATGAATGCCAGACGGTCTTTTGGAAACTTCGGATCCAGCGGCAGGTAGGTCCCACCGGATTTGAGAGTGGCGAGGAGGCTCACCACCGAATCAAACGAACGATCAAGACACACACCAACCAGGCTCTCGGGACCGACACCTTGCTCCCGAAGGAAATGTGCCAGGCGGTTCGAGCGGGAATTCAGCTCCCGGTAGGTAATCTGCTCCGGTCCCAGGGTCAGGACGGGGGCGTCAGGTGTGCGCTCGACTTGGTCTTCAATGAACTCGTGCGGGCCTCGCCTCAGGGGGTAGTCCCGCCGGGCATCGTAGTGAGGGCCGATCACACCTGTTCCCATCATGAGACCTATTTAACGAGCACCACCAATAACTGGTGCCATTTCGGGTTTCGGTCGCCATGAAGGTCTTTAGTCCTAATAGGTTACGAGAGTAGCCAGTAGGTTTGTGACGTCGGTCACAGCAACACCGCAGCGGCAACACGTTCACAATTCCCGCTTTGGCAGGCGGAAGTTGAGAAGTTTTCCCGTCGCGTCCCTAGGTGTATATTGCTTTAGCGATACCTGTAATTCAAAGTTACCTAGGTACTCCCACCCCTTGGTGGCCAACGCGCGGGTACCGCGCTGGATTGCATTGGTGAGCTTCGGTTGTGGGATGGGCTGTTCACTTTTCCGCCCCACGACTCCGACCGGGTTGTGGGGCGTTGCTTTTGAAGTGATCACGGAGGGGGTTCTACATTCGCGACAGCGACCAAGGCGCCGGCACCCGTCTTGGCCGTAAAGCCAACCACGCTAAAACGCGCGGGTCCTGTCACATTCCTGCGCAGAGCCAATTGAATAGACGAGTCGATCGACCTGCAAGGTAGCGAAAGCGACGCGTGCTCTCTCACTGCCCTCGCCCTCGACTGACCAGTTTTCGCCCTTACGGGTCAGAACCATGCGGTCCCGCTGTCTCCACCAGCGGCTCACGTCTCTTGGAAGCGCCACCCACACACCATGCTTTTCACGCAACCTTGCGAGCGAACTCAGCAAGCTCTTATAGGTGCTTTGAGCGCGCTCTCCCAGGACGTAATCTGGATGAACTATGAAGTTCATGAGACCATGTTGTTTCAGGATAAGCTCGGCCTGCCGCTTCCACAGGGTCGTGGTGTAGTCGTCCAGAACATTGAAGAGCGAATGATCCTGAGTTGTAGTGACAGGTAGTTCAACCAGTTCCCCAACAAAGTAGGGCATCATCGTACAACAACCGCCGCGCTGGGGGTCTAAATGGCCGACGTTCGGAACCGACATGTCGTACTCGAACTCCAGGAGGTCAAACCACTCCGGGTTTCTGTACAGAACCGCTGAGCGGAAGCCCGCCGCCTGATATTCCCTGCCGTAGTTGTTGATCTTCTTCACGCGGCGCTCAAATTCGGCTTTGTCCTGGAACAGATTGCCATCATGGTTGAGATCATGAATGTTGACTTCGAATCCTCTGCGCCTTATCTCCTCGAGAAACTCTGGCTCGACCGAGTAACGCTTCTCCGGCACGATCTGAAAAGATGCAGGAATACCGAAAGAGCTATCCAGATCCATCAGTTGCGAGCAGAATCGTTTTCCCGGAGCAGCCTCGACGTCGTGAGTCATGATGGCGCAAGCGTTCGCACCATCCGGCCAGAACCAGATGAATGGGATGCTCTCCAATCCCGTCGACTTGAATGCGAGTATTACCAACTCTTCGAAAAGGCAGTCGACCGTTCGATCAACCGGCCATTTCGGAAACGGCATATGTTCCCAGCCACGCAGGTAGATTCGTTGAAGATACTTGCGCACCGCTACAGGCAGCAAAGGGCGAACCAGGTAATAGGCATCACGAATCAGGCCGCGGCTGCTTGCATATTGGGCGCAATGGGCGGCGTAGCGTTCACTCCTGAGATTCTCGATGATCTCTTCCGGATCGAACGGAAGCACAACCTTTCCGTTATCCAATCGAACATGATCGGACACGTCATTGAGCTGTTGATCGGGTCTATCTGCCAAAGGTCCCTTCGAGCACCTGCCGTAGCAAATTGCATCTGTCCCGAAACGAAAGAACCCTGGGGCTGCCGACAGTTGACCATCCACGGTGAAATCAAGAAGCGGATTGGAGTATCGAAAATACCGGCTAAGCGACTGGATCATGGTCTAAACCCAAACCAGAGATTTCCTGAACCTACAGGTACGGTATGCGAACAACATGGCGTTGTTGAGTAACATGTGTTAGTAATCTATATTTCTCATACGATCGACGGCAGCCGCGTTTTTGCAGATTGCGGCTTGCATATTGGAAGGCGCGTCGCGCCAGTCCTCACAACAATCGCTCCGGACTGCTAGTCAGCAAGTACGGCGGCGATTCGTTCGCCCGCGTGACCATCCCAAAGAGGAGGGATGGTTCCCTTCTTTGCGTGGCCGGCGAGCACTTGGGAAAGTTCGGAGCGCAGTTTGTCGGGATCGCGTCCGACGAGAACGTTGGTTCCGAGAGTGACTGTGACTGGACGCTCGGTGTTCTCGCGCAGGGTCAGGCAGGGCACACCCAGATAGGTAGTCTCTTCCTGAATGCCCCCGGAATCGGTAATCACCACGGTGGCGCGCGATTGCAGGCCAAGAAAGTCCACATAAGACAGCGGATCGAGCATGCGCAATTGCTCGGCATTCAAACCAAAATCAGAAATTCTCTGCCGTGTTCGGGGGTGAGCAGGAAAGATGACAGTTAGATCACGATTCACTTCGAGTAGCGACTGCAGGAGGCGCTTCAGCGTGGCGCCATCGTCGACGTTGGCTGGCCGATGCAGCGTGACCAGCGCATAGCGTTCGGGAAGGCCGTTCTTGCTTTGCCGCTGCGCTACTGGCAGAAGCTTCACGAGAGAATCGATCATCACATTGCCGACGCGGAAGATCCTTTCGACGGGAATTCCCTCTTTCTGAAGATTGACATCTCCGTCCTCGGAAGGCGTAAACAGCAGATCTGCGAGCTGATCGGTAACCAGCCGGTTGATTTCCTCCGGCATAGTGCGGTCGAAGGAGCGCAGTCCAGCCTCGACGTGGCCGACGCGAATTCCGAGCTTTGCGCAGACCAGAGCGGCCGCGACCGTCGAATTGACATCACCATAGACGAGGACGATGTCGGGCTTGCGTTCGAGCACCACCGGCTCGAAGCGCGTCATGATTTCGGCCGTCTGCCGGGCATGTGAGCCGGAACCGACGGCAAGGTTTACGTCCGGAGCCGGGATGCCAAGCTGCTCAAAAAACACGTCCGACATATTCACGTCGTAGTGCTGGCCCGTATGGACCAGAGTCTGAACCACGTGCTTCTGCGATTTGAGGGCGTTCAGCACGGGCGCTACCTTCATGAAATTCGGACGCGCGCCCACGATATGGAATACCTTCACAATCTCTCCGATAGGACAACTGCGCAGACTAGATTACCTGACCACAAGCGCACAGGCGCTGGTAACCCTTTCGTCGGTTTCTTCCCGGTAAGTCTGCGCCAGCAGCTCCTGCGCCGGGACGACTGGAGGTGTCAATCATGTGTCGCAATGTCAAATCTTAAGGTGCATCACATGGAGTTCCACCGCCATTCGGGCGGGCAAAAACGTATGATAGAAAATCCAGAATTTGTAGTACGCGTAGCCTGCTAAGTTGCGGACCACCAGCCAGGTTCCGCTCCGTGAAACAAACCAATACTTCGGATCGAAACGGGCTTCGGGTCCTGCGATGATTCCGACCCGATAACTGTCGCCGAACGCGCATCGTGAGAGGATCCAACTCCTTCTGGCGTGCACTCCCGTAGTAAAAATGTCCACACAACAAACGTTGATCCCCGAACGCTCGATCCAACGCTTAACATATGCGGCCCCTGTGAGGGTGCGCTCGGATGAAACAGGCGGTACGTTGATCTTGATCAGCTTCTTAGTATCAAATCCGAGTTGTTCGAGTCTGCTCGCGGCCAGGTCGGCGTATGTTGTGGGAGGACCGGATACGCTACCAGTTCCTTGGATCGGGCCTCCCACGACAACAAGGTACTGATAGCTTCCGGAATTGAAGACGTGTACGGATTCCGCCAGCGTATTCGCGGGGATCCAGCCTTCTACGACGAGAATTCCCTCACCCAGCGGATGATTGGCCGCAAGAAATCCGTAAATGGATGTCACGAGAAAGACCAGGAGTGCGCAGCTTCCTGCGGTCACCCAGAGCAGGGGCTTTGGGGAGAGTAAACACCCGCACCTGTTTCCCCCAATGCCCAACTTAGGTGGATGATTCAAGTCTTTTCAGTCCCATGACCCGAGCTCACGGCTAATGATGGTTAAGACTGTTTCTCGTTGCCGACTGCTGCCCGATCACGTCCGCAATTGACGCGCTCTATTTCGAAGCCATAAACGATCCGTGTTCGGATAAGACAATCGCCTGGGTGGGCTTTCGCAAGCGGCTCAAAACCTTCTTCCACACCGCGGCCAGTCCCATTGGGGCGGTCCCCCGGAGCAGTCGAAGCGCTAGTTTCCAGCGCCTTCCCCGCAAACAATGGCTGACGGCCCACGACAAAGCGACTGCGCCGATGCATGCGTATCGATCCCGGCGGCGCTTGCTCCCTCCAGGATATTGGCCCTGATGTTCCGAGCGCGCCAGCACGAGAATTCCGTCCGCTATCGGTTCCAAACTCCGGATGGCGTTTGTTTCGTGGTGGCGATATGCAACTGTGCAGGGTTGTTGGACGACAACGCATGGCCCGTAAGTCGCGACTTTCAAGATAAGATTGAGGCTGTCGAGGTGGAAAGTTGCTGCCGTGGTGCTGCGAAGACCTCCCACCTCGTCGAATACCGACTTCCGAAGTACAATCCGGCTACTGGAAAGGCGGAGTGTCACATCCTTCGACAGATAGTCGTGATATTTTAGAACCTTTATTGGGAGCGATTCCTGCGAGCCGGCGGGGATGGATTGCCCGTCTTGAAAATCGGTCATTCCTCCAATGATCAGCGGCGGTGAATCAAAGGCCCGGATAACTCGATCATAGGTCGCTAGGGCGCAGGGCAGGAGAAGATCGTCACTGTCCAGCAGAACCAAGTACTCTCCTCGGGCCAAGGCAGCCGCCTTGTTTCGGGCAACCTCTGGGCCTTGATTGGCTTGTCGCAATACGTTGATGCGTGTTCCGTAGGATTGCAGCACCTGCAGCGTCTTGTCCGTGGAACCGTCATCAATCACGAACAGCTCATAATCTTTGAAGGCTTGCGACAAAACCGAATCGATCGCCTGACCGACATATTTTTCCCGGTTGTAAGCCGGCATCAGAACACTGAATCGGAGCTTCATAGTCGCAAAATGTCCCAGCGTAACTTCACTAACAATGCGGCCTAACGGGTGAAACCAACGCTGCATCCGCCCGCACTGAACCACTTCGCCTGCGTTGAGCGCAGATCACCGCGGGACCTAGCCGATAGAGCACACCAACCGCCAGCCCTGAACCGAGCACAAGCGCGCTCGGGATCTGTTGTGGCGAGAAAATTTGGCGGGTAGTCTGGTGGCAAGAAAGTCCGGCAAGGTGGCGCTTCAGGTGGCAGAAGCAGAGGCCGCCACATGGAGCCTGTCACGCGGAAAATCTGGTACCCGTGCCCAAGAAGTACCTTGTGCGAGCGCGCCGGGTAGGCCTCATGCTCTTCGAAGAGAATGTCGCGAACCAACTTTCGATCTAGCAATTTCTCAGCGCCAATAAAGACAGCCGCCTCATGACCTTCGACATCCACTTTCATGATTCCGATGCGGTTGACCTCGTCGAGGGCGTCCAACCGGCGAACGCTGACAGGAACGCCGGTTGCCCCCAGTTCCAGACTAGCGAGACCTTTGTTGCTGGCATAGTCATCTGGAAAGCGAAGAACGCCCTCACCATTCCGGTCTGAAAGCGCAATTGTCTCGATCTGAATAGGCGCGACTCGAAGGGAGCTCCAGTTGTGGACATTCCTGCGTAGTACTGGGAGAAGATCCGGATTCGGCTCAAAGCAACACACGCGCCCTTCCGGTCCGGCTGACCGCGCAAGCACCAGAGTCACGTAGCCGATGTTCGCCCCCACGTCGACCGCGGAGTCCCCGGCATCTGTCAGCCTCATGACGGCTTCCGTGAGAGGTAAGTCGTAAACGCCGTATTTGGCAATAAAGCGACCGATGAGTTCCGCAGAACAGGCGTTGATGGTGCAGTGCCATGGCAGGGACAAGGGCTTGATTTCTACGGACCGTCGGAACGAAAGAAGGCGCAAAACTTGACTTGGTCTCCAGAGGTACTCCGGTTTCAACAGGTGCCGATGCATCACTCTAATCATCTTTCTAATCATCATTGCTCCACGGAAACCGCAGATTCGTTTCTCATCAGACCTTAGCTCCATGTCGTTGCTGAGCGGCTTTCAGACGGCCGTCGAGTGCGGGAGCAAGGCCTCTCACGTTAGGCTCCAGCATGAGATTCTGCTGATACCCAGGCACTTCACAAAGCTCGAAGTTGCCATGGAGAATGCGACGCCAACCCAGCCATTCATCGGCCATTAAACCCTCTAACTGTTTGCTGGCGCGAAATACGAGGGTATCGCCGCCGTACGGCCGCGGCACATATGTTGCCATCGCCTTTTTGTGTTCAATCCCCAGAGCCTCGAAAATGTACAGCCGCGACAGGCGTGACCGATCCGCAGGACGGTTGCCCCTGATGTTATCGATAGCGATCGCCCTCCTCGCGAGAGATCGATCCCACAATTCGCGGCACCTGCGCAAAAAGTAGGTCTTGCCTCCGTAGGATAGGTTGTCCACTTCCAGACTGATCCGTTTCTTGGTTCGGTACCACCAGCGCTGGAGTAGAGAGGCAGACGGCCGGAAGCGCCTGGCATCAGGGGGCATGGATTGGATCATGACGACCAGCCCCACCTCTTGCCCCTCCGCATTTAGCTGTTGTGCAGCTTCCAAGGCAAGCAGCCCACCCAGGCAGAACCCGCCGAGGAAATACGGCCCTTCCGGTTGAAATTGTCTCAGTTCCTTCACAAACGCTCTGGCCATTTCCTCCACGGATGTATTCTCTACCAGCTCGCCGTTTAAGCCTCTGGCCTGAAAGGCGTAAACCGGCTGATCCTTCTCCATATGCTGCACCAACGCGTGGTATTCGAGAACATTGCCGCCATGCGCATGGAAAAGAAAAAGAGGCGGCCTTGTTCCCTGTTGCCGCATGGGAACCAAAAGGGACCAGGAGGGAACCCATTGCTTGTCGCCAAGTATTTTTGCCAGGGAAGCAATCGTCGGAGCTTCCATCAAAGTCGCAAGGGGAAGTTCCACTCCAAATGCCTCCCGAATTTGTGACACCGCGCGGACAGCCATCAATGAGTGAGCACCTAAATCAAAAACATCCTCCTGGACACCAATATGCTCAATCTTCAGCAGGTCCGTCCAAATCGCCGCCAGTGTCTTCTCGATCTCAGTGCGAGGGCTCACAAAATCTTGGGAGCGCTGTGTGGTCTCGTGGACAAAGGTCGGAAGCGCTTTGCGGTCAATTTTCCCGTTCGCCGTCAACGGAAATTTTTCCATCAGGACAAACGCCGCCGGAACCATGTACTGCGGCAGCCGTTCTTTCAAATTCCTGCGCAATGCCGCAGGCGCCAGGATTTCCTCGCCCGGGGAAGGCAGTGACCGCAGGTGCGCATCGGCTGTTTGCTGCCGCGCGAGGCGGGACCCCGCCGCAGGCCGAATGGCGTACACGTATGACGGCTGGGCTTCGCTGAGCGATGAGCTGTGCTCGGCAAGAACCTCATAGCGCTGCCGTTCCAGCAGGGTAGTAATTGACTCCAGGTTCTCCGGATGATCCACTCGGACGACCAACTGGCGAATTTTGGACCAATCGTCAGGGCTGAGTTCTCGCAGTATATCCAACTCCCTTTCCTCGACATTAATCCTGAGCAGGTCAATGCGTTCAATCCCTTCGGCTGCGATAACGCTCGACAAAGTTGGCGGTTGAGCGGACTTGGACCCGGCATCTAGCGCGACATCATTCGATTCACCGATCTCCTCGGCAAATCGCTCATCGCGTGACTCACTCTGCTCGTTGGACGCATGGTTCCCAGCCGCCTCGCGTTCCGCCGCCACATCATCGTACGACCCGGATGAGCCCGACAATGCCTCAAAGAATGACGCCTCCGCTGACTTACTTTCGCGAGCGAGACCATACGGCAGACATTGCACTGCCGTGCCCCACGCTTCAGCATTCGCGCTCAGACACGCATATGCCGCAGGGTCGGGCTCAAAGCAAAGAATCCTCAGATTCCGCTCTAGGCGGCTGGCGAACACCGTAAACAAACCAATGTTTGCGCCGACGTCTACAATGCAGTCACCGTCGAGGATTGCGATCCCGTGCCGGAGATAAGCTTGCCGCACGAAGATTTCGTTGTACATGGAATCGGTTTCGTTCTTGTTCAGATGTGCCACCGGCGAGCCATCGGGCAACCAAGAAAGCGTCTTGTTCCCCCAAAGCGGCTGACTCGCGCGTTTCGGAACCACATAAGCGATCAACTGCTTGGTGCCTGACCCATCTTCACTTGCCATCACCAGCGCGTCTCTTACGCCGCGCTGCTCGCGCAAGACTCCAGCGATTTCACCGAGCTCGATGCGGTAGCCGTGGATTTTGACCTGATCGTCAATGCGACCGCAAAACTCGATGTTTCCGTCCGGCAAGTAGCGCGCCAGGTCGCCGGTGCGATACATTCGCCCATCAGGATCTGGACTGAAATGATCGGGCACGAATTTCTCAGCCGTCAAATCAGGGCGATTGAGATATCCCCGGGTTACGCCAGAGCCGGCGATGTGAAGCTCGCCTTCAACGCCGACGGGCACGGGCTGCCCACTCTCATCGAGAATATAAATGCGGCTATTGGGCAGAGGCCTGCCTAAGGGAAGCGTGCCAGACCGCGTACTCGGCAGTTGCGGTCCGACATGATAGGTCAGCACGCCTACCGTGGTTTCTGTGGGACCATAGTGGTTGTAGATCTCGCAGCCCGGGGACAATACTCGCAGTCGATCGATCCAATCCAAGCGCGAGGCCTCGCCACCTAGGATCAGGCGGCTTCTGGGCATCACTCGCTCCGGATTTCTTCCACTCTGCAATGCCGCCAAATGGGAGGGCACGATCTTGAGAACGTCGATCCTCTCGCGCTCGAAGTAATCCGACAGCATGGCCTGACTCTCAGCCCGCTCATGCGAGATAACATGCAGGCAGCCACCCGTAGTCAGCGCGGGAAAAATCACCGTATTGCCGAGGTCGGCGGCAATTGTCGATACCGTCGCGTGCTTCATGCCCGGCTGGAGCTGCAGTCGCTCGGAAACGCCCAGTACGTAGTTGACAATGTTTCTGTGCTCGATCCCCACACCCTTGGGACGGCCGGTTGAGCCGCTCGTATAAATCACATAAGCGAGGTTTGCGGAGTTGTACGGAGGAGCGTTTTGCGAGACGCTTTGCAGATCATCCCACGCGAGTGAATCCAGGCAGACGGCCTGCGCAACACCCGGTGTCAGGCTTCCCAAGAGGCTGGTTTGCGTGACAACTAACTGGGCCTTGGCATCACCGAGCATGAATGCGACCCTCTCTTGAGGATAGGCAGCATCAATCGGCAAGTAAGCGGCTCCGGCCTTCAGGATGCCCAACATTCCGATCACCATTTCCAGCGATCGCTCGACGAAAAGCCCTACAGGAACATCGGGCCCCGCCCCCAGGCTTCTCAGGTGAAGTGCCAGTTGGCTGGCGCGACGGTTGAGATCGTCGTAGGTCAACCTCTGCTGCTCGAACACCAAGGCCACCTGATTGGGGGTTCGCCGTACCTGTTCCTCGATCAACTGGTGCAAGGAGAGGTTCTTTTCGGGATATGCCACGGCTGTGTTGTTCCAATCCACGAGCAACTGCTGACGGTCGGCAGCGGCGACCGCCGGCAACGTGGAAGTGCCCTGGTCCGGACCGAGGGCAATCGCTCGACCGTCGATTAGGTCATCCATTGACATGTGTATTCTTCAGCTCCCTTCGATACCGCGTCACCAGGCCCGCTGTGCCCGTGACTCCATTCACAACGACCAGCCAATCAGCTCCTTCATGATTTCGTTCGTGCCGGCGTAAATGCGCTGCACGCGGCTGTCGGTCCACATGCGCGCAATCGGATACTCGATCATGTAGCCGTAGCCGCCATGCAATTGAAGGCACTCGTCGATGACGCGGCACTGGCATTCGGTGAGCCAATACTTGGCCATCGCTGCCGTGACCGCATCCAGCTGGCCGGCGATGAAACGCTCGATGCAATTGTCGAGAAAAACGCGGCCAACATGGACTTCGGTCTTGCATTGCGCCAACTTGAAGCGCGTGTTCTGAAAATCGATCAGCGACTTGCCGAACGCTTTGCGATCTTTCACATACTTGGTGGTAATGGCGACTGCTTGTTCCGCCATGGCGACCGCGCCAACGCCAATCGTGAGGCGCTCGTAGGGCAATTGCTGCACCATCTGGTTGAATCCCTTGCCCTCGGAACCAAGGAGATTCGAGACCGGAACCCGCACGTCATCAAAGAACATTTCACAGGTGTCCAACCCGTTCATGCCGACTTTATCGAGCGGGCGGCCTACGCGGTACCCCGGAAGATTCTTCGGTTCGACAACAACGAGCGAGATGCCCTTCAAACCGGCTGCTTTAGGGTCGGTCTTCAGCGCGACGCATACCAGGCTGGCGTGCCAACCGTTGGTAATGAAAGTCTTCGAACCGTTGATGACATAATGATCGCCCTCGCGCCGCGCGGTGGTTTTAACGCCCGCCAGATCAGAGCCGGCCGAGGGCTCGGTCATCGCGATTGCGGCCACCAACTCGCCACGCCCCATGCGCGGGAGCCAGTTGCGCTTCTGTTCGTCCGTGCCATACGAAAGGATGTAATGACCGACAATACTCTGAATGCTGGAACCGAAGTGAACTCCCACCCGCGCGAGTTCCTCGTTTACTACGGATTCATGGGCGAACGTCCCTCCGCCACCGCCGTATTCTTGAGGAAAGTCGGGGAGCAGGATGCCTGCCTTACCTATTGCAGTCCAAGCTTCGTCGTCAGGGCGGTGCTGCTCGCGCCAGCGGGCTTGATGCGGCAGGAATTCCTCTTCTATGAATCGGCGAACCGTTTTTCGGAACATCCGCAGTTCGTCATTCAGCCACGGGGATTGGTACACAACGGTAGACATTTAGATCCTTTCGACGGACGGCCGCGGGCCTGGAATAAGCCCATTACTTCGAACCTAACTACCTCTCAGTCTCAACGGGTCAACATACGACCCGCTGAAAGGCTACGATTGTAATTCTTTGCCCCCCGAGGCTTCGAGTCCGAGTGGGTACCCATACTTGATCAGCAAGGGCCAGGTCGCAGCAGTCACAAGCATTCTGTCGCGCCTTTTCATTTCGTTTTTCCAAGCGTGATTTTCTCGAAGCTCGACGTTACCCGTCACAAAGCGGCTCGGGTTTCCAGACACGGTGTGCTGAGCCTCGAGGTTCAGGCTGTGCTCCTCCTGAAGCGGAAGAGATGAACGAGTCTCATCTACGAAGTTCAGAATGCGCTGGAGAGATCGTCGTGGATTGGCTACAAAGTCTTCATAGCGAAGATGCAAAGGGCGGTGCCGGAATCGTTTGCTCAGAACCTCAATGACGCTGTTTTGGAAGTTCCACTTGAGGGAAGCATTGAGCGGGTTTATGTCCCTCGTCCAGACGAGGCGCCCGTCCTTAACCCGTTTGCGGAGAAAGGAATATGCGGCGGCGCGTGGATCGCGGGTCAGATGAAGGATATAGGGGTCGATCCCGTCTGCTAACTGCAGGATGCAAGCGTACATGGAGCGCTTGGAAGAATCAACGATGACCTCGCAATTGAAAACCCTTTGAATTGCGCGATAAACTCTCTCGAGTTCGGCCAAGGGCTTAGCCAGGCGTCGCTGGAGGGTTACTCCTCTTGAGGTCATGGCCCTTAGGCAAGCGCGGTCGCGAGCCTCCAAATTACGAAACTCAAGCATCTGCGCAATAAGGGACTCGTCCCGACCGCCGTAAGCTTCCCTCAGCACATCGTTCCACATCTTGCAGGCAACGACCGGCACTCCGCAACCACAAGGAACCTGTCCAGACGCGAGAATACCCCAGAATTCAAGGAACTCCCCCACGTGGGTGAAACCCTCAACCTGACCAAGGGTGTTCCCGAGGATGGTGCTCCCGCTGCGCCCCAGTCCGGCGATGTAGAGCACCTTGACCTTATTGGGCATTCTAGCTTCTCTCCCCAAACTGTGATGAATTCGAGACTTCCAGCAATCACTGAACCGAAACTGCTTCTGATGAAATAGGGCGTTTCCGTGCGTTTAGTCGTGCCGGAATCGCTTAGCCTTAGCTGTCGTTCTGAGCAACGGCTCGGTGGCAACTGGATTCTTGCGGCCTCAATTCACGAGTTTGCACCTGACGCCGTCCCCTGAGCATGAGAATTGACCTGCGAATAATCGTGGCTAGGATCATTGGCCCCCCACGGGCCGCCAACCGGAGGGCGTCCGTGAATAAGCCAGCGCACAATAATTTATTAGCGCAAAAGAAGATCACGCCGCCGTGCCGAGCGTATCTTTCGAATTGTCTATGCGGGCCTCCAGGATACAGGCCAGCTCGCTCTCGATCCATAATTAGGTGACCCGCTTGTATGTACGACCGGACGGACCGGATGGAGTTTGCAGCGTGCATGCGGTATAACATCGTGTAGGGCGACAAAACCAGAATGGCGTTACCGGAGTATGCCAGTTTTGCGTACAGATCCTGGGTATCTAGATGCCAGATCCCGGGAGACCAGCCACCCACATCCTGAAAGGCCAGCCGATTAATCACGAACGCCCCTGTATACATGCCACTAACTCGGTCCTTCGCCATCAAGGATTCGTACTCCACGAATTCCAGTCTCTCCGGCGCGTCATCTGGTGGAAACACCGGCACCAGGCCCTCAAACCGGCGCACCCCGGAGACTATCGTGGCGGGCTTTCGCTCTGCTACAAGCCGCTCATAGACCTCCAAAGCCCATGGCGTGAAGAGATCGTCTCCATCCAGAAAAATCAGGTACTCTCCCCTGGCAATGGCCGCACCTCGATTGCGAGCCTCACTCACTCCGCAGTTGGTCGGAAGTACTAGCAAGTCGACAGAGCTCTCATACTGTTTTAGTACCTCTAATGAGCCGTCCCGCGATCCATCATCGACCACAATCACTTCCTTAGGAGCGTGCCTCTGCAACAGGGCCGACTCCACGGCATCCTTTATGAACTCTTGCTGGTTGTAGCAAGTGATAACGATACTGTATCGGACCCCTGACACGGATCGGCGAGTCTCCTCTCTGCCGGAATTATCGGTGGACCTACAAGCTCCACATCGTGGAGCGAACATCTACTGAAGAACCTAAGGACGACAAGCGCCGACTGAGGTCGCTCGCAGTTTTTATCGAAGGAACAACTCACGCCTCGGCGCTGCCCGGGGATCTTGATACGTTCTTTTCCGGGGAGCAATGGGAAATCAGAGCAATTCCGCCGAATCGCGCCTGCATGGTACGAAGGTCTAGATCGATCTGGTCCGGAGATCAGGCCTTCTCACTTGAGCCCCGCTTCACCTCAAGTTCCTCGTTCAAGACACAGCAGAAATCCCATAGCGTCCTTGCAAACAGCACCCGACGGAACGGAAGCAATGCGCTGATGAGGACATTGGTGAGCTTCTTCACCTTCGACTGGGGCGCCGCACAGTAGGCGCCCCGCCACAGGACGACCGTGGGGGTTCGGAAACGAAAGAACTCGCGCCAGATGATGCCAACCCATCCTCTCCACCTTCCGAGCACGAGTTCAGGCCTCAACTTGTCATTCCCGCCTTCCTCGACCTGCCAAGCCATATCCTCTGGCACGTAGACGTGGAAATCGGCGTTCGGAAAGGCCGCCACTACGGATTCGCTGTCTGTTTCCCACTTTCTCAAGCTCCCAGAGGGCAATGCCATCACCGTCATACGGCGACACTTCGTCCTGTCTGTCAGCAGGGCCCGCATCCCGGACTGAAGCGCCATAAGACCGGCACACTCTCGAGAGAGTTGCGACTCGGGCGGTAGGCGCACCTCCCCTTCCAGGCAGTGATAGGCTTCCGCGAGTTTTCCCGCAGCGCCCCCTTCGCGCTCGGCAAGTCCGCGAATCACAGGTTCCATGGAAGAGACTTTGAACTGCGAAGCGTAGACCGAGACCGCAAGCAGCTTCTCTTCGAAGACATCAGTGATGTCTTCAGTAGCGCGGACCAAGCGGGTGCCAACGCCGCCAAGAGCGGCACGGATTTGGGCGGCGTGGCCGAGTGTGGAAGCGTAGGGTATATCCTCGTACATGGAGACCGGAACACTCGAGAACCGGTTGCTAGCCTCGGCCAGCATCAGAAGGCATGCGCTCCGGGTGGTCCGATGATCGGAGTGATTGCCCAATCCCATGGGAATCCACAGCTCGTCGGGCGCAAGAACGTTCAGGTGTTGCGCAAGCTGCTCGGCAAGCAGTGATACATCCCTCGGACTCGGCACCAGGTTCGTGAAAATCTGCGGGGCGTGTCGGAACCTTTCGGCAGTTGCGATGGACCACCGCTCGGCCGGCCAGAAGCGAAGCGATGCGTCGGTCCAGTCCAAGCAATGGTGCTCCGCGCCAAAAAGTTTCGCCGCAAGCTCTGACTCCTGTTGCCTCAAGTAGGTGATTTCCCGAACATTCAGGAAGTCCCGCCCCAGCGTCAAGTAGGAAGTGAAGTTACTCCACTTCACCACCGACAGGATTGTGGTACGGCCAAGGCCCCGCCGGTGGAGGAGACGACCTCCAACACTGAGCGCCGCGTCGTCCATGTGCGGTTCGATTACCACGAGGTGCGGACGGGCAGGCGGCGAGATCGGAGGGATCAGCTCGACCACCGCAGCTTCGCGCCACCTTAACAGTCGACCAAGAGCACCAGGGTGCATCTCCTCCAGTTCGGCTGCGGTCTTACGCCCGTCGATACTGTCATAGAGAAGGACTTCCTCATTGGACAGCTCCAGCAGGGGCTTTCTCGAGATCATGAAGAAAAGCTTCCGGTCGCGGCGCTGGTTGTGCGGCCGGACTTGCGGCACATGGGCGCTGATGTCGTCACTTAATCTCATCAAATTGCTCGGTGCCCATAACGAGTCAGCTCCTGGGTACAACAGTGAAGTGGCTGCGTTCCAAACAACGACTGGGACTGACTGCAAACAGGTTACCCTTGCCGCATTTTGCCCACGAGGTCTCAGGCAAGATAAATCAGTCCTTGGCAAATAACTCCCTTAAAGATACTTATAGAGTCGATCGCCTAACCAGGCGGTTGCAGTGAGCGGCAACCGACGCCAGACGGTCTTTTTTAGCAATTCCAGGTAGCCTCCAAATTCGACGGAACCGTTCTCCAAGTCCGTGTAGGCCGGATAATAGTACCGATATAGACGCAGTGGCTCGCTGCCCCATTTGCTCTTGAACCTCGCCAGGTCGTCGTGTCCTTCCGGCACTTCACCAAAATCGAAAAACCGAAAGCCGCTTCTACATGCCTCGTTGATCGCTTGCCATTGGATGACGTCATTGGGCCGCAAAGAGAGATCTCCGCGTCGGGAACCGCCGAAAGCATAGGAGACAGTCCGACCGAACCTCAGGAAGATGGAGCCCGCGATTATCCTTTGCGACCTCACCGTTTGTCGCTCGGCCAGCAGCAGTTGCATCATTCCCCGGGGCTTCAACAACTCCCAAAGCGCGACAAAAAACCTGTAAGGCCTGGGCGGGACTGCGTGGTATTGCATCGTTTCAAGGTAGAGCCCATACCACGCGCTAAGCTCAGCTTCTGTTTCCGCTGGACGGGTGTACACGCCAAGCCTTGTGGCTTTGTTGATGGCCCGTTTGACGCTGGCTCGGCTATCCCGGTTGCTAATGCGAAAAGGTCCCTCCGAACTTACCGGTAGGTGTAATAAGTAGGAAAGCCGCCATGGTGTGCAAACAATCCCGTCGACCAATCCATCGAGCTCACGCCCCTGCGTTTTGATCTGAAGCTGAACCCCGGGATTCCGGGAGACCTGCTGGACTGCCTCTTGGAGCACGGCAACTGTGGCTTGCGAGTCCCTGGAAAGCGGGCCCGCCACAGGTGTGCGCGGAAGAGACGAAAAACGGCGGCCAATCAATGGCCTCAACCGCCGCCCCAAGTTGAACGGGAGTCCTCGAGTGTATACCATCGGAAGGATAGCGAGAACCTGGCCGGTGGCATCCTCACAGACAAAATAAACACCCTTCTGCCCGTACTCTCGTTCCAGAGCCCCCAGCCATGCCGGGTGATGATAGATCGACCCATTTGGATGCTCAACCACGAAAGACTCCCAACGAGGGTCCGTTTGAGGATTTGTCTCGACGACCCTGAGGTCCTGGGAACTTGTCTTCACCGTAGTCAGCAGTTCAGTGTGCAAAGAATTCTCAGATTCCGCTTTAGCCGATGTGTCTGTAGAAGAGCCGGCCAGCGGTTTTCAGGGCAAACTGTGGTGTGAGTGAAACTAGTCGCTGAAGGACGGCCTTCTGCAGCGTACTTATGGTGGTTGTAGGCCGCTGCGGGTACGTCCAATAACTGAGCTCGGTGCCGACAGCCCCCCAGTGGCCTTTAAACGCCATGAGCCCAACATTGTCAGTATCAGAACGTCCCATGTCAAACTCCTCACATCCTAAGTCCTTCGCTTCCCGGATGGCATTCCAAAACAAAAAAACCATTCCCCCAAATCTGTGAAAACGCTCATCGCTGCAACCATATTTGTACACCATGGACTTCTTGTGGACGAGCGTAAGTATGCTCGCAACCGGCAGATCATCCTTGGTCGCAATTCGAATCTTCAGGTCTCCGCCAAATGCTGCAACCAGTCCGCGAAACCAGGAGAGCGGTTGTGGCGGCAAACCCTGCCGTCGACGGGTAAGTACTTGCAAATCATAAAACTTCTGAAGCAGAATCTCCGAGGTCCCTTCCTCGTACTGCAATTTCTCCCGTTCTGCTCGTCGAATCTTTCTTTGAATGCAATCCTTGTGAAAGTTGTGAAATAACTCCTGCGTGCTTTTGCGTAGGTCCAGACAATGAAAACTGTAAGTAACGTTCCTGCCGAGTCCGGTCTGGTTCCCCAGGTGGCTGGAGGTAGGCCTGATCTCTATGTACTTCCATCTGCCGGCATCCACGTACCGCTTCATATGCAGAAGCAAGTCGTCCAGTTCGTTTGAGTTGTGCACCAACAGTTCGCAATGATCGGAGAAAGGCAAGGATACCAATCGCCGGCCGGTTACCCAGCTATTGACCCGGCAAAAGACAAGACCATTGGTAAGATCGGCGTCCGGGGGACAAGTTGTGACAACAAGGGGATCGTATTTGTATGTTGTCTGCAACGCTTTGAGCCAGTTTGTACTATGGAACACCGAACTTCGAGGGTGGCTCTTGATGAAGGTTTCCCACCGCGAATCAGACAGCGGGTTGATCTCATAGACGTTCGCCGCGGAAGAATTGACTCCTGCCGGACGGAGAAGATCTGCGGTACGCACTCCCGCGATGACTTCGCTCCCTGAACTCATTCTGTGGGGTTCCCAATCATCGTCTTCTTTCGCGTAACGCCAACAAAGCGCCGCAGCCTGCGCTCGCGACCGCTGAGATACGGACCGCCTCTCCTCACACCAGCTTCAGGTCGTCGCAGTTTTCGCCTCGGCAGCAGTCACAGCGACCGACGGAGTGTTCCTTGAATACTTGCGCCAGGGCAGCATCTCGAGAAGCAGTCCCCAGAGCTGCAAAATCGGCGTGACCCCGCCGTGCAGGACGGCAACCGCAGTCAAATATAACGCTGCAAACAAAACAGAGTCCGTCACCATGCGGGTAAAGGCCCCAACTGGGCCCGGTACTCCCACAAAAACAGGCACGCCTCTAAGAATCATGGCCGATGCGCCACCCGCAAGCAAGGCTGCCAGGATGTATTTCCAGACTTCGGCAACCACGGGACCAATGCCGAAGCCGATCGGCTTCCCGGCATACCAGAATGCGGGAATGGTGAGAATCCAAAACGACAGCGTCCAGGCGGCAGCGATGCCCTCAGGGCCCCAATGCAGTCCCGCCAGGAACAGCGAGGCGGTAACGGCAAACTCCACCACCACCCAGCGAAACCAGCGGTGCGCAGTTCCGATCGAGAGGTGAAGCCAGCCGTGCGTGTTGTAGATAAGCATGATGCCCACGCCCGGCCCGAAGAACATGAAGATCCGGCCGGCGGTCGCCCACGCCGGTCCCAATACCAGAAGAATCACGTCTTTCCCGATGAGGGTGAGGTCCGCACCTATGCCCATTCCCACAAATGCCATCACCGCTAGGCTCCGGAGAAAGTAGCGCCGGTACTGCTCGGAGTCGCTGTTCAAGCGGCTTAGGGCAGACACGGCGACGGATGTCAAGGGCGCGGAAAGTTGGCAGGCGGAAAGCAGGAATAAGTCATACGCCTTCTTGTAAAAGCCCAGGGCGCTCGAACCAAATCGCCATCCCACCAGAAGATTGTCCGTATTTCTCGCGAAGTAGTTAAAACTGAATCGTCCATAGATGTTGAACGCATACCGCACCATCGCTCCGGTTCCCGGCTCGCGCCGGGGAAAACCTGGAATCCAACGGCACTGTATCCACGCTCCGATTGCCACCATCAGTGGAAGCGTCAACGCTCCCGCTACCAACGCCCAGTATCCAAAGCCGGCCCAACCGAGCCCGATCATAACCAGCATAGAAACGGCACTGGCCACGATATTGTTGAACGACACAGTTGAGAAACGCATCGCCCGCTTGAGAAGTGCGAGGTGCTGAACGGAGACACTGCTGAGGAAAATCACCGGCGACAATGCGATGGCGACATGGGCTACTCTAGCGTCCCCATAAAACCTCGCCAGCAGCGACCCCGCGGCCGCTAACCCGACAGTCAGGAATCCGCCCACGCCCATGTTGATCCAAAACAGGTTACTCACGAGCCGACTGTTGATTTCTTGTCGCTGCTGGATTGCCTCTGTAAATCCATTCAGCCCGAAATTGCCGAGCAAAAGGCTGAAGGTGGTTACCATTGCCACCAGTCCGAAATCGGATGGCGTCAACAGACGAGCCAGCACCACTGTCGAGATGAGCTGGACGCCAAAACCAAGGCCCCCGGAAAGCAGGGTGAAACCCGCTCCCCTCACTGCAAGTTGTCGTGTCTCGCCTCGGGCAACACCCGCACGGAAACTGCCGCTTGCATCAAACGGTCTCAAACTCGCTGGCGCGAACACTCTGTCTTTTCTCTCTTGACTCGGCAAAGAAGATCGGAACCTTAGGCTGAGTGGCCCTTCAGAAAGACCGTACTATCGTCTAGCAGCCCGTGGTGCATGTTATGGTTCGTATCTGGGCAAGGACTTCAGGCGTGCCGTAAGTGCTGCGTTATGAAAGCGCCTTCGCGCGCTGAAGGCGGAGATTGGAGTTTCGCCACGGGCTAGCGACAATGTTCGAGTTCAGCATCCAGCGCGCAGGTGCGCAGAACAATTACTGGACGGTGGCTTTGAGGTTCGTTGGAGGAGATGGAGGAGATGGAGGAGACACTTGGCCCCCCGCGTAGCAGGTACTGGCGTCGAATGCCAGGGGGTTACCGGTCCCGCTGGCAACTCCCCCCATCGCGTTGTAGTAGCAGTCCATCGCCGGGTTGCTGTAGGCCAAGCCGCCGCCGACAGCGGCAAATGTGCCGCCACCCGCAGAGCATTGAGAACTGGATGTCGCTTCGGACTTGGCATAAGTCCCGCCCGAGCACTGGCCTACGTTTCCGCCGGTCACGTCCGGCCCGATCAGAGGCCAAGCCTTGCCCGAAGGCCACCAAGACGGCTGCGATGAGTAAATAAAGGACGGTGGCAAAGTCTCCGAGGACGGCACCGCGTTCGCGT
This sequence comes from Terriglobales bacterium, assembly GCA_049513095.1. Classification (GTDB taxonomy): domain Bacteria; phylum Acidobacteriota; class Terriglobia; order Terriglobales; family Acidobacteriaceae; genus Acidiflorens. The sequence goes on from JBEKWL010000001.1 coordinate 39,171, forward strand.
AGGAACTCAGTCCGCTTGGGACCTCCGAAGTGCTCGAACAGGTCGTGCTCCATCCAGTATTTGACGAGTTTCCACACCAGCGCACGGCGTTCGTTACGTTATCCCAGTTGCCCCAGAACATCGAGGTTGAGTTACTGAGCGGATCGGTAGGAGAACCACCGGCATTAGCGCCAGCGCCGATTACAGAAGTGTGCCAGTTAGTTAAGGACCCCGGAACGGATTTGTAGGTATTGTGGTACCCCGGCGTTCCTAGTACGTTGCCAATCGCATTTTCATAGCGTGTTCCAGAGCAATAGTCCAATGCAACCGTGTTATTGGTATTTGCCGCGCCGTTATTCGGCTCATTGCCATCCCAGCGATTGCGAAAGAAAGTGGAGAGATCGTGCGTGCCGTGAATGCAATCCGCTTCGAGACCGCCGCCGATGTTGCCTTCCTCAAGCCCGTACAGCATGATTCCGTGATACCACTGACTCGGGCTGAAGACACTCATGCTGGTCACGGGATTCAGTTGGAAGTTGTAGTCAACGACACAGCCCTCACAGTCCGAGTCAAAGACGATTCCAGCCGGTCGCTGAACAATGTTGTTCTCGATCAGCAAATCGCTGGCGATCTGGACAGAAAAGTTATAGGAATCACCAACGTAACCATAGACATAAGAGTCCCGCACGGTGCAATGATTGCACATATTAAAGCCAACGTGATACCAATCGGTTCCCGTAGTAGCTCCCATAATATCGGCGATGCCCTTGACCCAGCAGTTATAACAGTTGAAGAACACAGTCCCAGTACCACCACTGCTGGTATGGTTTAGCGAGATATTCTCGACAGCATCGCCTTGCGCCGGAGAAGTGGCCCACCATGCTCCGGGAGAGTTGCCTGTAGCCCAATTCGCCGCATAGATGCCGGGGCTGATTCCCACCGTGTAGGGTCCGCTGCCGGAGATGCTGGTTACTTCTACGATCTGCTGCTGCCCACGAATTGTAGAAAGCGTTGTGCCGCGCTGAAATCCATTCGGATCGGTACCGGAGGAGCAGGTCGAGGAATTATCGTAAATCTCACAGCCAACGTAGAGCGCCCCGTTGTCACGTTGAGTGTCGATCTGGTCGAGAATAATAGGATTGCCAACGGCGAGATTCGTCTTACTGCTCAAGAGAATCGAGGTCGCACCCTGAGTGTAAGTTCCACTGGTGCCATTGGTTCCGCTCCAAGTAGCGGTGTTTGTCGGACCAGCGGCGTAGTTAACGTCGCCGCTGCTGATGCAGACATCGTGCCCGTTGCAGACGTTTCCCGTGCCCGTTCCAGTGAAAACGAGAAAGGTGCTGTTTGAGCCTGATCCGCGCAGGGTGATGTTGGAGCACGAGGACGTACAGGAGCTGCTAGGACTTCCCCCTGCCGGAAAGACGATGCCCGCGGACATGGTGAAGGTGCCAGCGGGAACCAGGACGTAGGTATTTGCCGGAGCCGACGCCAAGGCCGAATTGATGGAGGCCGCTGTCACGGTCCCGCTGGATACGGTGTTGCAGGCCGAGGTCACGCACTGCGTTCGAGTGGTGGAGATGGTCGCTCCGGCGTTGGACCAATTGACAGCGCGGGAGGAATCAATGATACCGGACCATAGTTGTGCATGACCCGGAATGGACACGCCTAGCACGATGATGAAGGTGGCAAAAAGTGGGGAACTTTTTGTTCGCATTTTGTGTTTGCCTCGATTTAAAGATCGGCTCGATAGTCCTTAACATCGGAGTCGCACCAACCGTACCTTCCATTCAGTCTAATCTTGCGGAAACCGCAGTCAAGACACGGAAGTGCAGCCAGCACCCTTGCCGAATCACGCGGACCGGTCATGACCGACCGGGCGGCCAAAAGCCGCCATCCCACCTCGCGGGTCACCTCCATCCTTCTGCAAAATCATGGCGTCCACTCTTTGTATCAAATCGAGACGGTCATCAGAAAACTTCCTGGCAAACAGCGCTTCTCCACTGCCAAACACATCGTCAAGGAACACTTTCTGTTGGGACTCGAAAAGCGCAATGTGGTGTTCATCAATCATTTCCGGATGGCCGCCGCGGGCAAACCAGTCTTCATAGAGCAAATTCCTCCGCGTTCGAGAGTGGAACGCTGAATTGCCCAGAATGGTGTGAAAGAACGCTTCCTCAGGCGCAAATACGCTTTGGAAATATTCCTCCACGTGACGATTCCGCTCCACGAACTCCGATAAATATTGGCACGCATCTCGCGTCAGAGCCCACCAGGTGCTGCCCGCATAGGGCTCCAAACTTCCCAGGTATTTCCTATAATCGCGTTGCGCCAAACCAAGCTTTGCCAACGCTCGCACCGCGAATCGGCGAACCGGTTTATGGGATTGAATCCGCAGCGTGTTAATCCGGGAAATGGGCTTGCCCGCTGCCTCATTGGGCATCTTCACCGTGCTTATGAATTCCCCGCCGCGATTCGCTTCCAGGAAGGCATGAATATATTCGCGGCCTCGTAACGGGTACTCGCTGCCGCTAAGAAGAACCAGGTAATCGCAGTTCTGAGACCTTTCCAATGCCTGCCTAAGCAAGAGCAGGATCGCCTGCACACCAGAGAATTCGCCCCAATACACAGGTAACCGCTTCTCGCTAAAAAAAACGTTCCTTCCCTCAATCCCGGAGAACTCTTTTATGTCGCTTTTTTGGTCGATATGAATGAAGAATTCGCAATCCTCACCTGAAAGCGCTTCTATCGCTCTCTGGAGAAGCTGTGGATTCTTATAGGCAAATACTAGATAAGCGATTTTCACTTTCATCACCTTGACACGCCTCCGAGGCAAGCTGACAGCAAGCAGGTTAGACTTGCTCCAGGCAGTGCACACCACCGGGAGGGGCAAGCGCGGTGACCGCCGCCACCGCTTTCCGGGGCTTCGTCTTAATCCACCCTCCCGGAACGTAGATGGTCGCTAGCAGAAAGGATATCCATATCAGGCTCATGGTTCCGAACGATGACTCAGCAAAGTTGTAAACGACTGCGACGGAAAAGTATGCCAGCCGCAGTTTCCCCTCATCCGCGTTCCGCCGGAATGCGCGCACGACCGTCCGGTAACCCGTAACCAGCACGATGCCTAACATTACAATTCCCAGCCACCCCAAATTCAGAAAGACTTCGATGTACCCGTCGTGCGCCTCCCGAGGATGCCACCAGTACATGCTCCACATCCTCTCCAGACGCTTCCCCAGCCAAAAGCTTTCGAAACCAGTCCCGACCACCGGATTCCCAGACATGCCGAGCACGAGTTTCCAGATGTCGGTGCGGCCGGTCAGTGTCGGATCCCGGCCAATGGAGTGCAGAATGCCGGATCCCATGTCGAGAAAGAGGGTACTAACGGACACGGAAAACATCGCGAGCACCATCAAGTGCACAACCCAGGGCCTGCGGGCAACCAAGCGAAGGCTGGTCGTCAACATGAGAGCGCTGGCCAGCAAAAAGCAGGACAGGGATGTCATCGAATGGGCCATCCAGAGCAGCCACGATACCATCGTGAGACAGGCGCCGAAGGCGAGAAGTTGCTTGTTCCTGGCCGCGCCCTGCGCGCTGCGCCAGGCGGTTAGCAAGCGCCAAACAAAAACCAGTCCCAGGACCAGACAAAGGCGCCCGAGTTCGTTCTTGTTGGTCGTGACGCCGGTGTAGTAGGGCGTCCAGAACCATGGGTTATAACCCCGGCCCAGATTGGGGTAAAACTTGATGAACAGTACAGAAGTCGGGATCAGCAAAAACCCTGTCCACGCCAACACGCGCTTGATGGCCGCATAGCGATCGCGATCCGTCAGGATGATCAGGACCATGACGAAATCGCCCAGCGACTTTACCCAACGCTTGAACGCGACGTCGGGGTAGTCGGACCAGCTGATACTCACGGCACAGTAAAGAGAAAATGCGACCAGCGGCCAATTTGCCTTCAAGATTCCCAGAACTCTTTCTCTTCTTCTCACCAGCACCATCAGCCCTGCCAAGAGCAATCCGCTGTACACCGCGCGGTCCAGCGGACTGCCTTCGGTGTACATCGAGGCGACCGATGTCGTATCGGTAATGGAGACGCCATGCATCGTGCCGATCCATTGGCCGACGCTGCGCGACCCAGCGATCGACAACCAGAGAACCGCGATCCATAGTGCCTTGGACGTGCGGGACCTCGGGTCCCGATCAAGAAAAAATAGTCCCAGGATCCCCGCAACAAACAGCAGGGTTGCGATTCCGGCGGCCATTTACCGTCTCCCCCGGGTCTGTTCTAGAAGAACTTGTTTTGCGCGGAGGCTGCCGATCATTTCGAGTCCAGGAAGAGCCGGTGAATCAGTTCCAGGGTCAGCAACCTATGGATCGCACTGGTGTGGTTGCGATTTCCTTTGAGGTGGCCGGCCACAATTTGCTCGACGCCCTTTCGCTCCAGATAGGGCCGGGATAATGTTCGGGAATCGAGCAACATCTCGCGCACATAGTTTGCCAGTGCATCGCGGTACCAGACCCGAAAATGGTAGAACTTGTGCCTGCCGAGGAAGAGGCGCTCCAGGTGAAGCGGTGAAAAAGCGTGGTCGATTCGAGCCACCCACTGCGGCATCCCGTAATCGTAGGCATATTCAGCTTTGAACGTGAACTCAAGGTACTCGTGCAACAAGCGGCCTGCGAGCGTGTCCTGGTTCGCAACGAGACCTCGATCCGTGCGCAGTTGACCCAGATCCTTGTTGCCCTCCGCGATCAGCCTCAGACAAACGTCGGTGTTCGCCGGACGCCGCGCAAGCTCAGGCTTCGGTGCGCGAAACACGGTGCGCACAAGATCGCTGTCGAGAAATGGACTGCGAACCGTCAACTGGGTCTGTTCCAGTCCCAGCAAGCCGTAATGATGCCAGGGGGCTTGGCGAAACACGGCGAACGAAACCGGATGTCCGGTCGCCACCGTAGCATAGGTATCGCGCGCGGCGCGAATATGCGGCAGGAAATCCTCGCTAAACAGTCCTGCCACGGGCTTTCCGGGCTTGAAGGCCGGAACCCATCGCAGCACTTCGCTGCCGTAATTGCCGGTCATCCGCACGGGAGCGATCTCGCGCGCACGCTCGTTGACGAACAAATCCGAGGCGCGACTGACGTCGACGGTGCCGTCCGTCAAATACACGGACCGCTCTGCGTAATGGCCAAAGCGCGCCAGGAAATCCTGGCCGAGCGGAATCACTTCGTGCGATTGCCCACACATCGAGGCCACCCGTCGTGCCAGGATGACATCCTCACAATCACGGTAGGGACCACCAAACGAGTAGCAAGGCGTCGAGCCTGGCGTTAATTTCCGCCAAGCCATAATCATTCTGGAATCGAGTCCCCCGGTGAGGGACACTCCAATTCTCTGTGGGCCGTTGAAGTAACGCCCAAGGTTGCGAGCGAACACGGTGCGTAACTGGACGTAGAAGTCGTCCGGACTCAAACGCTCCTGCGCTTCCCATTCTTTCGCCTCGAAGTAGTGACGGCGCTCCACGTCGCCGTGTCGGAAGCACCATGCCGAGGCCACGGGCAGTACTTCGATACCTTCAAATAAGGTGCGGTTTTCGAGCACGCAGCCTAAGGAAACAGACTCACCACAACTGCGTAGATTGAGCTTCTTTAGTTCCGGACAGACCGCCAGGATGGACTTCGCTTCGGGGGCAAAATAGAAGGCGTCGCTCGCTTGGTGGTAATACACACGGTTCATCGAGAAGCGGTCGTTGAACAGCACGGCCGTGCCGCGCCGGCGATCATGGACGAATCCATGGAACCGCCCATTCAGCGTGGACGGAAAGTCGGATCGTTCTTCGTACAGGTGAACCAGATAGTCCGGTCCATGATCCGTTACCATATGCCCGCGTTCTCTTAGTTCCCTCTTTGCGTCCGGGTCCGGGTATTCCTCTCCCGCGAAGAACAGGGAGACGTCGCCGGTCTCGTTCTGCAATGGCATCGAGTCGCAGAAAGAACTCCTGTGCGCCGCCCATCCGATATAGCTTCCGGAGTTTTCGTCGACCCAAGTCCCCGTCACATAGGAAGCATCATGACGCAATAATGCCACCATCTGCTGAAGTTTGGACTCGGCCCAGGCGCGGGGCTTCGCCGTTATGATTCCTACGATTCCTGGCATGTCGGATCAGTCAAGGAGAATTTCGGAGGGAAGGTTAAGCAGACAGAAAACAGCATAACTAGAGACTGGAGCCGGCGGGAGGATTTGAACACCCCATCTGCCGATCACGATTCGGCCGCTCTAACATTGAGCTACACCGGCTCATCCACTGCTTCAAGGTATACCATCGCGCTCGCGCGCTCAGTCCAGCTGTAATCACGTTTTGCGGCAATATTCCGATCAAGCCACGATGCGCCTTCAATTTGAAGCAGAGTTTGCCCCAGAGATTCAAGGGCAGATAAAAACGTGGTACCACAACCTCCTGAAATCCATTGCGGATCTTAAACTCGCGGAGCGGATTATCCCCCTTGTTGCCGTAATTAAACAGGCCATAGGTCAGGTAGTGCACACCCTTCGCTTCACAGAGCTCGACCGCCTTCGCAATCAGAGCGTTGCCCGGCCGCTTGTCATAGTGACTATGCTTGGTCGTCAGGCTCAGGATCGACGCCACCTCGCCCCGATACACGAGTTTCAGGAAGCCGATCGTTTCTTCACCCACGCTGGTGACGATGAAGTCACTACGGTCCACAAACGACGAGTAATCCTTGCGCACCCGCTCCAGACTTTTTCCATAGTGCACGTTGCGAACCCGCTGTCGGATCGGCGAGTCGTTGTTGACATCGCTGATGCCTTTGATCAGGTTGTCGTCAAACGGCTTGACGGAGACAGTAACGCCCCGCCTCTGAGACCTTCGCACATTCTTGCGAGTTTCCTGGGGAAGTTTCTCCCACCACTCCTTGAAGCTCGTCAGTTCCACCGCAGCCACGCTCTCCCACTCCATCGGATACTCGTACTTAGGAGTCTTGTTGGGCAGTTTTTGAGCGAAGGTGAAGATGTCTGCGCGAACGCCTCCCCTCTTCTGATTCTTGAGGGTGGCAGCGCACAGTTCCGGTTGGCTCGTTTCCGCAACCAGCCATTCCTCATCGTGCACGGATGCGATCTTCAACCATCGTCCGTGAGTGACCAAGGGTTGTCCGTTCACTTCAACCACGGGAACGTATACCCACTCACCCCTGGCGATTACTTCAATCGAATTTCCTGTCATTCCTGTCGCTTCCTTCGTGCCCGCAGGCATCCGCATTGGTCCGCGTCGATCATCTCGTTATGTATTGCTCGCGAATCGGATTGATTCCGAGCAACGTAAGCAACTTGCCCAGATGATCGCAGAGCTTTACCAACAGGGTCATGAAGTGGTGATGTCCGAGGATCATCGCGAACGGCAACAGCAGAGTGTAGACCGGAACCGCGACCATCGACTTCAAAATATTGGCAGCCCCGAGCGTCGGTTGCAGCGCGGCGCTCGACCCACGTAGCAGCGCCTTCCTCAGCATGAAGGTACGCTTCCAGCGTACCGGAGGAATTACTTCATCGGTCATCGCCTCACTGCACCAGATGAAGTGGCACCCTTTGTCGATCGCTCTCCGGAAAAAATCCTGGTCCTCTCCATGGCGAAATTCCGGGCGAAAGGACGGCTCGCCCGGCGTGAAAACGGTCTTCCTCAGCAGCACATTGCCGGTGCGCCCCACGCTCCACCGGACCGGTAATCCGGTGGGACGAATCGGGCGTTTATAAAACTCGCCTTTTACGATCCACTTTGGCGGCGTCTCGTCGAACTGCCGTCGTACCCCTCCGAGCACGCCGTCCACCTGGTATTGCTCGCAAGCACGAAAAAGAGTGAGGAGCCAGTCTGCCGCCGGGAATTCGTCGTCGTCGAGGAAGGCGATGAAATCTCCTTCGGCGTTCTCGACGGCCTTATTCCGCGCCAGCGCAATATTCTGTCGAGGTTCCACGCAGTATCGAACGGGAACCAGATGCGAAACGGATTGCGATTTTCTAAACTCCTCAACCACGGCTTTGCCCGATTGCAACTCGTCGTTGTCGGCCACCACGATCGAGTACGTGAACAACCCGTCCGTCCTCTGCCCGCCCAGTGCCTTCAGTTCGCGCGCCAGAAACTCCGGACGTTGGTAGGTGCACACACAGACGCTGATGTGTTTGGTTTCGGTATTCATGCTGCTAACGGGAAGTTGCCAACCCTGCATGAGGTGCGGCGAAATGCGCGGCGAAATTCGGGGAGATTGCCAGATCGCCCAACTGATGCAGCATCTCACCCGAGGTAAGGAACCGGTGCTCCTCCGGATTGATGGGATGGGTCTCCACTTCCACGACCGAATTGCGGGCGCTGGAAAATATGCGCTGCAGCCGGTCTTTAGATTGAAGCGGCGCCAGATTGTACAAAAAGTCGACCACGCGGTGCCGGCGCGCCAGCCGGCGGTCCACCGCTTTGCGATACAGACGGTTCACCAGGCTCTTCTCTCCCGGCAGAAAGGAGAAGTTTCGCCGGACGAGCGTGCCCGCGGGCAACAGCCGTGCCCGCTGCACGTTGGCACAAAGGTGCAAGTGGTGATGTCCATCAATGCGTTCTGGGTTGCCCCCGTAGAGACGGCAAAATTCGTCAAACTCCGATGCCACAACATATTCGAACGAACGAGCCAGCCCGGGATAATAAAGCACACGGCTCAGCGGATGCCGGAGCAGGCACGACGCAATTTTGCCGAGATGCTCTTTCAGCAAAGTCGGACATGCGGGTGAGGTAAACTGCGTTGACAAATTGAGGTGAAGGCCGGCGTCGACACCCAATTGCAGTGCCGTTTCCGCAGCCCGTGCCGAGTCGTCCATGAAAACCATCGCACTCACCGCGGAGATAGTCCCGCGCTGCACACAATCAATGATCCGGTCAGTGGTCTCTTGGTTGACTCCCCAATCGTCAGCGTTGATGATCAGACAACCCGTGTGTGCCTCCGTGTCCTGCCTTCCCTGATCTTGTTCCGCAACACGGCCCGGTGCAGGAGCCGCCGAGGAATTCAGAGGCAGCGCTTCGTTCGGCAACAAATCAGTTACGCGGTTAGGTATCACGTTGTCTCTGTCTTGCCAGTCCCAGTAAGAATCCACCGGCAGAGCCGGAGGCTTTTCGGTTGCTGGCTCCTCAAAGAGGCCTGATCGCAACTCATCAACGTCAAAACCACAAGTCCCGCGCCGCAATGTAGATGGCCGAGGCCGTTGGAGTAAGAAGGCGCAATGCCGGATTGTCGAACTTCTACTGCCTCCCCGGCACAGCCGGCGGTCGCACTAGGCGTTGACCGCAAACTCAACCGTCTGGTCCTTGCGGGACAACAGCTTCCGCTGTGCACTCTCAAACGTAGCCACCGCTATTTCTTTTTTCCGTAAGAATCCGAGAAAAGCATCCACTGTCTCCGGATCCGTCAGGTCCTTCGTGTGGCCAATCGCCACGATGGGTCGATAGATTTCCGGTTGTTTGCGATCAGCGCACAGGATGCTCTCCATCATCGCAGTCAACTCGGCAAGTGTCATGCGGCAGAAGTCCAGCTTGAGCGGATAGCGAAAGCGCAGCAGATCGCGGATGCGATTCAGTCTTCGCCCGGCACTTTGCCCGGCGCTACCGGCGCCGCCGCTGAATTTCATGCGCTTCGACGTCGCCATACGCCAGGCAGGTACCATTTCCGTGTAGATGGGCACTTCGATCCACCGACCCATTGGGTCCGCCACATTGGCATCGCCGCTGAACCGCCAGTAATAGCCATTCTTCAACGCTCTCCGGTAATCGAGTCTGTGGGCATGCTGCACCCCACCCTTGAAAACCGAAGAGTCAATCTTAATGCCATGCTCTGCCAAGACGTCTGCGACAGTTTCAGTGGGCTGAAACAGCCAGTTGCCGGCGCGAAATGATAACGGGGTAAAATCGTCGCGGTCCACCAGACGCCGCAAGTAGATGAGCGAACGGTCAACAATCTCCCTAATCCTCGCCCGCGACAGCGTAGCGAGATTGTATTCGCTGGCGTCGAGCAGCCATTTTCCGTCCTCATAGCGCGCATTGCACCACTGCGGATGAAGGTGCAGGCCGATTTCAAAACCGCTCTGATGGAATTCCCTGATCTGCCGCTTAACCCGATCAATGGCCCGATCCGCGCCATATTGCTCGATTTGTTCAAACTCGGCAACTTCCACAAAATTGACGAACCGCGCGTTCCACTTCTGGAAGATGTCCCGAAGCCGCTCGGCGGGCTCATACACCAACTCCTGCAACGAACCCGTGCCGTTGCCGTAGATTTCATAGTCCAGTGTAAAAATGCACTCGATCATGTGAACGTCACTTCGTCTTATACCTTATTCCTGACAAAGTTCTTCACGTCATTAAGCAGGTGCTGGGTACCCCGGGGCAATTTCTTGTAGGCTGCACGCAAACCGCGACGCACCCCGCGCAGGACCTTCCCCCGATAATAGGACCTCTCGAGAATTGTCTTCAGCCATGAATCGAAGTCTGTGTTGTCACCGTTACGATATTCGATGCCCGTTACCAGGTTCCTGCATGCGAAGGTGCCGTCCGTCAGGCAATGAACGATGCTCTCGGCGCTAATCCGGCTGGGTCTGGGAAGCGAAATCAGATTGGCCACCTTGAGGCGGGCGCTGTGCAAATCGCAACCAAAGAAGTATTGATATCGATTGCGCCATTCTCGAGTTCTGACTAATTCCAGGAATCTCAGGGGTGGTATGGAGCCCCCGTCCGCTTGTTGGTTCCATAGTTCGATCGCATTGATATGGTATCTCTCCAGATGCTGAACGATCTTCTCAAACGGATACTTCGAGGGATGCGCCACTACTTTGAACAGTGGAGGTGTGCTATCGGTTCCCTCCTTTGCCAGGCGGGCAATGGGCTCGTATTCGTGCACCGGAAAGATGATCGTGTCCACGCCCGACAGGTGTACCTCGATTCCCGGAATGAAAATGAATCCGCTGTCTTTGGTGACATCATTCGCCTCGCGGATGTAGCGAGCGAATTTGGCCGCATCAAAGTCTTCGAAATGCTCCGTCATCACACAAAAGGAGATTCCGCGCTTTTCCAGAGAAGCAGCGATTTCGGCGAGCGTATTCCGCCCGTCGTGCGAATACGTGGAATGAAAATGGAACGTTCCTTGAATCGTTTCGGGCATTAGGGAGTCACTGCGAGCTTGGACAAAGGACCCTTAGGAATTCGGCTGCACGAGTCTGCCGACGAACGGCAGGGGATCGCGAGCCGTACAAATCAGCTCGTGAGTTCGGTGGTCGAAGAAGGATCCGAAGTACGACTTACTGGCGCTCCAGCGCGTGGCGATTTCACCTGGCCAGCGCTTTGGCTTGCCTTTCAGGCAAAGCAGTAAGTGCTTGGTATCGCCGATCACGGACCGGCCTCTGACCCCGATGCGGTAGTGTTTTTCCTCAGGCGAAATTGCACGCCCATTCACCATCTTCCAATACAAATACGGCAGATCAAGACCCGCGACAGAAGCCACCAGAACTGACCCCCAGAATCGGCCGTTGATCTCCATTAGATACGGACAGTTGGTGCGGCGGTCAATTCGGTATTCGACCATCGCCGGCCCGGTAAATTTGATCGCGTTCACAAGTGCCGCAGTCGCATCGAGCAGGCCAGGATCAATGGCGATGGTTTCCGCCAGCGCGCTTGGGCCTCCGCAGGGATCGCTCTCCCGGATTCTGCGATGCCCGATGAGTGCAACGGCGCGTCCCTCCGCAAACAATCCAGAAACGCCCACACCGTAGCCATCGATGAATTCCTGCACCAGCACGGACTGTCCTTTGGCCAAACGAGCTTCGCATTCACTCTTGAGATCTCGCGCGCTAAAGGCGTAGGCCGTCTTTCTGCTCGTTTGGGTTTTCGCTAACCCCAACGATGCGCTGCTTTCGGACTTGATGACGACCGGAAAATTGAGGTGGGGTTCGTCAAGCGCTCGCGGATTGTTCCCGCTGAGAACGACTGTCTTCGGCACCGCAATGCCGACCGACTGCGCAATCTGCAAAGTGTTTGCTTTGCTGAAGACAATCTCGATCTCATGTTCCTTAGGAATAAGTGGGACCGCAAGCAATCTGCTGCGATGCTTGCTGCAGGCCATGATTGCAGCTTCCGAAGTGGGAAAGATACAATCAGCGCCAAATTTGGCACTGTAATGGTTGATGTCCTCTATGAACTTCAGTAAGTCTTGCTTCGGACTGGTATAGACAAAGTGCTCCCTGGCATAACGAGAGAACAGGCTCATGTCCCAACGCGATTCGCCGCCAACCGCGAAGGCCACGCCTTGATTTCCCCAGGAGCGAACGCAGGCCAGCGTTCGAGTCGAGTACCCGTCGAGCAACAGCACTTTGGAGAACTGCCGCCCAAAAGGCAGATACGAGGCCGCCGGAGCAGAACCTTGGCTAACAATCGGCCCTTCAGACTTTTGTAAAATAGCCGGCATAGAGGAGAGTCCTTGGAGGCTAGAGGGCCTGATGCTCGCGTTCACCGAGCCTGGAAACAAACGGCAGTACATGCTGCAAAATACTCTTCAATCTTTGCATTTGATCGCGCTGGCGAAGGATGATGAGCTGCGCGGGCATAGTGCGTTTCACACCTCGAATCCACTGCCAGAGATAGCCGAACAACATCAAGATCCCACCGATCACAAGCGGCTTGTTTGTCATCTGGTACAAGCTGCGAAACACTTCCCAGGCCGGATGACTGCCGAGCAGATAGTCCATGCGGCCTCTGTGCCATCTTTCGGAAAATCCGGTGTGCTGGGCGCTTCCCATTTTTCGATGATGTTGACAGACTTTTTCAGTATATGTTCTGGTCTGCCAGCCCGCCGCTCGGGCACTAAACACTGAAACCAGATCAATCCCTCCCGAACTGATGGAAGGATAACCGCCGATCGTCTCGAAACATTCCCGCCGGAACATCTGACAAGCGCCAGAAACATGATTGAGGTCGATAAGCCGACCCCGGGTTCTGCCCTCCTCCTCATAAGGCGTGCCGCCAACCCCCAACTTTGGATTCTCCGCAAATCTGCTCATTAGAAAAGCAAAGTAGTCTTCGTCGAACGAAATGTCGGCGTCAAGATTACCAATAATTTGATAATCGAGGTCCACCAGTCGGGAATAGCCAGCGTTGAAGGCCGCCGCCTTGCCTGCAAAATTCCTGTCGGCGCGCTCCGGTTGACGCAACAGTTGAATCCAGTCATGCTGGGCCGCATACTTGTTGACGATGTCATCCGTACCGTCCGTAGAACCGTCGCTGACAATCACCCACCGGAGCGGCCTGACGGTCTGCGCCACCACCGACTTGAGGGTCAGTTCAATGAACTGGGCCTCGTTCCGCGCTGGCGTGATTAGAACGTAAACCGGAAGCGTCAACAGGACCTCACGAATTCGGCAAAATCTTGAGTCTCCAGCTGTCTCTCTTTAGTGTTCGAAGCAACGAGGAGAGTAGAAAGCGCCAGGAGCATCCATGCCTGCGACCATCTCATGTATGACGTCCGGATAGTGCATGAGCGGAGCACACGATAGTAAAAAAAACCCCGCGTGTCCCACATGTTAGCCATGGCCCACCGGAAGACGGAGTGCGCCAATGCCACGCTGTCCGCCCCTAAATCCCGGAACTCAGCCAGCGTGATGATGCTCTGCGCCAGACAGTGAATGTCGATCGGGTAGGTTCGGTTATGGAAGTACCGGGCTGCGCCGTCTCCGCGGAGGAAATGGGTGCGATAGAAGTCAAATCCGGCGCGGATATTCGCTTCAAACTCGTTAGTGTCCGCGTAGCTTTGAATCTGCCTTAGCGCGCCCAAGTTGTATCCGGTGTGAAAGTTGTCGATCCAACGCTGCGAACGATGCTCGCCGTAAAACCACGATCCATCACCCCGTTGCTTCGCTACGGCTTGGCGCGCTACGCGCAAAGCGGGCTCTAGGAACTTCTTTTCGCCCGTTTGCTTGTACACCCGGCAGAACAAGGCCGCTGCCAGCAGGTTGGCGTTGTGGGTTTCGCCGCGCAGTCGGGGCATCGGATAACTGAAGCCGGCCTTGGCACCTTCAGTCCAGTACAGGTCGTTCAGTATGTATTCGGCCGCACCCACTGCCATCGTCAAACAAAGTTGCTCGTGCCGTTGCTCATACGCATCGAGCAGTGCGCCAGCAACAAAGGTTGTGCAGATCAGATTCGGCGCGCCGGCAGGCACCAGAATGCTGCGTCCCTGCCACGGAAAGCTGTAGCCCCACGACCAGTAAGAAACCCCCGATGAGCGTAGCGCCACCAGGCGGTCGATCATGTAGCGGATGAGATCTTCGCGGCTGTCCGCAACCGTGTTCGGAAGCTTGAGTAGCGCCGCTAGAAACAGTGCCATCGCTTTTGGGTTCTGGGTTTTCGGAACCAGCGCCAGGCTACGAACATTGATCGGACTGCGCTTCAACACCTGAGTGAGGGCGAGACGAGGAAGTCTGGAATCCAGAAACGGCAGCGCCTTGAACAGTCTGCTATTCAAAGCATCGTAGGGGTCGTAGCCCGCCCAATCATTTGCCCGGCAGTATGCCAGAAGCTTCCGCGCGGTCGCTTCAATCTCCTCGTTCCTGGGGCACCGAGAGTCTGCTAATCTTGTCGCGGCCGCCGCCTGCTGTAAGGTCATGGTTGAACCCGTCAATTTGTCGACTGGGTGGTGCGAACACCCCTAGCAAGAGCCATTTCGATGTATTGAATGATCGTCTCGAGTGCGGGCACGTGCGGCTGGCCCGGCCCTTCGGCCGATTTCTGCCTGCGTTCAGCGACTATCTTACTTCTAACGTCTTCGACACTCGTTAGCAGCACCAGGCGACCATTGTCCGCGAGGTACTGATCGACGGCTCCGATCTTTCCCCGAAAGATGCTGTAGACCGGAACTCGCAGCGCCGCCGCCTCGCGGTTCATGGTGCCGCCACCACTAATGACAAGGTCCGAGTTCCAGATCAGATTCATTCCGTCTTCCACATGATCAGGGATCAGGATCTTATTCGACGCAATTGCCTCCCGCCACTCCGCGCTCAATTCGTCATTCTGGTGCTTGTTTCTCGGCAAAAGAATGATCTTCGTCTCCGGGTTGGCTACAAATCGGTTGAGCGCCGCTTTCAGCAGAACTTCCGCCTCGGGATTGTGATAATGTGCTTCCGTAGCCGGAGGACGAATCGTAACTACCAATGATCCTCGAGGAATTCCCAGTCGGCTCTTCAATTTCGGGTCGGGTTTGAAATTGGCCAGATATACATCTTCCTTGATGCCAGGGTACTTTAAGATTTCGGGACCGCCTTCCCTTGAACCCTTGTCTGGAATAATGCTCGGCATGACCATCCAAGTCGCTCTCACGGAGGGCACGCCGGTTGAGAACTCGTAGTCACCCAGCACAAAGCTCGGTATCTTTAACAACTTGGACGTGATCAAGAGCCCGCGCGAACCGTGACAAACCGAGAGGTCCGGCTTTTCCTTTCGAACCAAGGCGATCAAAACGACGGCTCGCCAGCAGGTCCCCAGCGCTTTCAGGATTTTGTGCTTGCCGTAATGACGTCCGACGATCTTTCCGTCTATCCCGTAATATTCCATGAGTTCGCGAACTTGGTACGCGTCCCGGGCCGTGACGAACAAGTCATAACCTCTTGCCTTAAGCTCGTCGATGATGGGACGAAAGAAAGGCACATGCGGGGAATTGTCCAGGTCGATCCAAATCTTCCTATGGACCGTTGGCGGAAGTATTTTCGGAGCTTCGGGGATGGCCACGCTAGTGTTGGACATCATCTTTTCCTCATTGCTCGGATCCTCATGGCGGAGAGCGCTGACTGGCACAGCACGGCCTGAAGCGGCAGCGCTTGGCGGTGAGAATCCTCCGGCGGAGCCGGAGGCTTTTCGGTTGCTGGCCCCTCAAGGGGCCTGAGCGCACCCGATCAAAGTCAAAACCACATGCCCCGCACCGCAATGCAGATGGCCGGGACCGTTTGCAGTGAAAAGGCGCACTGCTGGATTTGTCGAACTTCTACTGGTTCCCCGGTGGCGGCCGGTCGTACTAGAGCCATACGGCGGAAACTGCGGGAAGGACTTTCTAGTTCTTCCGATCCAGATCTGCCTCAACGTTTACTTGCTGGCGGCCAAGGCGGTCTGCAGGAAGCGCGAGACTTCATTCGCCACCCGCCCCTGTTGCTCGGCGCTGAGATTCGGAAACATGGGTAGAGAGACAATCTGGCTCGCCACTTTCTCGGTCACCGGGAAGTCTCCCACTTTGTATCCCAGGGATTCATAAGCCCGCTGACGGTGCAGCGGAATCGGATAGTGAATACCGGTGCCGATGCCGGCCTTACCCAGATGCGCCATCATGCCTTCGCGATCCTCGGTCCGCACGACATACAGGTGATAGACGGCATGGGACCAGGAGGGTTCATAAGGCGTCTGGACTCCTCCTTCGGAAGCCGCAAACAGACGGTTGTACTCCGCCGCCTTTTCCCGCCGTTTCGCGTTCCACCCCGCCAAGTGTTTCAATTTCACGCTCAGGATTCCGGTCTGGATCGCATCGAGACGTCCGTTGTATCCCTCGATATCGTGGTAGTATTTTTTCGCTTGGCCATGATCCCGGATCATTTTGCAGCCATCCGCCAGCCGCGCGTCATTGGTGGTGATTGCGCCACCTTCGCCGCAAGCTCCCAGGTTTTTCCCGGGATAAAAGCTGAAGGCGCCCGCGCGTCCCATCGAACCCGCCTGAAACCACCGGTTCTGTTTGCGCGAGAAATATTCGGCCCCGTGCGCCTGGCACGCGTCTTCCACCACCAGCAGCCGATACTGCTCCGCCAGTTCCAGGATCGCATCCATGTCCGCCATCTGCCCATAAAGGTGAACGGGAACAATGGCCGTTACCGGCCGCTTGCTCCTTTTGCTGATGAGCTTGCCTTCCTCGGACATCGTGCACTGCGACTCCAGATGCTCGCGCAGCTTCGTCGAATCCATGTTGTAGGTGCGCACGTCGATGTCGACGAACTCCGGCAGTGCCCCCGCCTGCGAGATGGCTTCGGTCGTCGCAATAAACGTGTTCGGAACCGTTACCACCACGTCGCCCGCTTTCACGCCGGCCGCCATCAGTGCGAATCGGAGCGCGTCCGTACCGCTGTTGACTGCGACCGCGCGTTCGGTGTGGCAGTACGCGGCAAACTCTTTTTCAAAATTCTCCACCATCGGCCCGCCGACGAAGGCGGCGCTGCGGATTACCTGTTGAAAAACCGCGGTCAGCTCCGGCTCGAGTTCGACATGCGGCGTGACCAGATCAAGAAAAGGAATATTTTGCGAATGATTCACTGAGCTACCCCCGTTTCAATTTGGCGCAGAATTCTTGCTGGATTGCCGGCCACAATCGTGTTGGCTGGAACATCTTTGGTGACCACGGCGCCTGCTCCCACAATGGCGTTCTCTCCGATGCAAAGGTTCGCCAGGATGGTGGCGCCGGATCCGATCGAGGCGCCTTTCTTGATTACCGTTTTCTCGACCTTCCAGTCGGCTTCGGTCTGCAGACTTCCGCCCCCGGCCGTGGCACGCGGGTAGGAATCGTTGATGAACATAACGCCGTGACCAATGAAAACGTTGTCTTCAATGGTCACGCCTTCGCAAATGAAGGTGTGGCTGGAGATCTTACAACGTTTTCCAACCGAAGCGTTCTTCTGGATCTCTACAAACGCGCCGATCTTGGTCTCATCGCCGATTTCGCAGCCGTAGAGGTTGATGAACTTGGAAAATTTGACGTCTCGACCGAGTTTCACACTGGGGGCAATGCTGAGGAATTCATCCATAGAAGTTGTCTCGCAATCCGCGGAATGCATGTGCTGGGTGGCCGCGGAGACTGCCGGCAGCCGGGGCAGAGTTACACGTACACGAGCTCGCCGCGCTTGGCCAGCGATTTGTCCGCGGCTTCCAGCATGCGGACGACCTTCAGTCCCGCGCGGCCGTCGTTGAACGGTACTTCGCTCTTCGTGATACATTCCACGAAGTATCCCAGCTCCAACTTAAGTGCTTCCACCTGTTCGACCTGTGGCGCCCACATGTCGCCTGAACGGTAGCTGACCAGCAGGTTGTACACACCTTCCTGGCTCTTCACGTCCACACCCTTGTCGTAGATCTTCAGCTTCTCATCGGCTTCAAGATCGTTCCACACCAGCATTTTCTTCTCGCCGCCGATCAGCGTGGTTCGAACTTTGACCGGCGAGATCCAGTTCACGTTGATGTGCGCGATCATCTTGTCCGGAAAATATGCGGTGATGAATGCGATGTCTTCATGCCCGTTGAGGTGCGCTTGCCCGGTGGCCGAGATGGCCTCCACGTCTTTCTGCAGCAGGTGGTTCATGATCGAGAGGTCGTGCGGCGCAAGATCCCAAATCACGTTGCAGTCGTGCTGAAAGAGGCCCAGGTTCACTCGGGTCGAATCGTAGTAGTAGAGATTGCCGAGCATCCCATCCGCGAGCAGCTTCTGTATTTTGCGAACCGCCCCGGTAAACAAGAACGTGTGGTCCACCATGATCTGGAGGTGTTTCCGCTCCGCGAGGTTAATCAGTTCTTCCGCTTGTGCGGCGTTGCTGGTGAACGGCTTTTCCACGAACACATGTTTGCCGTTTTCCAGCGCGGCTTTGGTCAGTTCATGGTGCGCCCACACCGGAGTGATCACGGCGATGGCATCCACTTCGGGCGACTTTATCAGTTCTTTGGAGTCGCTATGGACCGGGATCCCGGGATGCGCCGCCTGTATGCGTTTGCGGGCTGCCGGAGTCTGATCGCAAATGCCGACGACTTGGCAACCTTCCAGTGCGCGCAGATTGCGCACGATATTCGGCCCCCAATAGCCATAGCCGACAACGCCAAACCTAAGCATAGGAGTTCACCTCATGAGAACAACTGTGTTGCTGCGCGAAGAACAATTCGGGCCGCGCAGCAACCCTGCAGGACATTGGGGGAGAAGAAACGGGAGAAGATATCGGGGAGGAAACTAGCAGGCACCGTCTCCGCCGATGACTGCTTTCGGAGTTTGCAGAAGAATTTTCATATCGAGCCAGGGAGAGCAATTCCGCGCATAGCGCAAATCCAGCCGCACCATGTCGTTGAATTCCACGCGGCTGCGGCCATGCACCTGCCACAGTCCGGTGATTCCCGGCTTCGCCTCCAGCAGACGGCGGAGATGCCACGTGGCATAGGCCTCCACTTCATAGGGCACGGGCGGACGAGGCCCCACCAACGACATTTCGCCGCGCAGCACGTTGATCAACTGCGGCAGTTCGTCCAGACTTGAGCGCCGCAGAATCCTGCCCACCGGCGTAATCCGTGGATCGTCCGTCAGCTTGAAAACACCCAATCCGTTTCCGTTGGCAGACTTCTTTTCCGCCTGACCGGCGATCAACTGACGAACGTATTCCTTGTGCTCGCTGGCATCATTATTTATGTGCATCGAGCGGAATTTCAGAAACGTGAACGGCGTTCCATGCTCGCCGATGCGTTTCTGCCGAAACAGAACCGGTCCGCGGGAAGTCAGCTTGATCGCCGCCGCGATGACAAGAAACACGGGCGACAACATCACCAGCAAGGACAGGCTTCCGAGGACGTCGATCAGCCGTTTCGTGGCCAGGCGAAGCCGGTTCGTCTCTTGGCGCTCTTCGAGATCCGGGTAGAGGGTCAAGTTGCTGGGACGGTCCGGATCCTGCGCATCCCAGTCATCGGGAAAGACATGAAAGGAAAACTTGATCCGGCTGAACTGATCGGTGTCGAGCCGGTCGCGCAGTGCCGCGCCGATCCGGGAAAGGATCGTACTGAGGACTGCGTTGTTCTCCAGAATGATCTCGGTGAACATGATTCCCACCACCGAGTTTGTCGTATACCAGCCCGTAACGTCGGTTTCACGGGTCGCTCCCTGGAGCGCGGAAAGCACGTCCAGCAAGTCGCGGCCTTGCTTGTCGCCCGGCTGATTACGCCCGGTTTCGATGAGCAAAAGCACGAACGGCCGCTCCGAACGCTCGCTACGCTTGCGCTCCAGCGAGAGCATCCGACGGAAAGCTTCTTCCGAGAGGATTTCTTGGGAGTCGAGCAAGTTCTGCGGTTGAGACTTCCGATCAACGGATTGCGGGTTTTCCGATGTTGACGCCACGGATCTATCTCCTCGCGCGCTACGGATAGCAACAAGTGCATCGTAGTTTCGCGGATACGTTTGAGTTTCTAACGAGGGAGTTTGAGTCTAATGGGAAAGATAAAACTAACTATCGGCTTTCGGCTGAGGGAGATTCTCACCTTCCGCCGCTGCCGGGCTATACCGTGAGTAATAATACTTGGTGTCATTCCTGCTACAGCTGTTTACGACCACGCCAAGGATCGTGGAATTGTCGAGGGCTGCCACAGCCCGCGCGAGCTGCTTCTTTTCGCATACCCCCTCGCGGGTCACAAGCAACACTCCATCCGCCAGTTTCATCCAGAGTGGTGTATCCGCCAGAGGAAGAACCGGAGGGGTGTCGATAATAATCCAATGGAAAAATGTTCCGAGTTCTTCGAGCAACTGCTGCAGCCGGCCCGACTGCATAAGCTCAATTGGATTCTCGGGGGTCACGCCTGCGGGAATGAACCAGAGGCCGGAGCCCTCGATCTTGTACACGACTTCAGACAGCTGACGCTCTCCACGGAGAACCTCGCTGAGACCAGCCAGGCTGCGATGAAAGCCGAAACGGCGCCCTAACTCGGGTCGCCTCAAATCGCCATCGATCAGCACCGCCTTGAGAATTTTGCTCCGCGATTGATTAAGCGCAAGGTTTGCTGCGATCATACTCTTCCCTTCTTCAGGGATGCTGCTGGTGATCACGATCCGTTTGAGCTTGCGCTGTTCGCGCAGGTGTCGCAGCTTCAACCCCAGCACGCGAAACTTCTCCGCTGCCAAGCCGCCCTGGTCCGTCAAACACACCAGTCGGGAATCTGCCGTCATTGCTGGCAAGAGCACTTTCGCGGAGGTAAACGTCTCTGCCCCTGGAGACTCTGGTGTCGCTGCCGCCGGCAATTCGGGAAGAGATTGCTTGCGCTCGATTTCCTGGTCGACCCCTTGCAGCAGATCCGCGACTGAGTCGGCATTTTTCGGCAGGCTTCCGCCCGACCGCTCGGTCTCCGCTCGTTGCAACGCTTCAAATATATAGCTCATGTAGAAGACACCTTGCCTATTGCAGTCGGCCCTTCGTCCCGGATCCCTGCTGCATGCGCTCACGCACTTCGAGCAGCGTCTTCACCGCCAGCAGGAGCTCGCGCTGTTCCGGTTCTTCCGCCAGCCGAGTTCCAGCATGGTTCGGTTCCAAGGCCACCACCCCGAGCCGTAAATCCCGCGCGACGCCGTCTATGAGTTCGGAGGTAATCGTGGCCGCATGTTTGGCGTAGCCCGCGAGCAGCGCGTTCTCGCAGATAGTGTTGATCAGCCGCGGAATTCCCCGAGAGTGGCGGAACACAGCCTCGATCGCTGGCGCGGAAAAAATCTCGACCGCGGCTGGCGCCCCTGCAATCCGAAGACGGCGGTTCATGTATTCCCTGGTTTCGTTCGCACTGAGCGGTTCGAGATGGCAACGCAGCGCGATCCGCTGTTTTAGCTGCCGGAGTTCATGGGAATCGAGTTTCTGATCGAGTTCCGGCTGCCCCGCCAGCACGATCTGCAGCAACTTTTGCTGCGATGTTTCCAGGTTGGTCAAAAGCCGGATCTCTTCCAGTATTTCCGGCGACAGGTGGTGAGCTTCGTCCACCACCAGAATCGTCGTCAATCCCTTTTGATGTCTCTGCAGCAGGAAGCCATTCAGCACGTGGATCAGCTCGTCTTTGGCCTTGCCCGTGACTTGCAACCCAAAATCGCCCGCGATATAGCGCATGAATTCCAGTGGCGAAAGCGATGGATTGAAAATCAGGGCAAAGGCCACATCGCGGCGCTGCAGCAACCCCAGCAACGAGCGCAGCATGAGCGTCTTCCCCGTACCCACCTCGCCCGTCAAAACTACAAATCCCCGGTGCGCCGTCACCCCGTAATACAACGAAGCGAGCGCTTCGTTGTGCCGCGTCGTGGGAAACAAAAACGACGGGTCCGGCGTGATCTCGAACGGGTTTCGCTGCAGATTGTATAGGCTCTTATACATAATCTCTAGCCGTACAAATAGGTTACAGCCGATCCTAACAGTATGAAACCCACGATCACCACTGCCGCCGCACCCGCGATCCAGACACCACGCCGATGGGACGACTGTTCCTCCAAGCTCTCGATCGGCGGAATTTCCGCGATCACATCGAAGGGAACCATTTTCTTGATGTCGCGCTCACTATAGATCTTGCCGCTCAGCTTTTCCTGGCCGAAGGCGAAGGCCCCGCCGAGAACAAGGCCCACCGCTAATCCCGCGAAGCACAACAGCAGACGGTTTGGCTTGTAGGGTTTTACCGGAAGATTCGGCGGATCCAACATGCGAAAATGTTCGCCCTGTTGCGTTTTCTCCAGGTCGGTCGACATTTCCGACTCGTTCTTCTTTTTCAGCAGGGATTCGTAATCGGCCTTCGACTGATCATAGTCGCGCGTGATGTCGGCGAACTGCTGCTCCATTACCGGGGCCATATTCAGCCGTCCCTGGTATTGCATGATCTTGTTTTGCTCGTCTTTGATTTCCGCCTCCCGGTTCGCGATTTCGAGGCGATTGGCCTTCAGCTGGCTTTCCAGTTCCAGCAGTGGCGCGCTTTTCGGATCGAGCGATGTGGTGGCGGCCGGTTCCGGACTGGGGTTACTCGCTGGACTATTCATGTCAGCGACGATCCGCGCGCGCATCTGCTCGGTCCGGGCAATCTGCTGTTTGGTCTTGCGGACGTCGGGATGCTTGTCGGTGTAGTGGGAAGTCAAGTCCGCCAACTGCGCCTTCAGTAGATCCAGCTCTTTGTCAACCTCGGCCAGCCCAACCGGGCCGCCCTCGCCCGGCTTCGAACCACGATCCATGGCGCGATACTGATTGATCAGCGATTCCAGATAAGTGTTTTGCTGCTTGGCACGGTTCAGCGAATCCTGGTTCACTTGCACCTGACTCTGAAGGCCGGCCAGGATCTGCAGATTGCTCTGGGTCTGGGTGGGCAACTCGCCCAGGTGCTGATCTTTGAACACGCGCACTCTGGCTTCTTGTTCTGCGAGTTTTGCGCGCGCCTGCTCGACCTGACTTTCGAGGAAGTTGGTCGTGTTCTCGGAACGCTCCTGCCGCTGCTCCAGATTTTCCGCGATGAAGAGGTTCGCGAGCTCGGCCGTGGCCGCCTGCGCCATCTTCGGATCGCGACTCTCGTAATAGATATTGAACGCCGAGAGCCGTTTATCGTCGCCGCGCGAGAGCTCGATTTCGATGTCCTTGCTCATCTTCTCCACCAGATCGTCCGCTCTCTTGTGTTTCCGTTCCTGGGCGTAGAGACCGAGTTTTTCAATGATGCGGACAAGGCGCGTGCGGCTCAGGATTTGCTGCGTAATGCTGTCCAGCTGTTGTTGGATGTCGCTGTTGATATTCGAGACCACATATTTTTCAGGAACGGATGGCTGCTCCACCAGAATGAGCGTGCCCGACCGATATGTCGAAGGAATCAGCCAGCTCGCTCCCCACACCAGCGCCCAGCCGCAAAAAAAGGGCACTAGAAATTGCCACCGCCGACGGCGGACGATTCCCTTGATCTCGATAAAATCCGGTAGCTCGTTTGATTCTTGCAGTTCTTCTTCCATGCCTACATTCCTAAGGGTTTGGCCCACTGGTACGAAAAGGTGACAAAAATCCGATTTCGACTCGTATCCTGCGTCAGGGCTGGGGGTGTCGCCGCAAAATACCGCTCTTGAAAGTCGTGCGTGTAGCCCATTCGGATCCCGATACTCTTCCCAATGTCACGCTCCAGCGAGACGCCTACCGAAGTCATATTGATTGAACTAGCGCTGCCTGCCAAGGGGAAGGTAAGCAACTGGTTCGTTCCGTAGCTCGCCGCAAGAGCAGCCGTCCACCCCGGAACCAGTGCGCGGCGGAACGTGCCATTAACGGTCTGCAAACGGACGGCGCCCATAACGCCGCCGCCGTCGCTGATGTTTCGGGAGAATCCGGCAGACACGCCAGTACGCTGGTTCGCCCAGCCGCCCTGCATTCCGCCCGCGACGGACCAATTATTGGATGGAGCAACCGGCAGCGCGCCCGGGGCCAAACCCTGGTTCTCCAAATACTGAGGGCCGAGGAAGCCAGTCAGTGTGAATTGTTTCGAAAGGCTCAGTGTGTCCACCGCAAAGAAGCTATTGACCCGGGTCTCGCCGCTGGGACTGAAGGTGATGCGCTGGAAACCGTAGCTTGCGCCGCCCCAGTCTCCCCGCAAGATCCGGTGCAGCCAGAAGGCAGTCCCTGAAGCGGTTTGCGAATCCGTCAGCTGAGTCCCCGCGGGAACGTTGGTGAAGTGTATATCATAGAACGACCCGCTCGCCCCAATCAGATCGTTCAAGGCAAAGTGATAATTCGTCTCGACCGTCGTCATACTGGATCTTTGTGTGGACAATGGAGCAATCAGACTGGCGTTCGGTCCGCCTGATCCGGCGACGACTCCGGTGCCATTGCCCGCGTCAAAGAATCCCGTGGTCATGGAAAAGCTTTCTGCCACCCGCAGGTTCACGTGCGGGCTCAACCGGTACTGCGAATCGAAATTCAGGTTTTGCGACCCCCAGTTCTGATCTGTGATGTTCTGATTCACAGTCAGGCCGCCAGCGTATCCAAGCATCCAGCGCACTCGCGACGACGACTCCTCAATTCTTATGTTGGGGAAGAACGACTCGCTCGTACCGCTTTCCGTCCCGCTTGAAAGCAGCAACGGGTTGGAATCATAGACCGCGCCCACATTCACCCCGCCTCGCAGATAGTTCGATCGTTCTAACTCGGAGATGAAGGCCGAAGATATTCCAGCTCCCCCAAGCATTGCCGGTATATTAGGTAGATCGTTGTTCGTGTCCTCTGCGTCGCCCTCACCCTGCATTCCCGCTATGGCCGAGAGTGCGGCTACCGGAGCCGTTCTCGTGCTATCGGCGCTGGAATCCTGCGCCGGTTGGTTCTGCGGAGGCGGGTTCTGCCCCGCCGAGAGAACCTGCAACCCCGCCGCCATCCACCCGAGAATCAACCAGCGTCGAATACTCATAATCACAACTACGGAACCACCACCGTATCGCCAGCCTGCAGGCGGACGTTTTCCGCCGGATTCTTGCCTTTGATGACATCTTTATAGTTGAACGGGATTCGTTGCTGCGTACCGTCCGGAGCTGGTCGAAGAACATAGATTGACTTCTGCTTGGCGAAGTCTTTGAAGCCCCCGGCCATAGCAATCGCATCGAGCACGGTGGTCGAACTCGTCAACAGATAGGCGCCCGGTCGGGTCACCATACCCATGATGTTCACCTTCTGACTCTTGCTATCGGTAACAATGACCGTCACTTCAGGCTCGGAGATATAGCTCTTCAGGCGTATGGTGATCTCTTGTTCCAGTTGCCGCGGCGTCTGGCCACCCGCCTGCAATTCCCCGACTAACGGCAAAGAAATCTTTCCATCAGAACGAACGGGAACGGAACGCGAGATGTCCGGTTCCTTCCACACATTGATTGCCAGCACATCGTTGGCGCCAATCACGTAGGAACTGTCCGAATGTGCGGCCCGCGAGCCTTCCGCTTTCGTCTCGCTGGCTTGCTTATCGGCTTGAGCGACGCTGGGCGCCGGTGGTTGCGATGCGGACCCGGTTTGCGCGAACGCTCCCATGGACACCACTACCAGAAGCGTCAGGACCGCCGTGATGCGATGGGCCGTCATGGGTTCCGTCATAAGCATGCCTCTCAGCCATTCCCCGGCTCAACCGTAGATGGCTCAACCGTGGGGTTCAATCGTAGCTGTTCAGTGCCACAGGGTTTAATCGTCGCTATTTCACGTCAGCGCTACTTCGCGTCCCGCGCACTGTCGGTACCAAGAAGTCGTGCAGACTCTGCGCGCGGCGCTAAGTGGTACTCCTGGATTTTGTAAAGCAGCGCACGATAGCTGATATTCAGTAAACGAGCTGCCGCTTTCCGGTTCCAGTGTGTCTGTTCGAGCGCTTCGGCAATCGCGCCGCGCTCGGTTTCCCCTTTTGCGTTTCTTACCAGCAACTTCAGAGACGATTTTTCTTCCGACGTGTGCAGGCTCGAAGGCGGACCGCTGCTTTTCGCGTGCCCGTTTCCGTTCCCACCCTTACTTGCGGACCCGTAATCGGGACGCGAAAGCAATTCCTGCAACGCCGCGCCCTCATCGCCGTGCGCCAGGAAGCGTTTGGCAAAGTTCTCCAGTTCGTGCAGATTGCCGGGCCACGCACACTGCTGGCACGCATCCAGCAACTCGCTTGCGAAGCGCGGGGCCGGCACGCCATAGCGCCGGGCCAGCCGGTTCATCAGGTGCCCCAACAGCAGCGGGATTTCCTCGTGCCTCTCCCGCAGGGGTGGCACGCGCAATTCGAAAGCGCTCAAGCGGTAGAACAACTCTTCCTGAATTCTCTTCTCTGCCGCTGCCAACTCCAGGTCCTCGCATGTGGCGGCAATGATGCGCACATCGGCCTGGATCGGGCTCTGGCCGCCGCACCGGACAAACTCTCCCGTTTCCAGCAGTCTTAGAAGCCGCCGTTGCACTGCGTCCGGCAAGGCATCGAATTCATCCAGCAAGATCGTTCCCTTGGCACACTGCTCGAACTTGCCTACCGTCGATTCCGGTCGCCCGTTGGCGGAAGCGTGTTCGTAACCGAACAGTTCGTTCTCCAGCAGGTCGGAGGTGAGCACCGCACAACCGACTCGCTTGAACGGGAAGCTGGAACGAATCGAAAGCGAATGGATAAGCCGGGCAGCGGTCGTCTTCCCGCTTCCCGCTTCTCCGGTAACCAGCACCGGCACGTCTGTCTGCGAGAGTAACTCCGCTTGCGTACGCAGCCGGCGTGTGGCCGGGCTGGCCGCAATGAAATACAACTCTTCGCTGATTCGCTCGATTTCTGGCTGATACATGTTTAAGAGTGCCTGACTGAGGGTTGTAAGAAAATCCCGGATCGCTTACCAGGGAACTGCTTGATTGGCGGATGACAACAATTTCTTCCGACGATGGTTTGCCTTCCCGAGACCTGGAACCTGAGACATGATCTTCAGATCGGCTCTACGTCATAACCATCGATTCGCACGGCCATCGACCGCTGAATCGCATCGACCGAAATGATCAGGCTGTGGTCGCCATTCTCCGCCACAAACACGCCTTCCACTCCGTCCATCGCCCCACCGCGTACCCGGACCCGCTGCCCCACCTTGAGAAAGGGGTACGATCGCCAGGGCGCCGTCTGCGCCAGAACGTTCTGGATGCTTTCGATCTGCTCATCGGGAATCGGCTGGCTCGCGCCGTGAACGCCCACAAAACCGTGAACGCTCTCCACCTGGTACACACGCGACCGGTCGGCCGCGCTCAAAGCGCAGCGGATGAACACATAGCAACTGAAAAGTGGCACTTCGACTTTCTTCTGGCGATCGCTCCAGCGATGCACTTCCACCGCCGTCGGCAGGAAGGTTTCCATGCCTTGATCTCGCAATCGTCGCTCGACCGCTTTTTCGTGGCGCGCTCTGGTGTGCAGCGCGTACCAACGCAGCTCTTCCTGCGATACCCATTGGCTTATCCCGCTGCCCGCTTCATAGTTCTGGTTGGGACTACTCACAGCTTCGCCCTCTGGGTCCCATTGCACTGGGTCCGCTTGGTCCACATGCTGGATCGCATGGCAGACCTCTTCAACGCTTTCAGGGGGAGGAAAGCAACAGGAACAACTCACGAACAACTTAGGGGGAATCGATGCCTAAACTTAACGGCACTTGCAAGAATGTGCAAGTGGCAGGACTTCCTAGGACATAACGTCCCTATTTATGCACCGGCTGATCTTCTCATGACTAAGCTGAACAGCTCAGAGACGTTATTCCATGGCACGCCCGTTGTAGTACTCTCCTGCGGGAGGTCGACCCGTTCGCTCCGGCATCCATGAATCCGTCCAGTAGATTGAAGTTATATTATTGATTACAGTATAGTTAGACTAGACTTCCTACCCTGTCAACGACGCCTATTTTGGGACCAGTTCCAAGGCGAACCCTTTGCATTGTCGTGCAACCGGTCAAACCGCAAAAAAACACCGACGACCATCGCATTTTCTTGCATAGGTTGCAAATCTCCCGCTTGCCGGTTTGAGAGTTTAGTGGTACATTTTCAACTGTACCAAGAGACCCTGGCCGACTTTTTGCCTCACTTTCTTCCTCCCCCTAGGCCATCGTCGAACTAACGAACGGAGTGATTCCCCCCATCCGATTCGCACAACCATAATGTCAAATGTCAGGAGACCCGATGCCATCTCATGAGGAGTTGGGTTCGGACTTTGTCAGTATCGTAGTTGCCGACGGCACGCGCATCCACACCCAACTCTTAGCGGACGCGCTGCGCAACGATCGTGGCCTGCAGGTCGCAGCTGCGGCCTCGAACTCCGAGGAACTGTTGGCCACCATCAGCCGCGTGCCCATCGATGTCGTGGTCATCAGTCACAATTTGGACGACCAACCCGGCCACGGCACCCAGGTGTTGCGCGAGATGCGTGCGCTCCGGCCCCAGATCAAGGGCGTCATCTTGCTGGATTCTTCCAAGCCCCAGGACGTGCTGGAGTGCTTTCGCGCCGGCGCAAGGGGTATTTTTTCCAAGCAAGAGCGGCTGGAGAGCCTCTGCAAATGCATTCGCAGCGTCCACGAAGGACAAATCTGGGCGCGTAGCGTCGATCTCGATCATGCGCTCGAAGCTCTTGCCAGCTTGCCGCTCGTCCGCGCCACCAACCACAAGGGAATTGAACTGCTTTCCACGCGCGAACGCCAGGTCATCCAGCACCTGGCCTCGGGTATGACCAACCGCGAAATTGCTCAAACTCTCAGCCTCAGCCCTCATACGGTCAAGAACTACCTGTTCCGTATTTTTGACAAACTGGGCGTCTCCAGCCGCACCGAGTTGCTCTACCTGACCATGAACAACTCGCAAGCCCAGCCACAGCACACCGCCAACGGAGACATCAACGCCTTCTCTACCATCATCGGAGCCGCCGAGGCCGGCTATGCTTCGGCGCAACTTCGCTTAGCCGAGCATTTTGGTCAGATCAAGGATGGTCAGATCGAAGACGGTCAGAAAAAAGACGGCCCGAACAAAGACGGTCAGACCGCGGGCGCCCAACCCGACTCCGTCTCCGCCTACATGTGGTACCTGCTCGCGGAAAAAACCGCAGCCCCGATGCTCGAGCAGATCGCGGAAGGCAAGAAAACCATCAGCCGGAAAATGTCTCCTCAACAGCTGGCCGAGGCCGAAGGCCGAGCTGCCGCGTGGTTGAGAAACAAGAAACACTCTGGCTTCGTCGGCGGTGGCGAGGTGCAGACCGGCGGACAACCGAACGGGCGCGCCGCCGCTCGATAGAGCTTCGCGTGCTGATCGAGTGACGTTTGCATCCTCGCATCTGCCGCGTTCCCCGTAGAAATTTTCCTGAAAGCGCGCGACAGTCACATAGAAGCGCAGGATTTCCGCCGCAAAGCTGGGCGCCAAGTTCGTCCACCCGTCGAATCCGTCGCCGCCATTCGTTCTGCGCCATGCTGCGATTAGACATGGCCCGATTATCGGTCCCCGCCTCCCGCCGCGCCATGCCGGGGCATCATCGCTGGAGACAAGGATCTGGTGGTGGAGCAGTTTCCGAGTAGCTGACCACCCGTTCAGAATCTGGGTGGCGTGAGCGAAATCACATCTTGTAGCGCGATTTTTGTGTCACTATCTCCCGATTACCAAGCCTTTGATACAGGGATGCAGAGCATGCCTACGCAAGCCACGGTTAGCGCGGCAACACGGAGAGACGAACGGGAGCTGCGCGAGGCGCGTTTCGCCATGCGTCTCTCCCTGATTGTTGGTTTGGCAATGCTGATCGGCAAGACCACAGCCTATTTCATGACACATTCGGCGGCCATTTTTTCCGATGCCGCCGAGTCGGTCATCCACGTAATCGCCGTGGGGTTTGCTACTTTTAGTCTTCGGCTCAGCACAAAATCGGCTTCCCCTCAATTCCTCTACGGTTACGAGCGGATCACATTCTTCTCCGCTGGATTTGAAGGGGCAATGATCGTCGTGGCCGCCATTGCGATCTTCTTCGAGTCGATCAGGAGGTGGATTGCCGGGCTACAACTGGAGCACCTGGGAACCGGCGCATCGCTGGTCCTCATGGCTGGAATACTCAATGCGGGTCTCGGTTACTATCTCCTGCGGACAGGCCGGCGGACCCATTCACTCATTCTCGAAGCCAACGGCAAACACGTCTTGACCGATAGCTGGACCAGCTTCGGCGTTGTGGGAGGACTGGGGCTGGTGCTGTTGACGCACTGGAAACCGTTCGACCCTCTGGTGGCCATCGCGGTCGCCGCAAATATCCTCTGGTCGGGAGGGCGTTTGGTCTGGCGTTCGGCAGTCGGGCTGATGGATTTTTCTGATCCCAAAGCCGGTCGGAAAATTCGGGACAAGCTGGATGCCATCTGCTCGGAACTGGCCATTCAATACCATGGCGTCCGTTTCCGAACTACCGGATACCGCCAGATCATCGAAGTGCACTTGTTGTTCCCGCGCCTGACACCGGTCAGCGAGGCCCACCGCCTCGCAACCATTCTGGAGGAACGCCTGCCGGCCGAACTGGGGATGCCCGCTGAAGTCACGACTCACCTGGAGTCCTTGGAAGACCATGCCGATGTCCACCGCGAACAACACTACACAGGGAAACCTGACTAAGGCTCCGTGCAACGCGCGGGAGTTTCACCGCTGGCGATTTTCCCCAAATGAGGACCGTTCGAGGCCGCCCCGCCACCGAAGGTTTTCCCAGGGTTTTCCCGATTGACGATCTCGCCAAACCGAGGGTATAGTTCTTCGCATTAGCGCACTACACGCTGGACGCCGGTCGTGGGCGTCTGCAACCGTTCACCTCCGTAACTTCTTGGAATGGGCAGCACGGGGGCAACAAGATGGAGTTCTCTCGCAGGACTTTTCTCAAAGGCACCGTCCTGGCGATGGATGCGCAGGGCCGCACCCTGAACCGCTGCGAGGGCATCGCGTTCGCCGGCGTTGCACTGACACCAGCGAATTTCATTAAAACTCAAGCAGTCTAGGACGCGCACATGACTACCTCCCGACGCGATTTCCTCAAGGTCAGTACCCTCGGCGGCGTGGCCGTTTCCGTTCTCGGATTCGACCTCACCCTCGCGTATGCCGAAGTACGCGAGATGAAGATCGCCCGCACCACGGAGACACGCTCCACTTGTCCCTATTGTGCCGTGGGTTGCGGCATCATCATTCACACGTTGGGCGACAAGTCAGGCAACGTCAAACCTGCTGTCGTCCACATCGAAGGTGACGCTGATCATCCCACCAATCGCGGCGCACTCTGCTCTAAGGGCATTACTCTCAAGCAGGACGTCATCAATGAGCGCCGCCTCACCACCGTCAAGTATCGTGCTCCCGGCAGCGACAAATGGGAAGACAAGTCGTGGGACTTCGTCATCGACCGCATCGCCCACCTCCTCAAGCAGACGCGCGACGAAAAGCTCATCACCACCGACGCGCAGGGTCACATCGTCAATGGCCTCACTGCCGTCGGCGTTATCGGTGGATGCACCGACACCAACGAGATCAACTACCTGCTCGTAAAAGCCTTCCGTGCGGGACTCGGCATTATCCCCATGGAACAACAGGCCAGAATATGACACGGCCCGACGGTGGCCAGTTTGGCCGCCACATTCGGACGCGGTGCCATGACCAACGGCTGGACTGACATTGCTAACGCCGATGTCATCCTCGCCATGGGCGGCAATCCCGCCGAGAACCACCCCGTTGGCTTCCGTTTCGCCATGGAAGCCAAGCGCAATCGCAACGCCAAGCTGGTTGTCGTCGATCCGCGCTATCAGCGCACTGCCGCTGTCTCCGACAAGTTTGTCCAGATCCGCGCCGGCAGCGACGTCGCCTTTCTCGGCGGGCTCATCAACTATGCCCTCACTCACAACCGCATCCAGGAGGACTACGTAAAGCTCTACACCAACGCCACCTTCCTGGTGAAAGACGGCTACTCCTTCGACGAGACGACCGGCCTCTTTAGCGGATGGGACAAGGAAAAGAAGTCCTACACCGACAAGTCCACTTGGGCCTACGACATCGATCCCAAGACCAATTTTGCCAAAGTCGATGAGACCATGCAGGACCCGCGCTGCGTCTTCCAGATCATGAAGAAGTTCTACGCGCGCTACACACCTGCCATGGTCTCCTCCATCTGTGGCTGTACGCCCGAGGACTTCGAGAAGGCCGCCGAGATCATCACCTCCACCTACTTACCCAACAAGGTCGGCACCATCATGTACGCCCTCGGTTGGACGCACCACAGCTTCTCCGTCCAACTCATCCACGCGGCCGCGATGCTCCAGCTTCTGCTCGGCAATGTCGGCATGCCCGGTGGCGGGGTCAACGCTCTCCGGGGACATTCCAACATTCAGGGTGGCACCGACTGCGGAATGGCGTATCACAACATTCCCGGCTACATCGCCATTCAGAAAGCCGACCATGCCAAGCTCTCCGACTACCTCGCCGCCGTATGCCCCAAGCCGCTACGCCCCGGCGTCATGAACTTCATGGCGAACTACGATCGCTTCGTGGTCAGCCAGTTCAAGGCGTATTACGGCAAGAACGCCACCGCCGACAACGAGTTCGGTTTCAACCTCCACCCCAAGCTCCCCGTCGGCGCCGCTCCCGGCACCTATCAGAACTGGAGCTGGGCATACATGTTCGATCACATGTACGAAGGTCAGATGGACGGCCTGTTCAGCTTCGGCATGAACCCCGTCTGCAACGGACCGCACTCGCGCAAAGCCATCGCCGCCCTCAGCAAACTCAAGTGGCTCGTCGTCGCCGAGAACTTCGAGACCGAGACTGCCTCCTTCTGGAAGCCCGAAGTTCTCTGGCTGAATGACGGCAAGCCGCAAGATGTCCAGACGGAAGTCTTCCTTTTGCCCGCCGCCAACTTCGCCGAAAAGGACGGATCCTTCACCAACTCCGCCCGTTGGATTGCCTGGAAGTACAAAGCCATCGATCCACCCGGGGAGGCAAAGCCTGATCAGGAGATCATTGCCCGCATCTTCCTCAAGGTTCGCGAACTGTACGAGAAGGAAGGCGGCAAGTATCCTGATCCCATCAAGGCCCTCAACTGGTGGTACACCAGTCCAACCAAGCCTGCGCTCGAAGAGGTCGCGAAAGAGATCAACGGCTGGGCGCTCACCGACGTTATGGACGAGAAGGACCCGAAGGTCGTCGCCCTCAAGGCTGGCGATCAGCTCGGAAAGTTCCTCGACGCCCGCGCCGACGGCTCCACCATGAGCGGCAACTGGCTCTACATCGGCTCCTACACCCAAGCCGGGAACCTCACGCAACGTCGCAATAGCGCCGACCCCAGCGGTCTGGGGCGCTACTCCGAGTGGGCCTTTAACTGGCCCGCCAATCGTCGCGTCATGTACAACCGCTGCTCGGCCGACGCAACCGGCAAACCGTGGGATTCCTCGCGTGCCGCCATAAAGTGGAATGGCGACAAGTGGATCGGAGACGTTCCCGATTACAAGCCCGACTCGCCGCCTGAAGCTGGCATGGGACCGTTCATCATGAACCCCGAAGGCGTGGCGCGTCTCTTCGTGCCCGGTCAGTTCGCCGATGGCCCGTGGACTGAGCACTACGAACCCATGGAGTCGCCGGTGCAGAACCCGCTCCATCCCGAGGGGCAGAACTCGAACCCGGCCGCCAAGCCCTTCAAGACGCAGTGGGATCGCCTCGGCAAATCCGACGAGTATCCCATCGTCGCGACCACCTACCGGCTCACCGAGCACTTCCACTACTGGACGAAGAACAATCAGTACAACCTCCAGGGCCAGCCTGAATTCTTTGTCGAGATCCCTGAAGAACTCGCCGCCGAGAAGGGCATCAAGAGCGCGCAAAACGTGCGCATCACCTCCGCCCGCGGTTCCATCGTGGGAAAGGCAATGGTCACGAAGCGCATCAAGGCCATGACGATCGCCGGAAAGAAGGTCTACCAGATAGGCATGCCGATCCATTGGGGCTTCTTCGGCGCCGGCGAGCAAAAGGGCGCCATCGCGAACCTCGTGACGCACAGCGTGGTAGATCCAAACTCCTTCGCGCCAGAGTACAAGGGCTTCCTTGTAAAGCTGGAGAAGGCATAGGAGGCGCGCCGTGGCCGGAAAAGTACTCGAAATTCGCGCAATGTCGGCAAGTTCAACCCCGGCGCCGGGCATCCGCAGCGCGCCTGTCGTCGCCAAGCTCATCGACACAAGCTCGTGCATCGGCTGCAAGGCCTGCGAGGTGGCTTGTCAGGAATGGAACGATCTGCCCGCGGAGACCACCGTTCAGGTCGGCTCCTATCAGACGCTGCCCGATACCACCCCCAATCTCTGGAACCTCATCAAGTTCAACGAGCATGAGACCAGCGACGGCGCGTTCCACTGGCTCCTCCGCAAGGATCAGTGTATGCACTGTGCCGATCCTGGATGCATGGTAGCTTGTCCCGCACCGGGCGCCATCGTGCAGTACAACAATGGCATCGTGGACTTCCAGCAGGACAACTGCATCGGCTGCGGCTACTGCATCGCCGGCTGTCCGTTCAACGTCCCAAAAATGAGCAGGCAGACCAAGAAGGTCTATAAATGCACGCTCTGTGTGGACCGCGTGTCCGTCGGACTCGAGCCCGCCTGCATCAAGGCCTGCCCGACAAACTGCCTCACCTTCGGCACCAAGGAGGTTCTCCTGCAGAAAGCCGAGTCTTGCGTCAACCGGCTTAAGGCCGCCGGCTTCACCGAGGCCGCCATTTACGATCCGCCAGACGTCGGCGGCACCAGCGTCGTTTCCGTTCTCGCCTTCGGTAATAACCCCGAAGCCTACGGCCTGCCGAGGAATCCCAGCATCTCGTTCGCTGTCAAGCTCTGGAAGTCTCCGCTCAAGTGGATCGGCAATTTCGCCATCCTTGCTGGGATCGCCGGCACCTTCGTCCATTACTTGCGCTTTGGCCCCAAGCACGTTCCTGAAGACGCCCAGATCAAGCAGGTAGAAGCACGCTGAGGAGGACGATGATAAAGCCAGTAAAGGTCGCTCACGGAAACGTACTTCGCTACAACTTCACCGAACGCCTGGTTCACTGGGCCGCAGCGCTTTCTTATATCTACCTCTCGCTTAGCGGTCTCGCGTTCTGGACGCCCTGGATGTGGTGGGTCGCAATGATGCTTGGCGGAGGCCCCGTCAGCCGCGCCGTCCATCCCTGGATGGGACTCATTTTCACCGTAGCCGTGGTCTACATGTATCGCATGTGGCTGCCCGACATGCGCATTACCCCCACCGACCTCGAGTGGAAGAAGACCGTCCGCGCCTACGTCCGCAACGAAGAAGAGGAGATGCACCCGGTTCAGGCTGCTCGCGGCTTCGACCGCTTTGCGCCTGTGGACCGCTTCAATCTCGGTCAGAAGTATCTTTTCTGGGTTATGTTCTGGGGCGGCATGACGCTCCTCGTTACCGGATTGATTCTCTGGTTCAGCGACTATCTGCCGTGGAGCCTCCGCTTTCTACGGCTGATATCCGTCTTCCTGCATCCGGTCGCTTTCCTCATCACCTTCGGCGGATTCATCATCCATGTTTACATGGGCACCGCTATGGTGCGCGGTGGATTTTCCTCGGTCATCCGCGGCGAGGTCTCCGAATCCTGGGCGCGTTATCACCACCGGCTGTGGTACGACCGCATCACCGGCGCATCTGCCGCGAAGAAATAGTCCTTTTGATGGGGTGCCCACATCTGCCGCAAAGTAAATGTGGGGCATCGCAAACGTCTTTCGCGATCCGTTTTGCAATGTAAGAGGAAACCATGGGCGGCAACACACCATTCACCTTACTCGGCGATCAACCACTCATCCCCGAGCTACCACCGCGGCCCTCATTCGCTCAGCGGATCCAACGTGTGCACGAATTGTCCGGACGTCACCCGGGCGCCGCCGAACTGCTTCGCTTCTACTTCCGCCTCGCGTTCTACCAGCAACACGTCTTCGACTCTCTCGGCCAAAGCAGAGAAACGGGTAGCCCACTCTTCCCCGCTGACGGGAAAAGTGGGGGTGCTTCTTCTGACGATCAACGCGTTGCACCATCCTTCTCCCGTCAGCGACAGGCTGGGACTACCGACTCCGCCAATCCCTGGCCTCTGCTTATTGAACTCGCCCTTCCACTGTTTCCCGACTTCGCGCGCTTGCTCGCCGACATCTCTCCCACTCCCATGCGCGACCGCGCCTCAAATCTCGCCGCTGCCAACGCCGTCGAACAGACACATCTCCTCACGCGTTTTTGGAATGACGGCTTCGCGCAGGATTCCACTGCCTTGGCGCCCGCCGATCGTTTCATCGTACTCGCCTTTCTCCAGCCTTATGCCGAGTGGCTCGCCCAGTCCGGACACAGCACCTCCGCCGCGATGCGCCACGCCACCTGTTCCATTTGCGCTTCGGAACCCATTTGCGCAGTCCTCCGCGATCAGGACCACGGCGCCCGCCGCTCCCTCGTCTGCTCTCTATGCATGAATGAATGGACCTTCCCGCGGGTCGTCTGCCCTGCCTGCGGCGAAGACCGTTTCGAGTCTCTTCCAGTCTTCACGCCCCAGGAGATCCCGCACGTCCGCATCGACGCCTGTGAATCGTGTCACCATTACATCAAGACCATCGACATGACCAAGGATGGCCTCGCTGTTCCGATCGTCGACGAACTCGCCGCCGTCTCCCTTGATCTCTGGGCTGCCGACAACGGCTACCAAAAGCTCACCCCCAACCTTGCCGGAGTCTGAGACACGCACCACAACCTCTGGAACACTGAATTGGCCGGGCGAGAATTCGGGAACGGATTCTTGATTTTCCGTTAAATAAATTAAATCAAGCTTACTGGCTGACCGCGAGCGTGACCCATGTCTTATGACTCATGCTTCCAAACGTGCCGGTGATGGTTATTGTCGATTTCCCGATGGCTGCCGACCCGCTCACCGTCAGCGTCAACGTGCTGGTGGAAGTGGCCGGGTTGGGACTGAACGATGCCGTTGCTCCGCTCGGCAGTCCACTCGCGCTCAGAGTGACATCCTGATCGAAGCCGTTCGTCGGGTTGATGGTCATCGTGCCGGTTCCGCTGCTGCCTTGGGCGACCGTCAATTTCCACGGCGAGGCCGTCAGCGTAAAGTTCCCCAACGGATTCACCGTCAACGTGATCGTTGTGGTTGCGCTCAGGCTCCCCGAAGTTCCAGTAATCGTTACGGTTGCTGTCTCCTGCTTCGCCGTCGCGCTTGCCGTCAGGGTCAGGATGCTGGTTGCAGTAGCCGGGTTCGGACTGAACGAAGCGGTCACGCCCTTCGGTAGCCCGGAAGCGGTCAGCGTTATATTGCCGGAAAATCCGTCAACCGGAGCGATGGTGACGGTGCTCGTGCCGCCGGCTCCGCCCTGCGCAACGGCAACGGCGTTCGGCGAGGCCGAGAGGGTGTAGTTCGCATATACGGTGAGCGTGACCGTTGTCTTATGACTCAGGCTTCCAAACGTGCCGGTGATGGTTATTGTCGATTTCCCGATGGCTGCCGACCCGCTCACCGTCAGCGTCAACGTGCTGGTGGAAGTGGCCGGGTTGGGACTGAACGATGCCGTTACTCCGCTCGGCAGTCCACTCGCGCTCAGAGTGACATCCTGATCGAAGCCGTTCGTCGGGTTGATGGTCATCGTGCTGGTTCCGCTGCTGCCTTGGGCGACCGTCAATTTCTCCGGCGAGGCCGTCAGCAGCGTAAAGTTCCCCAACGGATTCACCGTCAACGTGATCGTTGTGGCTGCGCTCAGGCTCCCCGAAGTTCCGGTAATCGTTACCGTTGCTGTCTCCTTCGTCGCCGTCGCGCTTGCCGTCAGGGTCAGGATGCTGGTTGCAGTAGCCGGGTTCGGACTGAACGAAGCGGTCACGCCCTTCGGCAGCCCGGAAGCGGTCAGCGTTACATTGCCGGCAAATCCGTTAACCGGAGCGATGCTGACGGTGCTCGTGCCGCTGGCTCCGCCCTGCGCAATGGCAACGGCGTTCGGCAAGGCCGAGAGGGTAAAGTTCCCCGACGGTTTCACCGTCAACGTGATCGTTGTGGTATGCGTCAAACTCCCAGACACCCCCGTGATCGTCACCGTGACCGTTCCTGTGGCTGCCGTGCCGCTGGCGGTCAAGGTTAGCGTACTGGTAGTGGTGGCGGGATTGGGTTTGAAAGCCGCGGTCACGCCGCTGGGCAGGCCCGACGCGGAAAGAGTGACGCTTCCACTGAAGCTGGCCACGGGGGTGATGGTGATGGTGCTATTGCCGTTGCTATCCTGCGCGATGGTCACGCTGCTCGCATTGGCTGAAAGCGTGAAATCCGGCGCCGGCCAGTTGTTCACCAGATTAAAGGCGTTCACCGTGCCGATTCCGGTTGCGAAGTCCCAGCCAGTTTGC
Source organism: Terriglobales bacterium (assembly GCA_049513095.1). GTDB lineage: Bacteria > Acidobacteriota > Terriglobia > Terriglobales > Acidobacteriaceae > Acidiflorens. Next base: position 77,833 of record JBEKWL010000001.1, read on the forward strand.
GTGCCGTAAGCCGGCTGATACGCACTGTTGGAAGTGGAGAGCACCCCAATTGTGCCCGATGGCAGGTAGCAGTTGTTCATGCCGAGGGTGCCCGCGCCACAACCCACGTCATTGTCGCCCAGCGTCACGTCGTGGAAAATGCACGAACTGTCAACCCGATTCCCAAGACTTGAGTCGCAGGAACTGTCGCCGCTCTTGCCATACTCGCTGGCCGCCAGGCTGTAATAGACGGGATTCGGATTGCCTTGGGGCCCGCCGGCTTTCTGGTTCACGAGGGCCTGGATCCCAGCCATGATCGGCGAGGCGAACGATGTGCCTCCCGCGTTCAGCCAAGTGTCAGGCGAACCGGTGCAGCTGTAGCCTCGCCCAGTAAAGCACACTAGGTAATAATGATCCCAAGCTCCGTCAGCGGCGAACAACGAAACATCGGGAATGTCGCGCACACCGTCGCTGGGATTTCCGACCAGCGTTTGCCACGACGGCTTTGGCCACCCGGCGCACGTTCCACCTACTACACCTGATTGCGATGGCGATCCCGTAGCACAGCCGCTGGGCCCGCCGCCGCTTGACTCGAAGTTGAGGTAATACGCTTCTCCCGCGCTGCTGTTGCAGAAGCCACTGGGTCCGTAAGTTTGGCCAAAGCCGTTGAACTCCGCGATTAGGCCGCTAGCGCAGGAATCGTTCCAGGGAATTTCGGGGACATAGGACTTGGCTGATCCATACTTTGGCGAGTTGGTAGCACTCCAGTACGTGCTGTTAGTGCCGGCATACGTATCGCCATAGTCGGTCCCACCAACGGATACGTTATAAGGAGTCGATGTGTAACCGCTGACTCCAATACCATAAGTGGCGATATCACCGTATGTGCTTCTGCTGCACATCGCCGCGCCCGCATCGCCAGCGGCAACGAAGACCGAGACACCTTCCGTGACCGCCTGCTGATAGGTCGAGTTGAAAGCTGCATTGGCCGATGCGCCGTTAATTGCTTCACACTCGCCATAGCTGATGCTCATGATCGCTGGTGGCGTGCCGCTTTTGTTCAACAGGTTTTGCAGCGCAATCAAGCCGCCAAAAGTTGCCGTCGTGTTATCGCACGAAGCCAGCACGATGGACGCGCTGGGTGCGGCCGCGCTGGCATATTCGGCATCCACAGTCGCTTCCACAGCGGCGGTGTTCACCCCCGGAGTGCAGTTGTTGGTGCCATTCGGAGGGGCGGGATTGATCTGCGTGAACGATCCACCGGTGTACGAAGAAAGGCCAAATGTCGAACGGAACGTAGTCCAATCCGTGGTGCCGGAGACGTTCGAACTCTCGATCACCACAATCGTTTGACCTTGCCCTGAAATGCCCGCGCTGAAAAGTGGATTTAGGTTGTAGATCGTCTCCAGATCGGCTGGAACCACCGCATAACATGTCCCTACAGAACAACCGCCAAAAGTGTATTCTGGCCGCAGCTTAGTCAAGGTATCGGGCATGAAGTTGTGCAATGACACCACTCCCACTACCGCCGGCGCCAGCGCGGCCGGAATTCGCGGATCGCTCATGTTGGCGATGTGCTTCTCGCCTTTCACCTCCAAGTTGTGAATCTCGGTGTGGAAGGCCCCTCGTACTTGACCAGCTGTGCCGGAAAAGTCGATGAGCACGTCGTTGCTGTAGTCCACATTGACCTTGAGACCATGCGACTGCAGCCAATTCTTAATCGTGTCGCGGTCTTGTTTCGCGACCCCGAATCGCTCTCCGAATTCCTCGGCCGTGAGCCAGCGATGAAAGTTGGGCGAGGACGAGTCGGTAAGTTCATCAATCAATTTTTCCAGCTCTTGCTCCTGCTCCGGGGACCGCTTTAACAGGAGCAGCATGTGCTCCATCAAAAGATTGTCAGCCACCAACCCGCGATCGTATTTCGCCATCGCCTCTGGCCGGGTGTTGCCCCCAAGTGTTGCCAATTTGCTTTCATCTACATTCTGTGTGATCAGAACCGGCCCGACGCTTTCAGCTCGCGCAAAGGAAACAGCGAGGAAGCAGAGAAACGCCAACAGACAGTATCGGAGTGACACTTTGCGACGGAAAATCCTTTGTGGTAGGGAGAGACTTCGGAACAAACGAAACAGACTTTCCTTCTCACACGCGTGGCTCTGCGGGAGCGGCTTTGCCACATCTACGGCACCTGCGGGCCGGCCAGCACGTCTGTGATGTACAGTCCGTTCGTCATGGCCGCCTTTTCGACCGAACATCTGTGCCCCCCTCTTCATAGGTAAGTTGCCAGGTGGAGCGAAGCCGCGCTCCTATTGACGCGAACCATTCTTGCAGGAACATTGGGGGACACACTCGTGGAGACCCGTTCAATTTATGGGCGCTCCTGGAATTTAACCTTTTCTGCGTTCTTTACAAGTACCCGAGTGGCTTAGCCAAGACCATTTAGGTCCCGAAGCTACTACTTATGGCGTAGTCCACAACCCGGCACATACGGCAGAGAACCGCCCAGACCTGAGTCTTCTCGGCTAACCGTCGCCATGTGACTAATCCCGATGTGCACGAACTCTCCACCAGGACAGCGCTAGCCGCACCGCTATTTAATAAATCTCCTGGACGCATGCCCGCGGATAACCAATCAAGTAAGTAATTGGCGCCTCCCCACTCGCTCTTGAATGCTCGCCGCTCTCCCACTGGTATTCGGCTGCGGTCAGTTTTTCGACAATTTCACCCAGTTCTTGCGGCCGATATGTCCGCAGGCAAGAGACCACTCCATCGAACAGCAAAACCAGGGGAATTATCGGAACTAAATACGTCCAGAGCAACCGTGACCAGCGGAACGGACGGATCCACGGTGTGCAGACGAACAGCATAAGAACCCAGGCAAACATAAGGCAAATAGTTGACGGAGCGCGCCGCGTCACTTCAAATATGCCGATGCTTTCCCCGGCATCGACGGCATTTTGCAGTATGGCGCGAGCCCCTTCTGGCGAAAAATGATGAAACGACGTGAACATCGTTCGCAGGCCCTTCAGTTCACGCGGAACGTTCATCGCGTCCACCGAGCCCGGATAAAAAGCGATGTGATTCTCAGAAACCGTTCTGACATTTTCGAATGCCCTGAGGTTGGGGTATTTATCTGTGAGCCAAATCTCCAGGACCGGCGGGTCTCCTTCGGGCTTTCGCGATTGGAGCTTTCGAGCAAGGTCTAACCAGGGCCCGCCCCCGCCTGAACACAAGTCAACAATCGATCGGCTTCGTGCAGAGTCAAGTGCGCCTTGCAGCAACGGGGCGATGGGCGAGTAGACCTTAAAGAGATTGAACCCAAACTGCAGCGCGTCCGTAACGTAATCTCGAAGAGATGACGGGAACCACGGTTGATCATGAAATTCGATGAACTGTACGCGACGCATGGCAGTTCGGCCTGATGAGTAGTATCGTCCGTGGGAACATTCTCGTCCATTTGCCCGAATCTGCTGGTTCGACGTTAAACTAATCACGTACCACCGTAGAGACGGGGCTTGCCCCGTCTCACTTTGTACAACGAGCGGCACCCAGTGGAACCACCAGCGACGAAATGATCAAGTCTCCCCGAGGAACTCGCGACCTTCTCCCGCCCGACACGGCGCTCTGGAATTTTGTCGAAGCCGCCGCCCGCGACGTCTTCCGCGCCTACAACTTCCACGAAATCCGCACGCCGATCTTTGAGTCCACCGAACTTTTCGCCCGCGGCGTAGGCGAAGAGACCGACATTGTCTCCAAAGAAATGTTCACCTGGGAGGATCGCGGCCGCGCAGAAAGCGATAAAGGACAATCGCTGACCCTCCGCCCCGAAAACACCGCCGGCATCGTCCGCGCCTACATCGAGCACAAACTTTGGGAGCGGGGCCTGAATAAATTCTTCTCGATCGGCCCGATGTTTCGCCGCGAGCGCCCGCAAAAAGGACGCTACCGGCAGTTCTATCAGATTGACGCCGAAATCATCGGCCCTGCCGCTTCCGGCAGCCAGTCTCCTGCCCGAGACGCGGAAATTCTCGAACTCCTCGCCGCGCTGCTCGACCGCGTCGGCATCGCCAACTGGACGCTCGAACTGAACTCCGTGGGCTGCCCCGCCGACCGCGTAAGATTCAATGAGGCCCTCCGCAACGCCCTCCAACCCGTAGTAGGGAAAATGTGCGAGGACTGCCAGCGCCGCGCCCTAACCAATCCTCTAAGAGTCTTCGACTGCAAAGTCCCCGAAGACCAACCGATCATCAAGACTCTTCCCACCATCAGCCAATTCCTGGATGAAGATTGCCGCACCCACTACGACCAGGTAAAAGAAATCCTGAACGCCGTCCACATTCCCTACGTCGAGAACCCCCGCCTGGTGCGGGGTCTCGATTACTATCAAAAAACTGCGTTTGAATTTACGCATGGGTCGTTAGGGGCGCAGAATGCGATTCTGGGCGGCGGAAGATACGACGGCCTATCCGAAGCGCTCGGCGGCCCGCCCGCTCCGGGAATTGGCTTCGCTATCGGAGAGGATCGGCTGGTGCTTTCGTTGGCAGCGTCGGCCGATTCGGTCATCCGCAAGCCCGACGTTTACGTCGCTCCGCTCGGCGGCGGAATGAATCGCGAAGCCGCCCGTGTGGCTTCTGAACTGCGCCGCCACGATCTGGTGGTCGATCTCGGCGACGAGTCGTTTCGCTTAAAAAAATCGTTCGAGGCCGCGGACAAGATGGGGGCGCGATTCATCCTCATCGTCGGCGAGAACGAAGTGGCGGCCGATGCATTCGCGCTCAAGCATCTAGCCTCCGGCGAACAAGTCACAGTTCCGCGCGCGGAACTGGCGCAGCGGATTTTACGGAAGTAGCGCCGCTTCCGATCTTGTCGTTGTGAGCGAAGCCAGATTCCCGGTTCCATTTATAATCAACCGTTCGACTCACCACAGTAATTTCAGCGGTACCAATTTCGGTAACACAAGGCGAAAACGTGCTCGATTTCTTAGGCGACCTCAGACGAACTCATATGTGCGGCGCTCTTCGGCTCTCCGATGCTGGCAAAAAAGCTGTGCTCATGGGATGGTGCAACCGGCGGCGCGACCTCGGCCAGATCATCTTCGTCGACCTGCGCGACCGCACCGGCGTGACCCAAGTCGTGTTCAACTACGAACTGAGCGCCGCCGTGCACGAGAAAGCGGAAGCGCTGCGCAACGAGTTCGTGATCGCCGCCATCGGCACGGTCAAGCGCCGCGATGCCGACACCATCAATCCCAATATCCCCACCGGCGAAGTCGAACTGGTGGTGGA
>JBEKWL010000002.1:0-67723 GCA_049513095.1 Terriglobales bacterium
CGCAGAAAATCAATACCGATCCCACCGTCCTCGACCACCTGGGCGATCTGTACCAGAAAACCGGACGCCTGAAGCTGGCTGCGACCAACTGGGAGCGGGCGCTGACCGAGTGGAACCGCACCATAGCCGCGGACGTCGATCCGGTAGACCAGGCGCGGGTGCAGAAGAAGCTCGATTCCGCGAAGATGAAGCTGGCCAGAGAAGAAGGCGCGAAGCAATAGTGGGAATGCAGCCCCTAAAGGGGATCTGGTTCCGGAAACGCTTAAGGCATCGCTGAAGCGATGCCCTGATACGAAACCCCAACACTGCTAAACTCTTTGCATGCTCGCCGACTATGCGGTCCGCGTGGAGCAGTCCGGCGGACGCCGCCATCCCGAGCCGCCGCATCCCTACCGCAACGACTTTCAACGCGACCGCGACCGTGTCGTCCATGCGCGCGCCTTTCGCCGGCTGGAAGCGAAGACCCAGGTTTTCACCCGCCGTTACTCCGACCATTTTCGCAACCGGCTGACGCACACCATCGAGGTGGCGCAGATTTCGCGCACCATCGCCGCGCAACTTGGACTGAACACCGATCTGGTGGAGGCGCTCGCTCTGGTGCACGACCTCGGCCACCCTCCTTTCGGCCACTCCGGAGAAAAAGCGCTCGACGCGGCCATGCGCGAGCACGGGTTTTCGTTCGATCACAACCTGCACGCGCTGCGCATTGTCGAAGACTTCGAAATCCGTTATGCGTCTTTTCGCGGGCTGAACCTGACCTTCGAGGTGCGCGAGGGCATCATCAAGCACTCGCGCGATTATGGCGCCGATCAACATCCGGAACTCGCCGAGTATCTGCTCGATCAGCGCCCGCCGCTCGAAGCGCAACTCATCGACCTGACCGACGAGATTGCCTACAACACCGCCGACCTGGACGACGGCTACGAGGCCCGCTTGCTGCAGGTCGAGCAGATTGCGGACAGCGTGGATCTTTTTACGCGGCATTACAGCGAGGCAAGAAACCGGTACCCGAATGCTGCCGAGAAGCTGGTCTTTAACGAGGCGTTGAAAAGCATTTTTGACGGCTTGGTCGGAGACCTGATTACGAACACGGCGCAGCGCGTGGAAGCGGCGGGCGTGCATTCTCTTGAAGGTGTCCGCCGCCACAAAGAGCGGCTTGCCGCCTTCAGCCCGCCCGTCGAAGAGGAGCGCCACCGGCTGAAAGACTTTCTCCACGAGAACCTTTACTACAGCCCGGCGCTCGCGGCAGAGAAAGAAGACGCCGAGCGCATTACCGGAGAACTCTTCGCCCACTGGATGGAAGAACCCGACGATCTGCCGCGCAACTACCGCGAAAAAGCCGCCCAGGAGCCGCTACCGCGCGTCATTTGCGACTACATCGCCGGCATGACCGACCCGTTCATCTACCAGCAGTATGAGAAGTATTGCGGCGGGTAGTGTCATGAGGTCCAGGTTATGAATGCTAGAATCTTGCTGAGTTTCAGCGGATACCGTTCGCTAACGAGGCCAGAGGCTTATGGCAAATACATTTGGTACAGACATTTTGATTCAAGCTGAAGACCCGCTGAAGGCGGCTAACTTCTATGTCAGGGAACTCGGCTTTGAGATTACGGATCAGAAGTCAAATATGATCAGTCTCCACGGAGCGAATATCAATCTTTTTATTGAGAAAGGTCCGGCTCTTGGACCGGTTCTGGAAGTTACCGTCAAGAGCGTTAAGGAAGCCAAGGCGAGACTCAAGAAAAAGGGCTGCCAGGTAGTTAAGGACGAGCCTGAATTTCCGAGATGTTACGTCAAAGATCCAAACGGGCTAATCTATAACCTGATGGAGTGACGGGGGTTGTAGGGGCAACGCAAACAACGGTCGTCGCATAATGTGATGGATGATTCCGCGGCGAGGTTTGTTGATTTTTTTCGATAATTCTTGAAGAAAACCCCTTGCACGCAGTTTTTATATCAGTTGGCGCCAAAATTACCGCTAGGCGGGGTGCGCTGCCGGGGGAAGATAGGGTACAATATATATGAAAAGAAAGCACTTGCATTCCACGCCTAGTACCGGGGCATTTGGCACGCAAACTGTTTATAGAAATGCAGGCCGGTGATTAGGGCTGGCTTTTTGAAGCAACCTTTTTGAGGCATGCGTAGCGTCGGCGTTTGCCTTCCGAAGTTTATGGGTTCGCTATTGGAAACGACGCAATCAAAACCGCGCCGGAAGGCGCCCGGAGTGGCTCCCCCACTCCCCACTTTGGAGGAAATTTAAAATGAAAAACCGCACCATCTTCGCTGTGCTGCTGGCCGTAATCCTGGCTGTGCCAGTTTTCGCGCAAGACAGTTCCGCCCCCCAGAATCAGCCTGCGACAACTCAGGCTTCGTCGACTCAGCCCGCGGCCCAGACGGCCACCAAGGCCGACAGCGCCACCGGCAAAGATCCGTTGCAACCGGAGACTCGCGAAGGCTTCTGGGGTCACATGAACCCGTTCGCGCGCAAGAAATACGTTGCGCGGCAGACCCAGCCGATCCGCGACCGCATCAACGAACTCGATGAACTGACTGCCGCGAACACCAGGGCGATCAAGGATACCGACGCGCGCGCGCAGCAGGGAATCCTGCTCGCTTCGTCCAAGGCAAACGAGGCCGATCAGCACGCCATCGAAGCCGGCAACAAAGCGCAGGCCGCGCAGCAGACTGCGCAACAAGCGAACACCCGCCTGAACACGGTCGAGCAGGTGGTCACCAACATCGATCAGTACCAGCCCGCGACTCAAGCCGAAATTCTTTTCAAGCGCGGACAGACGGTGCTGAGCCAGAACGCCAAGACCGCTCTCGATGAAATGGCCACCCCGCTGAAGAATCAGCGCGGCTATGTCGTCGAAGTCCAGGGTTTTTCCTCCGGTCATGGACAGGAGGCGATCGCGACTTCGCAGAAGATGGCCGAGTCGGTCGTCCGCTATCTGGTTCTGAACCACGACATTCCGGTTTACCGGATTTACATCGTCGGCATGGGCAATGCCCCGACCCCGGCTTCGGCCTCGGCGGGTGAAGCCAAGCCCAAGCGCATCATCGGCGGCCGCGTTGAAGTCAGCCTCCTGAAGAACAATCTCGAGCAGCTTGCTTCGACCAGCACGTCGTCGCCTCAGGATCAACCACAGCAGAAGTAGAAGTACTCTCCCCTGGAAGGCCTCCCGTGAAAACGGGAGGCTTTTTTTCTGGTGTGGGGACGGGGCTTCGCCCCGTCCAAGCGGGGCGGAGCCCCGCTTCCACACGACTCTGGAGGCAAACATCGTGCTATCCTCCAACACGTAGTGGAAACTCTGTTCTACTTGCGCTCGTCTTCGCCCGTCGGCCCACTCTTTCTCGCCGCTTCCACCAAGGGCTTGGTGCGACTCGAATTCGAAGCTCGGGTGCAGAAGCTGAATCCGATTACGATTCAGCTGCAAAAGTCCAAATCGGCCCTCGCGCCCTATCTCCGAGAACTCGACGCTTACTTCGCCGGTGAGCGGCGCGAGTTTTCGTTCCCTCTCGACCTTCGTGGAACCGAATTCCAACTCGCGTGCTGGCATGAACTGCTCAAAATTCCATACGGCGAAACCCGCAACTACCGCGACATCGCTGAAGCCATCGGCCACCCACATGCCTACCGCGCCGTCGGCATGTCGAACAACCGGAACCCGGTCGCTATCGTCGTCCCCTGCCACCGGGTGATCGCGTCGAGCGGCTCACTTTGCGGTTACGGCGGCGGCCTCTACATCAAACGCAAGTTGCTCGATCTTGAGCAAGCCAGACTTCATTCTTGCCTTCCGCTGGGAATCGGCGCATAGACACCCGGCAGGCGATTGCACTCGCCCTGCAGTGGGGCCCGTGGGCTCTTGCCGCCGGTCCGGTTGTTTGTTTTGTGGTGAAATGGTTCGCAAAGCGCGCCGCGCAACAGGGCCAGAGCAGGCCAGGTTGGCCCCAATGAGGAGCGGGATGGATCCAGCGAAGCGGTCGGTATTGGAAGGCCGTCGAAAACTTCTGCGCTATCTCGCCTTCAGCCCTCTGCTTGCAAATCCCGCGCTGATTGCTTTCGGAAGCAATAAATTCTACCCACAACCTGTAAAATCTCTTCGGCCTGTCGAGGATCACGTGCGTCCCACGATTCAGCAACTCAGCCGGCAAATTCGCGACCGCTCCATCTCTCCCGTTGAACTCACCCGCGATTGCCTCGCGCGCATCGACCAGCTCAACCCGACGCTCAACGCCTTCATCACGGTCACGGCCAATTCCGCTCTCGACCAAGCCCGGCGCGCCGAGCAAGAAATCCTCCGCGGAGAATGGCGCGGCCCGCTTCACGGCATCCCCATCGGACTCAAAGACATTCTCGATACCGCCGGAGTTCGCACCACCGCCGCCAGCGCACTCTACAAAGATCGCATTCCCGCCGAAGACGCCGAAGTTGTGCGCCGACTACGAGCCGCGGGCGCAATCATTCTAGGCAAGCAGAACCTGCACGAATTCGCCTATGGCGGCAGCTCGATGATCAGCTTGTTCGGCGAGGTCCACAATCCATGGGACATTACGCGTGTAACTGGAGGATCCTCGGGAGGCTCGGCGGCCAGCGTCGCTGCTGGTCTCGGCTTTGCCGCCGTCGGCACCGACACCGCCGGTTCCGTCCGCTTGCCTGCCGCTTACTGCGGAGTCGTCGGGCTCAAGCCAACGTATGGCCGCGTGAGCGCCCGCGGAGTCGTCCCATTGTCATGGTCCTACGATCACGTCGGCCCGATCGTGAACTCGGTCTATGACTCGGCGTTGATGCTGCAAGTGCTAGCAGGCTACGACCCAGCCGATCCCGCCAGCATTGACCGACCTGTCCCGGATTTCGTCGCTGCTATCGCTCAATCTATTGCTCACCCCGCGCCCAAGCTGCGCATCGGGGTACCGCGGGCATTTTTCTTCGACGATCTCCATCCCGAGGTCGCCGGCGCAATCGAGAAAGCAATCGAGCTTTTTCGCGAACTCCATGCTGAAATCCGCGAGGTCAAACTCGAAGTCTCCACCGACCGCAAGCTCGCGAGCGCCGAAGCCTATGCCTATCACGAGTCATTCGTGGCCAGCTCACCGGAGCTCTACCAGCCCGCGACGCTCGCTCGCATCCAATCCGGAGCCAAGGTCTCTGCATCCGATGCTCTCCGCGCCAGCCGCGACCTCCAGGCGAGCCGTCACGCCATCCGAAAAATGTTTGACGACGTGGACGTGTTGCTAACGCCCACCGTTCCGCTCCCGCCGGCCGTGATCGCCGATCTCCGGGAACATCCCGACAACCTGCGTCCGCAAGAGCTGATCATGCTGCGCAACACGCGGCCCTTCAATGTGTGGGGAATTCCGGCGATTTCGGTGCCGTGCGGATTCACAAAAGATGACCTGCCGATTGGCCTGCAACTGGCCGCCGCTCCCTGGCGGGAGGACGTGGTGCTGCAGGCCGCACACGCCTACGAGCAAGCGACGGAGTGGCACAAGAAAATGCCGGAACCACTCCGAACCACATAGCTCGCGGACACGCTTTTCGGCAAACCTACCAATTGCTGTGTGAGCAATGTCACTGTATTCAAGCCCTATACCCTGTCACCCTGAGCGAAGGTGGCCGTTCACGAAGTGAATGGCCATCGGAGTCGAAGAGCCCCTACTTCCCCATGCCTAACGAGAGAAGGACGTACTGCGCGTACATCATGGGCAGCCTGTCGGGAACTCACTACATCGGCATGACAGGCAACCTGCACAAAAGTGTTTTTGAGCACAAATTCCACCGTATCGAAGGATTCACGGACAAATATCAGGTCGAGCGTCTGTTGTATTGGGAGTCGTTCGACGATGTTCACCGGGCGATCGCACGTGAGAAGCAACTGAAGGGCTGGCGACGATTGAAGAAGATCGCGCTGATCGAATCGGTCAACCGCACTGGCTCGATCTGGCGGGCGAGTGGTTCCCCAGGATGACAGATTTCGGCGGGAGTAGGGGTCCTTCGACTCCGCAGACGGATTCGCATTCGCGAATCCGCCTGCTGCGCTCAGGATGACAGGGGTTGAAGATGGTTCTATCGGACGATGGCGATTCTGATTCGCTTGCCAACCCGTATCGGCAATCGAAGGGGGAGTCTCTCCGGATTTACCTGGTATGTGTGGTGGTTTCTGACAATGTCTTCAACTCGCACGGACCCTTGCTTCAATTTTCGTGCCGCATCGGTGCGTGAGTCGGCAAGACCGCAGCGGACAAGAAGCCGATCCAAATGAATACCATCTCGCTCAGTAGTAGCGATCTCGGCAAACTCGACTAACACTTCTTCCGCTTCTTCCGGCACTTGATCTTTCTGAAACTGCTTTGCCCAATCATCGGCGGCCTTCATCGCCGCCTCCACCGAGTGAAAGTCCGCCACAATCCCCCGCGCCAGCTCTTTCTTCAGCGCCATCGGATGCGCCTTTCCGCTCGCCGCATCCGCCTTCATTTGCGCGATGGCATCCACCCGCACATCCGTCAGCAGTTCGTAATAGCGCCACATCATCTCGTCCGAAATCGACATTACCTTGCCGTACATCTCCAGCGGCGGCTCGTGAATTCCTATCGCGTTCCCCAGCGATTTTGACATCTTGTTTACGCCGTCGAGGCCTTCGAGGATCGGCGTTGTCAGCACCACTTGCGACTCCTGCCCGTACGCTCGCTGCAACTCACGCCCCACCAGCAGATTGAACCTCTGGTCGGTGCCGCCTAATTCCACGTCGGCTTCGAGCGCAACCGAGTCATATCCTTGCGCCAGCGGATAGAGCAGTTCGTGCATGGAAATCGGCTTCTCGTCGTGGAAGCGCTTGTGAAATTCCTCGCGCTCGAGCATCTGCGATACCGTGTACTTCGCTGTCAAACGTATGAAATCCTCGGCCGAGAATTTCGAGAACCACCGGCTGTTGAAGTCGACCACCGTTTTTCCCGGGCTGAGAATCCTGAAGACTTGCGTCTTGTAGGTCTCGGCGTTCTCCGTAATCTGCTCCGGGGTCAGCGGAGGCCGCGTCGCCGATCGGCCCGTCGGATCGCCGATCATCCCGGTGAAATCTCCGATGAGGAAGATGACCGTGTGGCCGAGATCCTGAAAATGTTTGAGCTTGCGCAGCAGCACCGTGTGCCCCAGGTGCAGATCGGGCGCGGTCGGATCGAAGCCCGCCTTCACCCGGAGCGGCTTGCCCGAAGCCAGCGAGCGTTCGAGCTTCGAGCGCAGTTCGGATTCCTTGACGATCTCCGCCGCGCCCTTCTTGATGTAGGCCAGTTGTTCGTCAACCGGTGGAAAGTTAGCCATGCGTCTCGATTATAACGACCCAGCTTGTGGAGAGCCGGGCGTTCCCGTCCGGTTGGACGGGCGAGGCGCCCGTCGCTCCACCGAGACACCATTTCTTCGGTTGGTTTGGAAGTCGCAATTTCTAGATCTGGCGCCGATAAAAGCTCAGCGCCGCGTCTCCCTGCACCAGCTTCCGATATTGCCGCAATTCCCCAAATGCGTCTCCCGGATCAAACCTCTTCTCGTGCTCCGCGATCACCACGCTCCGCTCGCCCAACAATTTCGATTGCGCCAGAGCCGCCAGTGTTTTCGCGTACTCGTCCTGCATCGAGTAGGGCGGATCGAGAAACACAAAATCGGCAACGCAACCCGCCACCTCCAATTGCCGCAAGGCTTTCCCGGCCTCGACCTTCAGGACCTGGAACCCATCCGCAATCCCCAACGATTTCAAGTTCGCCGCAATCAATTCCGCCGCTGCTTTGGACGATTCGATGAAGTACACCATCCGCGCGCCGCGGCTCAGGGCCTCAATGCCCACCGCACCCGTCCCGGCATACAAATCGAGCCACGCCGACTCGGCCAGCGCAGCCGGATCGCCCGCACATAGCACGTTGAACAGCGTCTCGCGCAGCCGGTCCGCCGTCGGACGGATTTCGAGCCCGGGCAACGACCGCAACGTCCGGCGCCGGTATTGGCCCGCAATGACTCTCATAGGTTCGTGCTCATCGTTTCATGTTTCTTCCCACCCAGGCCTTCCGTTTCGCCTTTTCGCATCTCCGTGGCGTCAATCGGTGTCTAAGCAGATAGAATACTGGTAGGCCTGTCGATGCGCAGTTGGTCCATCCCGCTCGGACGTATTTTCGGAATCGAAATTCGCGTTCACCTGACCTTCCTGTTTCTGCTGGCCTTCGTGTGGAGCACCGAAGCCACTACCCAGGATCCGAGCGCCGCCCTGCGCGGACTTGCTCTGGTGGGCATCGTTTTTGGCAGCGTTGTGCTGCACGAATTAGGTCATGCGCTGGTGGCGCGCGGGTCGGGCATTCCGGCGAAGGGCATCATCCTGCTGCCGATCGGCGGAATCACCATTCTCGACGAGGCGCACGCCATTCCCGACCCGATCAACGCCTGGAAGCGTGACATCCGCATCGCGGTCGCCGGACCGCTGGTGAATCTCTTCATCGCCGGCTTATCCGCGCTCATTTTGCTCGCGGCGATGCCAGGCATTTCGCTTACCACGAGGCCGCTTCTCCATTCGAGCGCCCTGTTGCGGAGCATCGTCTGGGCGAACCTCTACCTCGGCTTGTTCAACCTGTTGCCGGCGTATCCCATGGATGGGGGGCGCGTTTTGCGCGCTCTGTTTTCGCGGCGTGGAGATATGGTCCGCGCCACGCAGCGTGCCGTCCGCATCGGCCACGTCTTTTCCATTCTGTTCATGATGGTCGGAATCCTCATGGGCAACTGGTGGCTGGTGATGATCGGATTCTTCCTCTTCGTGGGCGCACAACTGGAAGAGCGCTCGGCGGTATTTCAATCCGTATTGCAAAGCGTTCGCCTGGAAGAAGTCATGCTCACAGACTTCGCCACACTCTCGCCCGCCGACACTCTGGAAGACGCGCTCGAAAAAGCCGTGCACACTCTGCAGGACGATTTTCCGGTGGTACGCGGCAGCGACATGGTGGGCGTGGTCTCACGGCAAAAAATTCTCGAAGCGCTGCGCGCCGACGGCAACGGCTACGTGCAAGCCGTGATGAACCGCATTTTCGACGTAGCCGCCAAACAGGAGTCGCTCGCCTCCGCCTTCCGCAAGCTCTCCGCCCACAATCTCAGCATCATCCCGGTGGTCGACGAACAGCAGTTGGTGGGAATCGTCACCCTGCAGAACCTGATGCACTCCATGTCGCTCTTAGCCGAAAGCCGCAAATTGCGCCGGGAAGCGCTGGATTCTTAGCGCACTGCCTTGGCGTAAACTTCCTGCGCCGCGCGCACCGCGCATCCAAACTCGACCGCCTTCCCCGTGGTTTCGGCGATCACATGTTCGAGAGCGGCAAGCACTCCCACCGTATCCAGATAATCGTAGTAACCAATGTGAGCGATGCGGAAAAGCTGTCCCTTCAACTCTGCATTCCCGTTGGCCACGACCGCGCCAAACTGTTCGCGGAAGCGTTTGCAGATGGCGGTGGAATCGGCGCCGGTCGGCGCAGCGACGGCCGTCAACGCGGCCGCTGGAGAACTCGGCGCGAATAACTTCAGTCCCAGCGCTTCGACGCCGGCACGCGTCATCGCCGCGCACAACTCGGCATTCGCGATCAGCGCGTCGCGCCCCGTTGCTAGATTCCCGTCTCCCATTTGACGCACATAGTCGAGCGCGGCGGCCAGCCCGGCAAACAGAGCGGTGGCGGGCGTGGCAGCCGATTCCGCCTTGGCCGCCGCTTTCCGTTCCTTGCGCAGATCGAAGTAATAGCGCGGAGTCTGCGCCCGCTCCATGCGCTGCCACGCCCGCTCGCTGATGGCGCCATAGGCCAAGCCGGGTGGGATCATCAGCGCCTTTTGCGAGCCGCCCAGGATGATGTCGATTCCCCAGGCGTCTGGGTCGAGATGGGTTGTGCCCAGTCCGGTGATCGCATCGACGACAAACAGAGTATCCGGTAAAGCGCGCACCACTTTCGCGATGGCCTCGACGTCATGGCGCGCGCCGGTGGAACTTTCGGTCGCCTGCACATAAACGCAGCGGATCTCGGGCGTCAGCTTGCGGCGCACTTCGTCGAGTAAAAATGTTTCGCCATAGGGAGCGGCCACGGTTTCGACGGCGCAGCCAAACGCCTTGGCCAGCGAGGTCCAGCGCTCGCCGAACTTGCCGGCGGTCAGCACGAGCACCCGGTCGCCGGGAGAAGTCAGGTTCGAGACCGAAGCTTCCATGAAACCCGTGCCCGACGAGGTCAGCACGAGCACATCATTCTTGGTGCCGATGAACTCCTTCACGTCGGCCAGCACGCGCGTGAACAGTGCGCGGAATTCGGCGGTGCGATGGTGAGCGCCGTAGGAAGCCATCGCCATCTGCGCGGCGGGAAGAAGAGGAGTTGGTCCGGGAGTGAAGAGCCGGTTTTTCTTGAGCATGGGAACCAGAATATTCGAAAGCCTGTGGTTCGGGAAGCGATTGCAGAAGTTAGAAGTCAAATTGAGGAAGTAAGATCAAAAGCCTTCGATGCCAACCGCGCGTGCGGGGGGGCACTTCTTCAATTTGACTTCTAACTTCTGCAATCGGGGTTTCGCCTCTGCAATCCGACCTCTGACCTCTAACCTTTTCCAGCGTTCTATAATCCCCTCATGCCCCTAATCGACCAGATCCAGAAAGACATCGTCGCGGCCATGAAGGCTCGCGAAGAGCAGCGCCTCTCCACCCTGCGCATGGTCAAGACCGCGCTCAAGAACCGCGAGATCGACAAGATGGCGCCGCTCGACGACAAGGAGTCGCAGCAAGTGCTCTCGACGCTGATCAAGCAGCGCAAGGACTCGGTCGAGCAGTTCACCAAGGGCGGACGCCAGGAGATGGCCGACAAGGAAGCCGCCGAAATCACGCTGATCGAAACCTACCTGCCCAAAGCCGCGGGCGAAGAAGAAATTGTGGCCGGAGTCCGCGCGGCGATTGCCGAGATGACGCCCGCTCCGGCCATGAAAGACATGGGAACGGTGATGAAAGCCGCCATGGCCCGCTTCGCGGCGGCGGGAATGCGCGTGGATGGGAAGGTGGTTAGCGAGGCGGTGAAGAAGGAGCTGGCGGGAAAGTAGAATCACTTTCCCCGTTGCCACTCCCGATACGCTTCGCTCTTGCCAATGCCGCGCTCTTTCGCAACTTTCTTCAGCGCGGCTTTCTCGTCCACTTCTTCTTCGGCCATGATTTCGCGCACACGTTGGGCAAGGCTTAGGTTGGAGGTCTCAGGTTTCAGGTCTTGGGCCTCGGGCTTCGCGATCAGGAGAGTAATTTCGCCTTTGACGTCTCCGCGCGACTTCAGTTGATCCAGCACTTCTGTGGCGCGCCCGCGGAGGAATTCTTCGTGGATCTTCGTCACCTCGCGGGCTACTACTATGTGGCGGTTGTTTCCCAGAACTTCGACCACATCGGCCAGCGTCGCCAGCAGCCGGTGGGGAGCTTCGTAGAACACCTGCGTGCGTGGAGTGTCTTTCACGCTTTCCAGCAGCTTGCGGCGTTGCCCTGACTTGGCGGGGAGGAAGCCGCTGAAGCGAAAGGAATCGGTGGGCAAGCCGCTGGCGACGAGCGCCGCCAGAAACGCCGACGCACCAGGAATCGGCACCACCGGCACGTGATGCCGGATGGCGAGCGCGATCAGATGGAATCCGGGATCGGAGATGCCGGGCATGCCCGCGTCGGTGACGAGAGCGATCTTGGCCCCGCCTTCGAGGTCGACAACCAGTTCGGCGGCCTTGGTCATCTCGTTGTGCTCGTGATAGCTGACCAAACGCGTCTTGATGCCGTAATGATTGAGGAGCTTGAGAGTCTGGCGTGTGTCCTCGCAAGCGATCAGGTCGACCTCTTTGAGCACGCGAAGAGCGCGCAGGGTGATGTCTTCGAGGTTGCCGATGGGCGTGGCGACGAGATACAACGATGGGCCGCCAACGGCCGTGTCGCGTTCGGAGTTGGTGCCACTCGGGGTGTCTTTGTCTTTGTTATTGCGCATGCCGAAAGTCTAGCAAGGAACCGGCGGTCTTCGCTTGAGCTGGGCTGAGCTGGCCCGCGAACCACGTCCATCAACTCCGTGCTTCGCCTTTTATTCGCTTCGTGTTAAACTGACCAAAACGGATGTGACAGCCAACACTTCCCGCTCCAGCCCGCGGGTGTAGGCTAACCGGGATTCGTACCCCGGATCCCAGATTCAGAAATCAGGAGCAGCCATTATGGCCGAAGAGCGTAGCCGAGCAGACGAGCGCAACATTGAACGCAACAGCGAGCGTGTCAAGGCAATTGATCTCGCCTTCGCACAGATTGAAAAGCAGTTTGGCAAAGGTTCCATTATGCGGCTGGGATCGAAGGAAGCCATTGTCCCGATCGCGGTGATTTCGACGGGCGCGATTTCGTTCGATGCCGCGCTGGGCGTGGGTGGCGTGCCGCGCGGGCGCGTGGTTGAAATCTTCGGCCCGGAGTCCTCCGGCAAAACTACCATCGCCTTGCAGGTGATTGCCGAGGCGCAGAAGACGGGCGGCATGGCGGCGTTTGTCGATGCCGAGCATGCGCTCGATCCGGGGTATGCCAAGAAGCTGGGTGTGGACGTCGACAACCTGCTGGTCTCGCAACCCGACTATGGCGAGCAGGCACTGGAAATCACGGAAGCGCTGGTGCGCTCGAACGCCATTGACGTGCTGGTGGTGGACTCGGTGGCGGCGTTGGTCCCGAAGGCCGAACTCGATGGAGAGATGGGCGACAGCCACATGGGGTTGCAGGCACGCCTGATGTCGCAAGCGCTGCGCAAGCTGACGGGGACGGTCGCCAAGTCGCGCACCTGCCTGATTTTCATTAACCAGATTCGCGAAAAAATTGGCGTGATGTTCGGCAATCCGGAAACCACGACGGGCGGACGCGCGCTGAAGTTCTACTCGTCGGTGCGCATTGACATCCGGCGCATTGCGGCCATTAAAGAAGGCGACGTGGTCACCGGCTCGCGCACGCGGGTCAAGATCGTGAAGAACAAAGTGGCAGCGCCCTTCCGCGAAGCGGAGTTCGACATTCTTTATGGCGAAGGGATTTCGCGCGAAGGCGACCTGCTCGATCTGGCGGTGGCGCAAAATATCCTGGAGAAGTCGGGATCGTGGTTCAGCTACAAAGGGGAACGCATCGGGCAGGGACGCGAGAATGCGCGTGCCTTCCTGAAGGAAAACAAAGACACGATGGCCAAGCTCGACGCCGAAGTGCGCAAAGCGCTGGGACTGACCGCGTCTGCGGCATCGCCGGCTCCGGTTCCGGTGCAAGCTACCGGTACGCAGGGACGGGTCACGACGATGCCGACGGCGGCGGAAGCGGGGAAGGTGCCGGCGGCGAGACGGTAATCCGAAAGCGCAGCTTATTTAGTCGTTATTGGTCAATGGAGAGACGGGCGTCTCGCCCGTCTGCCGGGCGGGGCGCCCGGCTCTCCATTTACCTTCCGATTGCCATCCCCGCTTCCCCCCGCATACAATCTTGTTTCTTCGACCGAGGGCCCCGTGAAACGCATCAAAGCCATCTATCCCGGATCGTTCGATCCTCCTACCAACGGACATCTTGACCTGATCGAGCGCGGCAGCAAGATTTTCGATGAGCTGGTAGTTGCCATTCTTCGGAATCCCGAGAAAGACCCGCTGTTCAGCGTCGCCGACCGGCGCAAGATGCTGGAGGCGATGACCGCGGGCTTTGACAACGTCTCGGTGGACACGTTCGACGGGCTCACCGTGGATTACGCGTTGCGCGTCGAGGCTCACGCCATCGTGCGCGGCATTCGCGCCATCAGCGACTACGAGTACGAACTCCAGATGGCGCTGATGAATCGCAAACTCCAGCCCGGTGTGGAGACGGTGTTCATGTTGCCCGCGGAACAGTATTCGTACCTGAGTTCGCGTCTGGTGCGCGAAATTGCGCAGCTCGGCGGATCCATTAAATGCCTGGTGCCTGAACTTGTGGAGCAGAAGCTTCGTGAGAAAATGGACGTGGCTCACAAATTCGCGAACAGCGAAGAGGGCAACACGCCATCCGAGGGCAAGAAGAAATCCAGGAAAAAGAAAGCTTGACCATAGTAAACATGAACACAGCAATGGCCCCCATTTCTCACTCTCTCGGCCTGACGGAACGCATCAATCGCATTGAGCCCTCCGCGACGTTGGTGGTGGTGGGCGAGGCCGACAAGCTGCGCCAGCAGGGGATTGATGTCGTGGATTTCGGCGCCGGCGAGCCCCACTTCTCCACGCCGCAGCACATCAAGGATGCCGCCATCGCCGCGATCCAGTCAAATTTTTCGAAGTACACCGCCGTCGGCGGCACCACCGAGCTGAAGGACGCCATGGTGCACCGTCATGCCGTGGACTTTGATTCGGATTACCGGCGTGAAGAAGCCGCAGCCTCGGTGGGCGGCAAGCACGCTCTGTTCAACGTCATTTCCGTGCTCGTCGATCATGGCGACGAGGTCATTCTTCCCGTCCCCTACTGGGTCTCGTTTAAAGACATGGTGCGTTACGCCGGTGGCGACTGCGTGCTCCTGCAGAGCGACGAATCGCAGGGGTTTCGGGTCACTGCCGACATGGTGGCGCAGTTGGTGACGCCGAAGACCAAGCTCATCATCCTGAATTCACCCTCCAATCCTTCTGGAGCCGTGATGAGCGCGGAAGACATGACCGAAGTCGTGCGGCTGGCCCACGAGCGCGGCATCTGGGTAATTTCCGATGAGTGCTACGTTTATCTGAACTACACCGGCAAGCGCTTCTCGGTGGGTTCGTTGCGAGAGTATCGCGACCGCTTCCTGGTAGTAGGATCGCTGTCCAAGACCTACGCCATGACCGGCTGGCGTCTAGGATTCACGCTCGGCCCGGCGCCCATCATCACCGCCGTGCAGAAACTGCAGAGCCAGTCCACTTCGAATCCGACCTCGATCGTGCAGAAAGCGGCGGTCGTAGCGCTCAAAGGCCCACAGCAATGCGTGGAAGACATGCGGACGGAGTACGTCAAGCTGCGCGATCACGTGGTGAAGGGGCTGCGCTCCATACCGGGCGTGAAATGCACGCTGCCGGAAGGAGCGTTTTATGCTTTCCCCAATGTTTCGGAATTTTTCGGGCGTAGCGGGATAAACTCGGCCTCCGATATCGCCGGCAAACTCCTGCGCGAGGTGCACGTCGCCACTGTTCCTGGAGAAGGCTTCGGCTCGAAGGAAAACATCCGCGTCTCCTATGCCACCTCGATGGCCGAACTCAACCGTGGCCTGGCACGCATGCGGAAGTTCTTTGGGTCGCTGTAGCATCGCGTGCCGCAAAATCCGCGCTCGGCAAAATTCTTATGCCCGCACCCATCAGCACCATCGCACAAATCGGCGGCCACGAAGGCCAGTCGGTTACCATCCGCGGATGGCTCTACAATCTCCGCGAAAGCGGCAAGCTCCTCTTCCCCCAATTTCGCGACGGCTCCGGCATCATTCAGGGCGTAGTGCCGAAAAACGCGGTCCCGCCCGAAGTCTTCGACACCATCAAAGGCCTCACCCAGGAATCCAGCGTCATCGTCGAAGGAAAAGTGCGCGCCGATAAGCGCGCCCCCGGCGGCTATGAACTCGACGTCGCAAACGTCCAAGTCCTGCAGCGCGTTCCAGAAACCGATCCCTACCCCATCACTCCCAAAGAACACGGCGTCGACTTCTTGATGGACCACCGCCATCTTTGGCTGCGCTCCCAGCGCCAAGCCGCCATCCTGCGCGTGCGCGCCGAAATCATTCGCGCCGCCCGCGATTTCTTCGACAGCAACGGATTTACCCTCACCGACCCGCCCATTCTCACGCCCGCCGCCTGCGAAGGAACCTCTACGCTCTTCCCCGTGGATTACTTCGAAGAGCAGGCCTACCTCACGCAGTCTGGCCAGCTTTACATTGAAGCCACAGCGATGGCGCTGGGGAAGGTTTATTCGTTCGGCCCAACCTTCCGTGCTGAGAAATCGAAGACCCGCCGCCACTTGACCGAATTCTGGATGGTCGAACCCGAAGTCGCCTACGGCACGCTCGACGACGTGATGGAACTTGCCGAGGGCCTGCTGACTTCCCTCGTCAAACGCTGCCTGGAGCGGCGCCGCGCCGACCTGGCAACCATCGGCCGCGACCTTGCGAAGCTCGAAAAGATCGAGGCGCCGTTCCCGCGCATCACTTACGACGAAGCCGTCACAAAATTGCAGGAAGGCCACTCGCAGGGCGCGATCGAAAATAGATTCGAGTGGGGCGGAGACCTTGGCTCGCCCGACGAAACCTATCTCTCGTCGCTCTACGAACGGCCGGTCATGGTCCATCGCTATCCGGCCAGCGTGAAAGCGTTCTACATGGAACCCGATCCCCAGCGCCCAGAACTTGCCCTTTGCGTCGACGTGTTAGCCCCCGAAGGCTACGGAGAAATCATCGGCGGATCGCAGCGCATGGCCTCACACGACTTGCTCCTGCAGCGCATTCACGAGCACAATCTGCCCGAAGAAGCTTTCAAGTGGTACCTTGATCTCCGCAAATACGGCAGCGTTCCCCACTCCGGCTTCGGCATGGGCATCGAGCGAGCCGTAGCCTGGATCTGCGGATTGGAGCATGTTCGCGAGACGATTCCCTTCCCGCGCATGCTGCATCGGCTGTATCCGTAGTTCAGTCGTCAGTTTTCAGTTGTCAGTTTTCAGTAAGTCTTCGATAGCGCGAACTGGTCTAACTGAGAACTGACAACTGAGAGCTCACTATGCCACAACGCAGCACGACCTACAGCAGCGTCACCCCGCGCCACATTCGCGTGATCGGTGTTCCTCTTGACCTTGGCCAATCCCGCCGCGGGGTTGACATGGGTCCCTCCGCCGTTCGCGTTGCCGGACTGGAAGCGCGCCTTGAAGCCATCGGGCACATTGTCGAGGATGCCGGCAACATTGCCGTCGCCATTCCCGAGCAGAAAAAAGCAGGCGCGGCCAATTCCAAATACCTCAAGGAAATCACCGCCACCTGCACCAAGAGCGCCGAACTGGTATTGAAGACGCTCGAAGCCGGCAAGGTTCCTCTCATCCTCGGCGGCGACCACTCCGTTGCGGTGGGCACGGTTTCAGGAGTCGCTGAGTTCTACCGCCGCAAGAACCAGAAAATCGGGCTGCTCTGGATCGACGCTCACACCGACATGAACACGCCCGACTCTTCTCCGAGCGGCAACGTCCACGGCATGCCACTCGCCGCGCTCATGGGCCTTCCTCCCGTTGAGCTTGGCAAGATCTACGACTTCTCGCCCAAAGTGCAGCCGGAGAATTGCGTGCTCGTCGGCATCCGCGACGTTGATAACTTTGAAAAAGAAAACATCCGCAAATCCGGAGTCGAAGTCTTCACCATGCGCGACATCGACGAGCGCGGCATGCGCGCCGTCATGGAGGAAGCGCTCCGCATGGCCGGGCGCGGCACCGCCGGCTATCACGTCTCGCTTGACATGGATTGGATCGATCCCGAAGACGCGCCCGGAGTCGGCACTCCGGTCTGGGGCGGCGCCACGTATCGCGAAGCTCATCTTGCCATGGAAATCATCGCTGATCACGGACACATGCTGAGCTTCGAAATCGTGGAAGTGAATCCGGTCATCGACGAGCACAACCAGACCGCCGATTTAGCCGTCGAGCTGGCACTCTCGGCGTTTGGGAAGAAAATACTGTAGAGAAACGGCTTTTCCGAAGCAGACGGGGCAAGCCCCGTCTCTACAGCGAAAGAATCGCAACGCTCACTGCACGTCGGAAACTTTGCCGTTGATAAACGTAACCTTGAGGTCCTTGTAGACATAGATCTGCTTGGAGCCAAGATTGACGATCTTGTCCGGCTGGCCGAGCGCGGCTTTCACTTGATCGGGGGTCTGGCCTTTCTCTATCTGCTGAGGCTCCGGCGGGGGCGCTTGCTGTTGCGCTTGGCCTCCACCCTGGTTGTTTCCTTGCTGATCGTTGCCGCCCTGCTGCGCGCCGCCCTGATCGCCGCCCTGCTGCGCATCGTCAGTGCTGATCGATAGAAGCTGCCCGATGACGTCTTCCACCTGACCCGCGCTCGCGTTTGCCAGAGTTCCGGCTGGAAACTGGAAGGTCACTTGCGCCTTGTTGTAGGTCGGAGGATCGGTTTTGTTGCAGGTGTCGCAAGCGACGATGCTGAGAGTAACGTTGTCTTTGGCCACGCTAACGTCGATCTTCTGGGGATATACCTTGTCTCCCACCGCAAACAAGTGGGTCGTCTGCCCCTGCGACTGCGTCTGCGAAAAATGTCCGAGGAGGGCCTTTCGCCCTTGCACCATCAAGCCGCTGGGAGTATGAACTGTGCCGCCTTCATACTTGGTGGTGAGAACCGTTTTGTCGGAATACGGCACAGCGAGGATTCCGCCCTTCTGGATGGCCAGCAGCGTGCCCGCCTCCACCACAGAATATCCGCCGGTGTCCGACCCCATCTTCACCAGCTTGTACTGCGCGGACAGTTGCTCCTGTAGAGATACCGCCTGGGCACTGGCTAGCGACAGCGGAAAGATCGTGGCAGCCAGAAGCACAATGCCTGGAATCAGAGCGTGGAATTTCTGCGACATCGTAAAACCCTCCGGTTCAGCTTTTCCCAAAGTTCGTAGCGGCGCAGAGCCGGGAAAGATCTCGCCACATGGTTGGAGCAGAGACGAGGCAAGCCCCGTCTCTACAGCCGGGATTTTCCGCAGCCTCTACAACCCGCCACCTCCCGCGGTTTCTTGCTTGACCTGCGCGTCGGTCTGGTCGGCCGCCTGCTGTTGGTCTTGCAGGGTTTTTCCCGCAGTGGTATCCGGCGCCGGAGGCGGTACATCCGAGGCCGTGGTGCCTGTGTCTGGCGCTTTCGGAATACCGCCCGTACCCTGCTTCTTCGCCAATTCGCCCAAGCCGTTATTGAGTTGTTCCGCGAAGTGGTTCTGCATCTCCTGCAGGTCGTCCACTTTAACGGCCACAGTTTGTCCGGCGGCGCAGTCCGACTTCTTGCTCGCGGAGACACTGGCGTTCACCATATTGTCTGCATCGGGAGTGTCGGTGAGCCGCATGATTACGTCACCCGCGGTCAGCCCACATTCCTGCCCGTTCGCCACTACGGTGAGATCGCTGTCCACGACAAAGGTGCGCCTTGCCGGATCCAGTGCCGGCGGAACTTCGTTGCTGGCATTCGCCGGTGCTGGTGCAGGCGCGGCAGAACCGCCGGCCTGTCCCGCTTGTGCCTGCTGCGCGGCCAACTGCGCCTTCACCTCATCGGCGATGGCCTGCTTGACTTCGGGAGTCAGTGCCACGGCGCTCGATCCGCCGCCGCCGTTGTCTGGTGGCGGACCCGCCGCCGCGTCCGCATTCTCCTCTTGCCGAGCCGCATAGGCCGTCTGCAAATTCGCCGCAATCAGGTAATCCGTCAGCCAGAACGCCGGCGAAGCATAGACGGGATAAGGCGTGAACCACCCGCCGTAGAAGCCAAACCACGGAGCTCCTCCCCAACCCCACGCCCCTACGCCCCAGACAACAGGTGAGGCCCACGGGTTATAGGCCCACCCGTAGAAACCGGGATGGTAGTAGAACCCAGGGTAGTAGCCGTAGTAGTTATGGCCGCCGTAGAAGTAGCCGCGATACACGCCGGTCCGGTAGACGCCGTGGGAATAGTAGGTGCGCGAATAATAGGAGTGGCCGCCACGGTTGACGTAGCTGCGCTGCACGTATCCGCCGCTCCGTCCCGTGGTCACGATGCGCGCTCCGTTACGTTCACTCACAACCGTGCGCCCGCCGTGGACCCCATGCTCAATGTGCATGCCGCCGCGATCGATCGAACGAACCTGGCCATTGGGACGGACGCTCGCCTTTCCTCCACCCTTCAGAGAAACGTTCCTGCCCGGAGCAGTGTGGCTGCCCGGGTTGGTTCGGCTGGCGTTCGCCGGACCGCCCTTGTTGCCGCCACCCGCGGGACCGCCCTTGCCGACATTCGCTGGACCACCCTTGCCGGCGTTCGCCGGACCGCCCTTGTTGCCGCCCGCTGGTCCAGGTCTGTTGGTGTTCGCTCCGCTGGGTCCGCGGTTGGTCGCGCCTGCCGCACCAGTTTTATTCGCGGCCGCCTGCCCACCTCTGTTGGCGCTCGCTCCGCCGGGCGCGCGATTGGCCGCGCCGCCCGCGGCGCCGGGTTTGGCACTACCGGCCGCTCCGCTGGGCTTGGCACCACCGGCCGCGCCGCCAGGCTTGGCACCGCCGCCCGGGGCGGCTTTCGCCGCCGGCTTGCTCGGAGCAGGCGCATTCTTCTTGTCCTTTTGAGCCGTAGCCACTGCGGTTACCGCGAGAAGGACCAGCAATACGGACCAAATCGGCAGGACGTTCTTTCTTCGGTTGCTCGGATTCATTAGCCACTCCTGTGAGATGTGAAGCTCTAAATCTACCAGCAGGGAAGATGCGCGGCCACAGAAACTGCCAGCCTGCAATCCCGCTTGCGGTTTCTTCGACGAGAGCTTCGGGTCCGAGTGCCACAGGGAAGGATCGGCACCGGCCTTCGAAGTCCCGACAATTTCACACCTGTTTCCGCACAGTGTCAAGCGAGCGTATCGAGCCATCGCCGAGCCATTACCGACTGCGACTTCCGTTTGACCGATTTCCACAACGCACGATAGACTGGATGAGTTTGCCTGTACTTGCGGACCCGTTCTGGGGCCGCGCCGCGTTTCCGGTCATAAGCCGCAGCGGGAAAACAGCAAGCACAAGATTGTATTTGCCGAGCTGCGCTCGGCTTGGACAGCCGAGGGCGGCTGTCCCTACGCGGACGGGCGAGGGTGCCCGTCCCTACACGATCATAGAGGAGAGTTTATGTACGCGGTGATCCGCGCAGGTGGAAAGCAGTATCGGGTTGCTCCGGGCGACGTGATCCGGGTGGAAACACAAGAAGACAAGGACGGAAGGGTCGAGTTCGGCGACGTGCTGGCGGTTTCCGCCGAGGCGGGCAGCGTTGTGCCTGCGGGATCGGGGGCGCTGGTAACCGGCGAGGTGGTCGAACAGGGACGCGGCAACAAGATCCTGGTCTTCCACTACAAGCGCAAAAAGCAGTACAAGAAGCTGCGTGGACACAGGCAGGACTATACCGCGGTCCGCATCACCGAGATTGCTTTTGATGGTCAGTCGTTCAAAGCGCCCGAGCTTCCGAAAAAAGAGAAGAAGGTGAAACCGGCGCACGAGGGCGGCGAAGAAGTGAAGACTTCGAAGAGGCCGGGAAAAAAGGCGCCGAAGCACGCAGTGCACGCGCACGCGAAGAAATCGGCGCCGAGGAAAGCAGCGGCGAAGAAAAAAAAGAGGTAGCAGATCCTTCGCTTCGCTCAGGATGACAATTTAGTTGCGACGGCAAGGGATTGGAATTTACTGGCAACTGGCCACTCGGAACCGGGAACTGATTTTATGGCGCATAAAAAAGGACAAGGCACTTCACGAAACGGGCGCGACTCGAACGCGCAACGGCTTGGGTTTAAGGCTTTCGGCGGACAACTGGTGCCCGGCGGGACAATCATCGTCCGCCAGCGCGGCA
Source organism: Terriglobales bacterium (assembly GCA_049513095.1). Taxonomy (GTDB): domain Bacteria; phylum Acidobacteriota; class Terriglobia; order Terriglobales; family Acidobacteriaceae; genus Acidiflorens. The sequence continues at coordinate 21,544 of JBEKWL010000002.1, forward strand.
CGCGGGTGAAGCCCGGACTGAACGTTGGACGCGGCAAAGACGACACTCTCTTCGCCAAGATCACGGGGCGCATCAAGTTCATCGACAAGGGAACGATGGGGAAGTTTGTGATGGTCGAGCCCGAGGCGATCGAAGCGAAATAGTGTTGAACTTTAGCCCGCTGCGAAAGAACTGGGGCGCTAGCAGGGGGCCTTGCTTCGTATCAGAACATCGCTTCAGCGATGCCGTAGTTTCTCGAAATCAAATGCCCATTTAGGGGCTGCGGCGTTGGGCCTCGGCTTCGAGTCGAGGCTTTTTCGTTGCGCCTAAACTGCGGAGCTTTGCTCCGCTGGACGGGCGGGGTCGCCCGTCCCCACATGAGTTCGGGGACGCGCCATGTTCATTGATGAAGCCAAAATTCGAGTGAAGGCTGGGGATGGCGGCAACGGCTGCATGGCGTTCCGGCGAGAGAAATTTATTCCGCGGGGCGGCCCTTCGGGCGGCGACGGCGGCCGGGGCGGCGACATCTGGATGGAATCGAGCGAGCGCCACAATACGCTGGTGCATTTCCGTTTCAATCCCGAATACAAGGCCGAGCGCGGACGCCACGGCGAGGGCGCGAAAAAAACTGGCCGCGACGGGGAAGGGATTGTCCTGAAGGTGCCGGTGGGCACGATCGTTTACGACGAGGACACGGGCGAGAAAGTCTACGATTTTTCGCGCCCCGATGAACGCGTCGTGATCGCGCGCGGCGGACGCGGCGGACGCGGTAACGCGCAGTTTGCCACTTCGACCCACCAGGCGCCGCGCGAGCACGAAGAGGGACGCCCGGGCGAGGAACGCAACTTTCGCCTGGAGTTGAAGCTGCTCGCCGATGTTGGGCTGGTGGGATATCCGAATGTGGGCAAGTCGACGCTGATCTCGCGCATCTCGGCGGCGCGGCCGAAGGTGGCGGATTATCCGTTTACCACGCTTGAACCGAACCTGGGTGTGGTGCTGGCGGGCGAGAAGGGGAAAGAAGAGAGTTTTGTGGTCGCCGACATCCCGGGTTTGATCGAAGGAGCGCATAGCGGATCGGGTCTCGGCACACAATTCCTGCGACACATCGAGCGCACGCGTTTGCTGGTGCATATGGTGGATGTCTCCGACAGCAGCGGGCGGGCCGACGTGGTGAAGGATGTTGAGGTGATTCGGGGCGAGCTGGCGAGTTTCGGTGCGGATTTGGAGAAGAAGCCGACACTGATGGTCGCGTCCAAAATCGATGTGGCGAATACGGAGAAGCTCAAGAAACTGAAGCAGTGGGCGACGCGCAAGAAGCTGAAGCTTTATCCGATTTCCGCGGTTACCGGCGAGGGGATTGAGAAGCTGAAGTACGCGATGGCGGAGGGAGTCGAGAAGGTGCGTAAAGTGCCGGTTTCTGAGGAGACTCGGCTTTCGAAATCGAGCGCCTGATTGCGAGCGGGCAACTGCCGAGCTGCGGTCGGCTTGGACGGGCGAGGGCGCCCGTCCCCACACGAGCGGAGATGGGCGCTGCCCACACCGTGCTAGAATTTCCACAGCTTCTACCCCGGACCCTATTTTGATCGAACTTGCACCCTCGATACTCTCGGCGGATTTCGCCCACCTGGCGGACCAGGTAGAGCGGGCGACGGCGGGCGGCGGCAGCGTGATCCATGTTGACGTCATGGACGGGCATTTTGTGCCCAATCTGACGATCGGGCCGCCGGTGGTGAAATCCTTGCGCCGGGCAACTCGGCTTCCGCTGGACTGCCATCTGATGATAGCGAACCCCGACCAGTACATTGCGGATTTTGCGGAAGCGGGAGCGGACTGGATTTCGGTGCATCAGGAGGCCTGCCGGCATTTGAACCGGACGCTGAACCTGATCAAGAGCCATGAATGCCTGGCGGGAGTGGTGATTAATCCGGCGACGCCGGTGGAGACGCTCGGCGAAGTGCTCGACATTGTGGACTATGTGCTGGTGATGAGCGTGAATCCGGGGTTTGGGGGGCAGAAATTTATCCCGGCAACGCTGCACAAAATGAGGAAGTTGGCAGAGATTCGCGCGGCGCAGGGATACCAATACCGCATCGAAGTAGATGGCGGCGTTGGGATGGACACAGTGGCGGAAGTGGTGCGCGCCGGGGCGGAGATTCTGGTGGCGGGGAATGCGGTGTTCGGCAAAGGCGATGCAAAGGTGAACGCGCAGGCGCTGCTGGAAGCGGCGCGCAGCGCGAGTTTGCAGCGAGTGTGAAATGGCTACTAGCTGCTAGCTTCTAGCTTCTGGCAAACACACTGGCAAGCCAGGTTTTGATTGCTAGTGGCCAGAAGCCAGTAGCTAGCAGCCGTCGTGATGGGTTCTGAGGTCTTCTATGCGTCGAAATTCTATTTTCGTACTTCTCGCGTTGCTGCTGGCGTTGACGGTGGCATGCACCAACAAGAAAGCAGTGAATCCTTTGGTCAACGTCGGGTCGAAACAGCCCGACAAAGTGCTGTTTGACCGGGCCATGGACGCCATGAAACACAACCACTTCGACGTGGCGCGGATGACGCTACAGACGCTGATCAATACATATCCGGATTCGGAGTTTATCGCTCGGGCCAAGCTGGCGGTGGCGGATTCGTGGTACGCGGAGGGCGGCACGACGGCGATGCAGCAGGCCGAGATCGAATACAAGGATTTCCGCACGTTCTTTCCCAATATGCCGGAGGCGGCCGAGGCGCAGCTGAAGGTGGCGAACATCCATTATCAGGAGATGGAAAAGCCGGACCGTGATTACACGCACGCAATGCGGGCGGAGGAGGAATACCGGGCGCTGATCCTGGAGTATCCGGACAGCAAACTGGTGCCGCTGGCAAAACAGCGGTTGCGGGAAGTGCAGGAAGTGCTGGCGGACCGGGAGTTCGCGATCGGGCGGTTCTATTATCTGCGGCTGGCGTATCCGGCGGCGATTGCGCGGCTGAAAACGCTGGTGGACCGCTATCCGCTATATAGCGGCGCGGACGAGGCGCTGTATTTACTGGGGCAATCGTACGAAGGCGAGATCAATGCGGTCCGGAAGAATCCGCGCTTGAACGAAGTGGCCAAGACCAGGATGATCGAGGACCTGACGAAGGATGCGGCGGAGGCGTACGGGAGGATCATCAAGCGGTATCCGGCAATGGACCGGGCGGTGGATGCCAAGTCGCGGCTGGAGGCGCTGCATCAACCGGTGCCGCGACCGACGCGAGCGGCGCTCGATAATAGCAAGAAGGAAGAGGCGAGCCGACAACAAACGGGCATGCTGTCGAAGGGGCTGGGGAACTTCGAGAAGTTTCCCGACGTGTCCAGGGCCGCACGCGTGGGCGAGCCGACGATGGTGGATCCGGAGCCGGTGGCAGCAACGGGCGTGGTGAAAGAGCTGACCAATTCGTTGGGCGGCGGGGACAGCAAGCTGAAGGTGGAGACTGTAAACGGGGCTGTGCCGCCGAACCAGGAGGCGCCGCGTTCGGCTGCTCCAGCCGCAGCGGCCGTCCCGGCGGCATCGACCCCGTTTGCGGCAGCCGAGTTGAAGCCAAATGTGGCGGATCTGAATGAACTGAAGCCGAACGTTGAGCCCGATGCGAGCGCGCTTCCCCCATTGCAGCAGAGTAATCAAATGGATAACAATGGTGGAGCAACGAGCGCCGTCGCTTCGAGTGCGACGGCGAGAACCGAAGAGATGGCGGATATTTCTTCGAGCAAAAAGAAAAAAAAGAAGGGATTGAAGAAGCTAAACCCGTTCTAGGGATGGCAGAGGTTCGAGGTCAGATAGAAGTGGTTCAAGCTGCGGGCGCTGCCAGGCGCCTGAGTCCATCGCGAGGTAGCCCAGACAGTTTGAGGTTACCAATGGCATGACGAACCAGAAACTCCCCAACAGACTAGGAACGGTCGTAACCTGTTATCCGTGCGGGAATCGTTGACTTAGGTTGGGGGACAAGGTAGTTTCGCGTTATCTCTCCTTTTTTTGCGAAGGACGACGCTTGGCGCGGAAAATACTGCTTGCCGATGATAGTGTGACAGCCCAGAACATGGGGCGAAAAATCCTGGCTGATGCCGGGTATGACGTGGTCACGGTCAATAACGGATCTGCCGCCCTGAAGAAAATCACCGAAATCAAGCCCGATTTGATCGTGCTCGATGTGTACATGCCTGGGTACAGCGGGCTGGAAGTCTGCCAGCGGCTGAAGGATTCGGCCGAGACGGCGCACATTCCCGTGCTGCTGACGGTGGGCAAGCTGGAACCTTTCAAGGCGGATGAAGCGCGCCGGGTCAAGGCCGACGCTCACATCGTGAAGCCATTTGAAGCCAGCGAGTTGCTGACTGCGATCACGCGACTCGAAGACCACATGGTGCCGCAGCCATCCGAGGGCGAGCGCTTTAGCGCGTCGGTTCCGGGCATGGAGAGGTTCGGCGGCGAGGGAAGCGGCAGGAGAACGGAAAGAAACACGGAGGCCGATGGCGGATGGAAGAGCCGGCTGGGTTTTCCTTCGAAGAACAAGAAAAAAGAGGAACCAGAACCAGAAGATGTCACGGCGGGAGCGACCTTCCGGGATTTCCGGAAGGGGAAGGGAAAGACTGCCGCGAGCGCGGCGTTCACGGTGAAGGCGGCGCCGCCGCCGGGACAGGAGCCAGGGCTGGTCCCGGATATTCCGCGCGACATCACCACGGAAGAGTTGGACGCACTCAGTGCGTTGGCTGCAAAACTCGATGGACCGATTCCGGCGGCTGAGGATATTGCGCCGCTGGCGGAAAAGATGGGCCCGGTTGAAGCTCCAGCGCCAGCCGTTGCCGCGGCAGAGACTGCAATGGAGGTTCCTGCTACTGCGCCGGAATCGACGAAAGAAGTTGAAACTGCGGCGCCGGTCGTTGCGCCCGCGGAGGCAGGCGTTGAGGTCCGGGCGTCAGCCGTCGAAGGAAAGAGTGAAGTCGAAATTCCGGTCGAGCACTTGGAGCCGGCGAGCGAGGGCGCTGCGGTAGTTGCCGATCCGGCTGCGGTCGAGATACATCAGCAAGAAACCCTTCGTCCAGAAACCCAGCATTCTGAAAGCCCGGATCCCGAAACGGCGGCTGGGGTGGCCGTGCTCGCAGTGAATACTGCCGACCTTGTGCAGGAACCCGCGCCCGTGGACAGAACCGACGAGCCGATGTTCGCTTGGGCTGCGAGCACGATGGGGCAGGCCGGGGAAGAAAAGGCGTCAGAAGACAAAGCCGAACAAAGGATTGAAGCGAACCCGGCCGAAGCCGTCGCCCATAGCGAGACGGCCGGGGCGACCACGCTGGCGGAAACAGATGATGCGACGGGTCTGGAACCCAAGCCCGAAGAATCGAAGGCCGAAGAGTCAAAGCCCCAGGAGTTGAACGCCGAAGAGCTGAAGGCGGAGAAGATTGAGCCACCGCTCCCGGTTGCGGCGAGCGTGCCAGAGACGGCGGGGGCGGAAGAGCCGGTGCCGAGCGATGAGGAACTGGCCGAAGCGTTGCGCTTGCTGACACCCGCTACTGGTCACGCGGATGTCTCGACGGCTCCGTCGCACGGAACCCTGGTGGCGGCCGGCCAGTTGCTGGCGGAAGAAGCGGCACGCAATGCGGCATCCGCTCCGAGGTGGGTAGCCGAGCCAACGGAGTTGAGTCCGGAGGAAGCGGTGATTTCGCTGGAAGCGGAAATGTTCCGCACCTTCGCTCCAATGCCCGCCGCAGCGCCCGCCGGTGAAATTGAACCGGTACGGATGAGCAGAGTTTCGGCGATTGCGGCCGCGGTGGAGAACAGACTGGCGGAAACAGAGATGGCAGCCAGCGCGGATGCTGTGGCAGAGCAAGGGGTGGAGCATTGTCCGTCTGAGCATGGTTTAGAGACCACGGAAGCAGAACCATCGGCCGTGGAAGCGCCGGCAGCGGTTTCGAACGCTGCGAGTCCTTTGGTGGATGGGATCGCACCAGAGAGCATCGCACCAGAGATCGCACAGGCGAAGGTCGAAGCGGAGCAGAAGGATTCTCCGGCGGAAGTTGCCGCGGAGGCACCTGCGGAAGAAGTCGCGACCTTCGCGGATGCGGTGGGTAAGGACGAAATCGAGGTTACGGCAGAAGAGAATAGGGAGCCCGTCAGCGGGACGACGACTGCGGTGGCGACGGCGGAAGAGAATCAGGATTCGAGTTCAGAGGTTGGGGGTCGGGAAGCCATGGGCAAGGCCGTGAAAGCGAAATCGGGGAAATCGAAGTGGCATCAGATCCGCACCGCGCCGCCCAGCGAAGCCGCGAACAGTGACGTGGTGGAAGCGGCGAAACATGCCGAAGACGCGGCCGAAGAGGCTCCGAAGGCCATGGCAGCGGCGGCGGCAAAAGGTTCTGCGACTTCGTCTACGGCGGCAGCGGCAACGGATGCCAGCACGATTGCCAGCATCGTGGACAGCATAATGGCCGATCTTCGCCCGAAGATTGTGGAAGAGATTACAAAGAAGCTGGCGGGGAAGTAAGGCAGCCGTCAGCCGTCAGTCTTCAGCTCATGCCGGCTCGCCCACCAATAATTGTACGTACAATGTTTCACGTGGAACATTTTGTGCAGGTGTAATTGTACGTACGTATAAAGGATGTACATTTCAAGGGCAGTTGGAGCGAGGCTCCGGCGTACAAAAAGCTGTGAATCTCCTCAAGAGAGGAATGACGGACCTGCGGCGCTGACTCCAGCAGTTGCTACATCCCTCGGAAAATATGCTACGCTAATCGCTGCTTTCTTGGACTAAAAGGGTGTTTCATGGCAGACCTCAGCCGTATCGGAGTGTCGATAGATTCAGAACTGCTGCATCGGTTTGATTCGTTCATAGCGGACAAGGGCTACGATAACCGCTCGGAGGCATTTCGCGATTTGATTCGTGACCGGCTGGTAGGCTCGGCAGTGATCCCTTCCAATGCGCTTGTCGTGGGCACGGTCACCCTCATCTACGATCATCACACTCGCCTACTGCCGGAGAAGCTTACCGATCTCCAACACGAGAATCACGCAATCGTCATTTCCACCTTGCATGCGCATCTCGACCATGAGAGTTGCCTGGAAGTAGTGGTACTTCGTGGCAAGTCCAGAGACGTCCAAAAGCTAGCGGACCGGCTCATCAGCACAAAAGGGGTGCAGCATGGGCGCCTGGTTATGAGTTCTCCAGAGACCGTCTCGCACCATCCCCCACCACACCGCTGACGCAACTCGCGGGAAACCCTAGCAGGCTGCGGAAAAACTCGTTCCCGCGCAAAAAGTGTGGCCTCAGCGGCTAAAGCCGTCGATGAAAATAGGCCAGTTATCGCAGCGGTAAACCGCTCCACCCCATCACGCCAAAAGCGGGCGTGCTGGGGGCCCCGGCGCTGCGCCACCCAAAATCAAGTGCAACGCGACTTTTTCCGCATGCTGCTAGAGCGAGCCGGGGGAAGGTCCGGTGCGCGACCTAAGAAAATGTTCCGAATAAACGTCGATCCCCTTTATAAATCCGTACTGTCTGTGGCACGATTGCAATAATCGTGTTATAAGGTAGGGTCACGTAGGGTAGCACGAACAGAGATAACGTAACATGCCTAAGATCCCTTGCGGGCAGCACGAAAACGCGAGACGGGGTATGTCCAGGGCACGAGCTCCAGTCTTGTTCTTGATGCTTATCCTCTGGTTGTCTCTTCCTGCGCTCGCGCAAGAGATCGTTCTGAAAGGCCGCGTCACCGACCCTCAAGGGAACAATTTGCCGCAGGCATCTGTACAACTGGTCGACCATGGCCGAGTTTTGGGACAAGCGATTACTGGGGCTGACGGACTGTTTCAAGTAAAGCTGTCCTCTGCGGGACAATTCGTCGTCAAGGTTGAGGCGTCCGGGTTTCGCCCGGTCGAACAGCCCATCAGCGTTGCCTTGAGCGGGAATTCGGAAATCACGGTGAAAATGGCCCACCTCTCGACCCGGTCTGAGAGTGTTTCGGTTACCGCCGATGTGACCGCCGTGGACGTGGAGTCGCCCGACGCGGCCATGAAGGTCTATGCCTCCGAGGATTTGCTGGACGCCAACCCCGGCCGGCCGGGAGCGCCCATCTCGATTCCCGGCTATCCCATTGAGACCGCATCCAGCGGCATCAAAGCGCCGCAGTATTTTGCGCCCGGCGTGGCTGGCGATCACGGCGAGCCGATTGCCATGTTCATTCAGGTGGGCAGTTACCTGGTGCCCAACAATCTCTCGGCCAACGCTCACGGCAACGGTTACACCGATCCCAACATTTTTATCGCCGACGTCATCGAAAGCGTGCAGGTCGACGGCGGCGCCTTCAACGTGCGCGAGGGCAATCACGCGCTGAACTTAGCGGCGATCTATGGGCTGCGCTCGCATCTGGATCCGTTCCTGACCTTCATCGGCGACTACCGCGACGCCACGGTGACGGCCGGCATGAGCCCCTCGAAGAACTCCTGGGTTGCCATGGAAGGCTCCTACGGCAACGGCTTCATGGACCGGCTGGAGCACCGCAAGCAGTTCAAGCTGAATGGCGGGCAGGTCTGGCACGCCGGCGATCATACGGTCACGCTCTTCGGCATCGCCTACTACGGCGTCGGCCACGTGGCGGGATTGAGTCCCATTTACAGCTTCAACTCCACGGATGCCGCCACGGGATTTGTGCAGTACCCCGACACCATCGACCCGCGGCAGAAGGACCAGACGCACACTGCGCTCCTGGCCCTGAATGATGTTTGGAAGCTGGGCGATCACCAGGAGCTGCAACTCTCCGGCTTCTTCCGCACCTACAATCTCTCGCTCTTTTCCGACTTCGGCGTGGGGCTGATCCGGCAGAGCGAGTTCCGCACCGTAACCGGCGGCAGTACGGCGTATGTCAATCACATCTCGAACAACTTCACGGTGCTGGCGGGGCTGGACTATGAGCGCGAAGCGCCGCGGCGCGACGACCTTGACCACTACGATTTCTTCGATCCTGCCAATCCCAACACCTACGGGCCGTTCACCAAGATCATTGGCGCCAACGTGACCATCGCTCCCATTACGCCCTACATCGCCGGCCAGGGCGACGTGGGCAAGCATCTGCGTTACTACCTCGGCTGGCGGCAGGATGAAGTCGGGATCAACCAGCAAAATCTGATCACGCCGGCAGATTCCTGGAGCAAGTGGGTGGGAGTGCAAAACCCCAAGGCGACGGTCACGTGGCTGCCCGGCGAGGCTCGCTACGCGCCCACGATCTCAGCCAGCTTCGGCAAGTCGTTCTTCACCGAAGATCCGCGGCCGGGAAATGACTACCGCGGCCCGGGCTCGACGCTGCCCGTGGAGCGGGCGCGCGCGTATCAGTTGGTGGTGAGCAAGACTTTCCATCGGACTGACGCCAAGCTGACTCTGGGCCATGAGACGCAGAACGCCGAGTATGGCAAGATCGACTCCGACCAGGGATTGCAGTTCCCCCTGGGCCCTGGGCGTATTCGCTACTTGGCGGCCACGGTGCGCCAGATTTTCGCCAACGGCTCGCTGCAGGCCACCTTCGAGCAAGCCGACGCGCGACTCCTCAATACCAACTATCCGGGCCCCCCTCAACCGGGAGACCCGTTCTCCGTTATTCCCGAAGCGCCGCGGCTCATCGGCGACATTGTGGGAACCTATCGCAAGCTGCCCTTCCGTCTGGAGACCAAGGCCGAGTTCGAGTACGTGGGCAGGAAAGTGGTGGGCACTGGCTGCGATGAGGCCGCCTACTATGCGGACGGTGGCGGGACCCTCGGTACAGCCAACCCGGCTCTCAGCGAGTACTGCAACGGCGTGCCCAACAAGGAGTTCCGCGTAGCCCTGGCGCGGCCCTTCCTGAACAACCGTCTTAGCATCGGCCTGAATGCGATGTGGGCCAGAGGCTATACGGGGCAGACCGAGGAGAACTTCGCCTGCGCCACCTTCCCGAGCAACGATTGTCCCGCACAGCTCCCTAACGGCACCTGGACCATAACGACAGTACCCGGAGTACCCGGGCTGGAACAGTATACGACTGTCTATGTTCCCGGAGGCAGAGGCGTGAACTCCTACATTAACAACTTGGTCCCTGCCAACCAGGTCCAGGAGGTGGTGGGTGTGCGAATTCCGTCGTACGCGAGCTTGAACCTCACCTACCGGTTTGGACGCTAGCCCTGCGCAGAGGCTACGAATGACCAAAAGCCGTACGAGGAGGGGAAGTAGATGCTCGGTAGTGGTGCAGTTTGAAAACTTAGCGAGGCAAGTTGGAATTGCCGGCAGCAAAAAAGCAGGTCCTTCGCTTCGCTCAGGATGACAATGGTTTGGGACTATCCAAACTGAGACACTCCTAGATGCTCGCACGGTTTGACCCTTCTTTTCTTGCGCCTGTAAGATCAATGATTCCCTCCTTCCGCCGGGAAATCTGCCGAGCTTTGCTTGGCTTGGACGGCCGGGACGGGGCGGAGCCCCGTCACCACACGATCAGGAACACGATGCCGCACGAATTGCCGAAAGCTTACGAACCGGGCGCGATTGAAACGCGCTGGGCTGAGTATTGGGTCCGGGAAAAACTGTTTCACGTGGAGACTCCGGCGCCTGGAGATTCGCGTCCGGTGTTTACGCTGCTCTTGCCGCCTCCGAATGTGACGGGGCGGCTGCACATGGGGCACATGCTCAACCAGACGCAGATGGATATTCTCGTGCGCTGGCATCGCATGCGCGGGTTTATCACGCTGTGGCTGCCGGGCACGGATCATGCCGGCATCGCTACGCAGATGATGGTCGAGCGCCAGCTGGCCAGCGAAGGCAAGAAGCGGCGCGACCTGGGGCGCGAGAAGTTCATCGAGCGGGTGTGGGAATGGAAGCGGCATTATGGCGGCGCGATCCTTGACCAGATGAAGCGGCTGGGCGCTTCGGTGGATTGGGGCCGCGAATACTTCACCATGGACGAGAACCTTTCCCGCGCGGTGCGAGAGGTGTTCGTCCGGCTGTACGAAGAGGGATTGATTTATCGCGGGAAATACATCGTGAACTGGTGTCCGCGATGCGAGACGGCGATTTCGGATCTCGAGGTGAAGCACGAAGACGTGGCGGGGAAGCTTTGGGAGATCCGGTATCCCGTGATCGGGACGAACGAATTTATCACCGTTGCGACGACGCGTCCGGAGACTATGTTGGGGGACACGGCGGTTGCGGTGAATGCGGCCGATGAGCGTTACACGCACCTGCACGGGAAGAAAGTGCTGCTGCCGCTGATGAAGCGGGAGATTCCCATCATCCTTGATGAGATTGCTAAGCCGGAATTTGGCACGGGCGCGGTAAAGATTACTCCGGCGCATGATCCGAATGATTTTGAGGCGGGGAAGCGGCACGGCTTGCCGCAGATCGACGTGATGGATCTGCACGCGCGCATGAATGAGAATGCGGGGCCTTATAAGGGGCTGGATCGTTACGAGGCGCGCACGGCGGTGCTGGCGGATTTGAAGGAACAGGGCTTCCTGGTCGCCGAGAAGGATTACACGGTGCCGCTGGGGAGGTGCGACCGGTGCGGCACGGTGGTGGAACCGCGGCTGTCGGAGCAGTGGTTCGTGAAGATTGCGCCGCTGGCGAAGAAGGCGATCGCGGCGGTGGAATCGGGCGAGATCACGATCACTCCGGAGAACTACAAGCAGATTTATTTGAACTGGATGTACAACATCCACGACTGGTGCGTCTCGCGGCAGTTGTGGTGGGGACATCGGATTCCGGCGTGGACCTGCGGCAGTTGCGGGGAGGTGACGGTGGCGCGGGATACGCCGGCGCAATGCCCGAAATGCGGCGGCGCGAAGCTGGAACAGATCACGGACGTGCTCGACACCTGGTTCTCATCGGGCCTGCTGCCGTTCACTACGCTGGGCTGGCCGGAGAAGACGCGCGATGCGCAGGTTTTCTATCCGACGACGCTGCTGATTACGGCTTACGAGATTTTGTTCTTCTGGGTGGCGCGCATGATCATGTTTGGCTGCCACTTCATGGAGGGGCATGAGCAGGATGCGGCGATCAAGAAGGCGAGCGGCTGGGCGGAGAAGAAGAACGACAGCGTGCCGTTTCGCAATGTCTATATTCATGCGCTGGTACGCGATGCCGAGCGGCAGAAGATGTCTAAGACGAAAGGGAACGTGATTGATCCGCTGGAGATTATCGACCGGTTTGGGACGGACGCTACGCGGTTCACGCTGGCGGCGATGGCGGCTCCGGGGACGGATATTGCATTCAGCGAGAGCCGCACGGCAGGCTATCGGAATTTTGCCAACAAGATATGGAACGCGGCGCGGTTTATGTTCCTGAATGTGGACCGGATTGACGCGGGCCTGCGGCCCGGGGACGGGCGGGGCGCCCGTCTCTCCACCAGCGTGGGGGCGGGTCTCCGACCCGCCCTGGACGGGGCAGAGCCCCGTCTCCACATGGGCTCGGGTGTTGCCGGTTTTCTTGTGCAGACGCTTGAAGATCGGTGGATTCTTTCGCGCTTCAATCGGGCTACTCGGGACGTGAATGAGGCGATCGAGACTTACCGGTTTCATGAAGCGGCGAACCGGATCTACGATTTTTTTTGGGGCGAGTTTTGCGATTGGTACATTGAGCTGATCAAGCCTCGCCTGGCAGAGAGTGCCGACGCCGAGACGGCGCGGGCGGCGTGTGCGAATCTGATGAATCTGTTCGAGGCTTCGCTGCGGCTGCTCCATCCCGTGATGCCGTTCATCACGGAGGAAATCTGGCATGCGATGTACGACGGCAAGCCTCCGCTGAAATCGATTGCGCTGGCGGCTTATCCGGCGGCTGATGAGAAGCAGATTGATCTGGGCGCGGAAACGGAGATGGCCATTCTGCAGGACCTGATCGTCTGCGTGCGCAATCTGCGCGCGGAATTGAAAGTCGAGCCCAAGGTCAAAGTGCCAATCGAGGTGTTTGCCCACGAGCCGGGGATTCGCGCGATGCTCGAAAAGAATCTTGGCGCGGTTCTGCTCGATCGTCCGGCGAACGTGGAGAAGGTCACGTTCGTGGAAAGCTCGCTGGCGAATTTGCCGGGCGCGCGCAGCACGTCGCGCTTCGACGTGCATGCGATATACGAAAAAAAGATTGACGTTGCAGCTGAGCGCGAACGCTTGACGAAAGAACTGGAAAAGATCGAGAAAGAGCAGATCAACGGGCAGCGGCAGCTTTCCAACGAGCAGTTTCTGGCAAAAGCTCCGGCGAAGGTGGTGGAGGGGCTTAAGGCGCGAGCGGAAGAACTGAGAGTGCTGCGGGAGAAGACGCTGGGGAAGTTGAAAGAAATCAGTGAATAGTGGTCAGTGGCCAGCAAAGGCAACAATGCTTCCACATCGACCTATCCGCCACTGCCCACTGACCACCGACCACTGTTTTTATGGACTGGAATTCACGACGCATTACCGCGATTCTTGAGAACGCGCTGAATGAAGATCGGGCGACGCGCGACGCCACCAGCTACGCCTGCATCGATCCCAACCAGCGCGCTTCGGCGACGATTATCGCCAAGCAGGAGTGCATTCTCGCCGGGCTGGGATGTGTGCCGCGGATTCTTGACGTCTATGCGGCGCTGGACGGGGCGGTCACTTCCCATTACGAGGTGACTAGCCATCCTTCGATTTTTGATGGGATCCGCGTGCACCCGGGGCAGCAGATCGCGGTGATCCGGCATAACGCGCGGGTGATTCTGTCGTGCGAAAGGGTGATCCTGAATTTTCTGCAACGCATGGCTGGAATCGCGACCACCACCCGCAAGTTTGTCGATGCGGTGGAGGGTACCCGGGTGCGGATTCTCGATACCCGCAAGACGGCGCCGGGACTGCGCGTGATTGATAAATACGCGGTGCGCTGCGGTGGCGGGCAGAATCACCGGCTGGATCTCTCCGACGGCGTGTTGATCAAGGGTAATCATGTTGCGCTGGCCGGGGGCGCAATTCCGGCGCTGGAGCGCGCGATCCACAACCGGCGCGGGCGGCAGCCGATCGAGATTGAAGTGCGGTCGCTCGAAGAACTGCAGGCGGCGCTGGAGCACGGGGCGGAGGCGATCCTGTTCGACAATATGAGCGTTGCGGATGTGCGCAAGGCGGTCGAGATTTGTTCGCACCAGCCGCGGCGGATTCCGCTGGAGTGCGCGGGTGGAATCAATCTGGAGAACGTGCGGTCGTACGCGGAGACGGGCGTGGATTTCATCTCGGTGGGGGCGCTGACGCATTCATCGACAGCGGTGGATATGAGTTTGCGGGTCACTCCGGCGTAAAGATTAGTCGTTGGTCGTCGGTCGCTAGTCGTTCGCGGGCCGGGCACGCCAGCGGTGCATTTTCATTTTCCCCGGGTTCGATTTGCGAACGACCGACGACTAACGACTAACGACTGGTTATAATTCCCTCCATCGCAGCCTCCACGAAAACTCGCAGCTTGCCGTCGGTGCACAAGGCGACAGACGTTCGCCTGGGCCGCATCGTGCGCCTGCTCATGAGCCACGCTACCGTTGTCGCCAGCGGCACCAAGATTGCCGAAGAGATCGGGACGAGCCGGTCGGAGGTTTGGCGGCTGATTCAGCAACTGCGCGCCTTGGGCGTCGATGTCGCTGGACATCCGGCGACGGGCTATCAGCTGCGCGCGGTTCCAGACTTGCTGCTGCCGGAGATGCTGGCGCCGTCGTTGAAGGGGACGGTCTTCGGCGGGGCGAGAGCTGGATCCATGAATGCTTTTCCGCTTGGAAGGCGTGCCCCTCAGGGGCTAAAGCCCGCATTCCTCCAGACCGAAGACGGCACGGCTGAAGCCGAGCCCTACCCAAAACCGCGTCATGAAGCCAGCGCCAAGCAGATCCATCACTATTACAAAATCGCCTCGACCAACTCGGAGGCCATGCGATGCGCGGCGGAGGGCGCGCCCGAAGGCAGCGTATTTCTCGCCGAAGAACAGCTGTCCGGGCGCGGACGCGGCGCGCACAGCTGGCATTCGGCGCGGTCTTCGGGTATCTACTGCTCGGTGATCCTGCGTCCGGCGATGCCGCCGTCGGATGCGTTGATTTTTTCGCTGGCTGCGGGGCTGGCGGTGCGCGCGGCGGTTGCGGAGATTGCGCCGCAGCTTCTGGTGGATCTGAAATGGCCGAACGACCTGCTGCTTGGCGGCAAGAAGTTCTGCGGCATCCTCACGGAGATGAATGCCGAGGCAACGCTGGTGCGCTATCTCGTGGTGGGGGTCGGGATCAACGTGAACCAGGCGAAGTTTCCCGCTGAGCTGCGGGAAATTGCGACTTCATTGCGGATCGAGACCGGCACGGAGTGGTCGCGCGTGGAGTTCTGCGCCGCTTTGCTAAAATCGCTCGACCGGGAATATCGCAGCTTTGTTGAGGATGCGGGAGCGCGCGATGCGATCCTGCGCCGGTTCGAGCAGAGCTCTTCGTCGGTGCGCGGCAGAAAGGTGAGCATCGAGGAGAACGGCGGCCTGGCGGGCGTTACCGAGGGATTGGATGAGCGCGGGTTCTTGCGGGTGAAAACGGCGGAGGGGTTGCGGACGGTGGTGAGTGGAACGGTGAGAATCATTGGTAATTTGTAATTTGTAATTTGTAATTAAGAAAGCTGCCGCTCTTAAATTACCAATTACCAATTACAAATTCTCTTATGCTTCTAGTCATTGATGTCGGCAATACGCATACGGTGCTGGGCGTTTTTGAGCAGGTGGCGCACCATCCGGGCGAGGACGTGACCGGCACGGAAGCGGCGCGTTACGAGCGGCTGGTTGCGAACTGGCGCGTCGGCTCGCATCTGACCCGCACGGTCGACGAGTACGGAGTGATCTTCCGCAACCTGTTCTCGATGGACAACCTGGAAGTTTCAGCGGTGGATGGGATCGTGATTTCGTCGGTGGTACCTCCGCTCGATTCGGTGTTGCGGCAAGTGTGCGAGCGCTATTTCAACACCAAGCCGCTGTTCATCGAGCCGGGCGTGAAGACGGGCATGCAGGTGCTTTATGACAATCCCGCGGAAGTGGGCGCGGACCGGATCGTGAACGCGGTGGCGGCGTTTGAGAAATATGGCGGGCCGTGCGTGATTGTGGACTTTGGCACGGCAACGACGTTCGACTGCGTTTCCAAAAAGGGCGAGTACATGGGCGGCGTGATTTGTCCGGGGATTGGGATTTCGGCGGACGCACTGTTTCAGCGCACGGCGCGGCTGCCGCGGGTGGAGATTCGCAAGCCGACGCGGGTGATCGGATCGAATACGGTGGGCAGTTTGCAGTCGGGGCTTTACTACGGCTATCTCGGGCTGGTCGACGGCATCCTGGAGCGACTGGTGGATGAGATGGGCGCAGAGACGCGCGTGATTGCGACGGGCGGATTGGGATCGCTGATTGGCACAGCTTCACACTTCATCAAAGATGTGGACGAGCTTCTCACCCTCGAGGGGCTGCGCATCATATGGGATCGGAACCAGTCGTCCTCGCTCCGCCGCGAAGGCGCGCCGAAAGCGGCAAAGAAGCCGACGCCGGCTCCGGCCAAGCCCGTGGATGCCGATGCGAAACCGTGGCCCTCGGGGAAGTCTCCGAAAACGAGGTGAGCTGTTTGTTTCGATAGCGCCTGTGAGGAATTTGAAGGTTCAGAAAAGCTGAACCTCAGGGGCTAAAGCCCGCATTGTTTTGGGGCGTTGGCGGCACGGCTAAAGCCGTGCCCTACCCAAAACCCATTGGAGAACCAGTTCTAGAGATTATTCTTGCTTGTCGTGGAAAATTACTTCAATTACTTCACCGAAATCGAAGAGCACTTTCAGCGGCGGCGCGGCGGCATTCTTCTGCTTTCGACGCTCGATTGGGCTCTGATCGAGATCTGGAAAAATGCGGGCGTGCCGCTGGAAGCCGTGCTACGCGGGGTGGATGACGCGTTTGACAAGTACGATCAGCGTCCGTCGAAGTCGAAGAAGGTGAATAGCCTGGCGTACTGCTCGCAGGCCGTGCTGGCTGCGGCGGAAGATATGAAGGAAGCGGCGGTCGGTGCGGCCAGCGAAGGGAAAGTTCAGCGCGACCCCGGATTCGAAGCGGCGCAAATTGCGGCGTTCTTGCGGGAGAATGCCGAGCGGCTGGAAAAAGCGAAGCTGCCGGAGCACGCGGGATTTGCGACGGGAGCCCTGGCACGGGAAGAAGCAGGTTCGCTGCGTGAGATGGCGGAGACAATCGAGCGTTCCGGGAAGTTGCCGCGACTGGAAGATCTGGAACGGCGGCTGACGGTGCTGGAGGAAAAGCTGTTCGCGGTGCTGATGGCGGCGACTCCGGATGAAGATCTGGTGAAGGTTCGCGCGGAAGCGGATCGGGACATTGCTCCCTACCGGCGGAACATGACGGCGTCGCAGATTGAACAGTTGCATAAACAGTATGTACACAAGCGGTTGCTGGAGCGGTGCGGCGTGCCGCGGCTGAGTTTGTTCTATATGCACTGAGATCGCGTGGGGCGGACACTCCTGTCCGCCTTGCGGTGCCCGAGAAGGCTTGTCGGAAGCTCGCATCGTCCGGCGCGGGCAGGAGTGCCCGCGCTACACTTACGACTTGCTCCTTTCCATCGAAAAACTGATTTACGGCGGTGACGGGCTGGCGCGGACGCCGGCCGGCGCGGACGGGCGCAGCATGGCCGTGTTTGTGCCGTTTGTGCTGCCGGGGGAGCGGGTTGAGGCTGAAATTCGGCGCGAGAAGCCGGGGTTCGCGCGCTGCTCGGTGGCGCAGTTGATCGAAGCGTCGCCCGATCGCATCGAAGCTCGCTGTCCATACTTCCTTCAATGCGGCGGATGCCATTACCAGCACATTCCCTACGAGCGGCAACTGGAATTCAAAGCTGGCATTCTGCGCGAGACGCTGCAGCGGATTGCGAAAATCGAGATGAAATCTGAGATTCGGCTGCATGCTTCTCCTCCGTGGAACTACCGCAACCGGACACGGCTGCAGGTGCAGACTGCGCCGGAGTTTCCACCCCAGACCGGCCGTTCTGGGGATTCCGGATTCGAGCTGGGGTACTACCGGATTGGCTCGCACGAATTTCTTCCGGTGCGCGAATGTCCGATCAGCTCGCCGCTGCTTAATGGGGTAATGGCTCGGCTGCTTGAGCTCGGCGGATTGAACTGCCCAGCGGAGGTCGAAGAAGTCGAGCTCTTCGCGGACGCGGCGGATGAGCGCTTGCTGGCCTGGGCATTCTGCGGGCGCGAGGCTGACCGGAGAGATCTATTGCGCTGGGCAGAGACGCTCGAGCGCGAGTTGCCGGAAATCAGCGGCGTGACGTTTTTCTCTTCGCGGCGGCGGTCTTCGGGTCGCCGATCTTCGGGGGAGGGAATAGAAGATGAAGCGCCGATCGACCCGAAATCGTTGGCGCAATCGGGCGCGAGGGCGATTCGCTATCGAACCAAGAACCACGAGTATCAGGTCAGCGCGGGAGCCTTCTTCCAGGTGAATCGTTATCTGGTGGACGAACTGGTCTCAGTCGCGACCGGCAATGCGCGCGGGGACATCGCGCTTGACCTGTATGCCGGAGTGGGATTGTTTTCGGCGGCTTTGGCGCCAAGTTTTCATCACATTTTTGGTGTAGAGGCGTCACAGACATCGCATGCCGACTTTGTGCAGAATGTGCCTGCGAACGTGAAAGCGGTCGGCGCGCGAAGCGAGGACTACCTGAGAAGCCGGCCGGTGCGTAACAGACCTGAATTGGTCGTGCTCGATCCTCCACGCACCGGCGCCGGCTCAGCGGTAATCCGCTCTCTGGTGGAACTCGGAGCGCCTCGCGTCCGATATGTTTCGTGCGATCCGGCGACGCTGGCCAGGGATATCGCCCCCCTACTGGCGGCCGGGTACCACATCGAGGAAGCGCACTTATTCGATTTGTTTCCTGGGACGTTTCACATCGAATCGGTGATGCTGCTGGCGCGCTGACCGCTTTCACGTGTCGCCCAAGTTCCTCCTGGAAGACGGGTGGGTGGCCGAGGGCCCTGGCGCAGGCAAAACACGCGCCGGGGCCCCGCTCGTCTCCCGGTGGCATACAGGGAAGGGCACGACTTCCAGTTGTGCCGCAAGCAACGTAAAACCGCTGCGGCTTGATGGCACGGGTGAAGCCGTGCCCTTCCCTTTTTAAAGCCCTTCCCTTTTAAAGGGCGACGTCGAAATTTTCTGCGCCAGGTAGAAGCGACCACATCGAGCTAGAGAATGACACGCGATCAGAAGCCGCCACGACAGCCGTTGTTCTGGGCGGCGTTGGCATTTTCGCTCGGACTCTGGACGGGCGTACGCGCCTGGCGGCCGCCGTCGTGGTGGGTGATCGCGGTAGTGGCCTTCGTTTTGGCGGCGTCATGGTTTCTTCCGAAGCGCGCCTGGCTGGCCAAGGCGCTTTCTTTGGGCGCGTGGGTTTTTCTGGGCGCTTTTCTGATTCAGATTCGCGGCCAGGCACCGAACGAACTTCAGCGGGATGGCCCTCGGATTCTTGCGCTGGCGGATGGCCGCGCCGTCACGCTCACGGCGCGTGTGATGCGGGAGGGATATGCACGTGACGCGGGGCCGCGGTCGATCCGTGAACCCATTGACGTGGAGACGGAAGAGATCACGAGCGAGGGCGGAAGCTGGCCGGTGCGGGCCGGGGTGCGGCTGACGATTTATAAGCAGGTTGAGAATCCGGAGGCGGTGGAGCGCCGGGCGTCCTGGCCCGGCTTTGAGCCTGCCGAAGGCGAAAGCGGGACGGGGCAGAGCCCCGTCCCTACACTTGCCTTGCCTGCTCTGGCCTACGGCACGCGGCTGCGCATTCTCGCGAAACTGCATCCGGCGCGCAATTACCGCAATCCCGGAGCCTTCGATTATGAGGGCTATCTGCGCGACAACGGCATCAGCGTGCTGGGGTCCGCGGAAGCAAAAGATATTGAGCGGCTTCCCGGGTTTTCGGGAAGCCGGATTGAACTCTGGCGGACGCGGGTTCACGCCAGCATCATTGCCAAAATTCACCAGCTGTGGCCCGCGTCTCAGGCCTCGCTCATGGACGCCATGGTGCTTGGCGAAGAATCATTCCTGCGCAACGCGACCCGCACCGAGTACCAGCGTTCGGGCACCTATCACGTGCTAGTGGTTTCCGGAATGAACCTGAGCATACTGGCGTTCGCCATTTTTTGGGCGCTGCGCCAGTTTCGCGTTGATCCCGCGGTGGCGGCCATCGCCACGGTGGTGGCCTCGTTCGCGTATGCGTTCGTGGTGGGGGTCGGTCCACCGGTGTGGCGCGCCGCGCTGATGCTGGCAACATATTTGGGCGCGCGTCTGCTGTATCGGGAACGCAACATGATGAACGCGATTGGAGCGGCGGCGCTGGGAGTTCTGATCGTCGATCCGCACGCCCTGTTTGGCGCCAGCTTTCAACTGACGTTTCTCGCAGTCTTCATCATCGCGGGCATCGGTTCGCCGATTCTGGAAAGGACCACGCTGCCCTACGCGTGCGGTTTACGGCTGTTGCGAGCTGCCAGCTACGATTTGCACGTCGCGCCCGAAGTCGCGCAGTTCCGTCTCGATCTGCGGCTGATCGGATCGCGGTTGAAGCGATTCATCGGCGACCGCCTCAGCCTGGCGCTGCCCGCGATCTTTATGCGCGTCGCGATCGGAGTGGGCGGATTGATTTTCATCTCGGCGCTGATGCAGGCGGGACTGGCGCTGCTCATGGCGTACCACTTTCATCGCGCGACCACCATGGGGATGCCGGCCAATCTGGCGGTGATTCCGCTCACTCAGGTGCTGATGCCTACCGCTGCCGCCGCCGTCGGCTTGGGATACATCTCGACCGCGCTGGCTAAGCCCGCAGTTTGGATTTCCGGGCTCGCGCTTGAGGGAATCGCCGGGACGGTGCACTGGCTGGGCGGCGCTCAAGTGATTGGCGCATCGATCGCCGACCTGCGGGTCGGCATGCCCTCGCTCGCGATGATCTCGGCTTCGATTGCGGCGCTCATGCTCGCGATGCTCGCGGCGCGGCGCGCCCGCTGGGCTGCATTCGCTTCTGTGGCGTTGTTGTTTGGCGTTGCGGGCTGGATTGCGTTTGTCCCTTCTCGGCCTCATCTTCGCGCGGGCGTGATGGAGATGACTACCATCGACGTTGGACAAGGCGATTCCATTCTGCTGGTCACGCCCGAGGGCCGCGCCCTGCTCATTGATGCCGGAGGCCTGCCGCAGTGGATGCATTCGGACTTTGATCTCGGCGAACAGGTAGTCTCTTCTTATCTTTGGAATCGAGGCATCGATCGTCTCGACGTGGTCGTGATCACGCATCCTCACGCCGACCACCTCGGGGGAATGCCCGCCGTGATTGCAACTTTCCATCCGCGAGAACTCTGGCTGAGCATCGACAAGCCGGTGGGTCAATTGGCGCCGATCGTTGCCCAAGCCCAGCGCGCGGGAATGAAAGTCTCCGTAAAAAAAGAAGGCGATGAATTCGATTACGGCGGAGCGCATTTCCATATGCTTGCCCCCGGACGCGATCAAATCACAGGGTTGATGCGGCCAAACGACGATTGCCTGGTGTTTACGGCTACTTATGGCGGGACGACCGCTTTGCTCGAGGGAGACGCAGAGCGTCCGGCGGAACGGCGCGTCGTGGAAGAGCATCCGGAGGCGATGCTGCTGAAGGTGGCGCATCATGGAAGCGTGAGCGGAACTTCTGCCGATCTGCTCGCGACGGTTCATCCGCGCTATGCGGTCATTTCTGTCGGCGCGCGGAATGTGTACGGACACCCCCGGCGCGAAGTGCTGGAGCGTCTGCAGCACGCCGGTGTGAAAACCTACCGCACCGACGAGGAGGGCGCGGTCAGCTTTTTCCTGGACGGCAAGACCGTGACCCCTGACGTCGCGCTCATCCACTGATGCTCGTCTGGCTGCGGGAACTCACGACGGCCTTGGCCTCCAAGCTAACCGGGTGCGCGCGGCTCAGATCGCCAGAGCCGCAACCTCGACTGATTTCGAAGAGCTTACGGCATCGCTGAACAACTTGCGGAAAAAGTAATTCCTGATCGAGAGCCGCCCCCTCAGCGGCTAAAGCCGAATTCAAAACAAGGCAGTTACCGCAGCGGTAAACCGCTGCGCCACCCAAAAGCAAGGGGAGCGCCGGTCTTTTCCGCAAGCTGTGAAGCGATGCGCCGATACGAATCGGGAAAACTGCGGAGTCTTCGTCGCGTTCTCCTGTCGCCTTCCGGCCTCGTCGTTTTCTCCCCAGAGAAGCTATAATCCTCCCTTTGCCGTGCGCATCCTTCTTCTCAGCGATATTCACAGCAACCTCGAAGCGCTGGACGCTTGTCTGGCCGCCGCTCCCGCCTACGACCTCGTCGTCAATCTCGGAGACACCGTCGGCTACGGCGGCAATCCCAATGAAGTCGTTGCCAAAGCACAATCTCTCGGACGCGTCTTCGTCCGCGGCAATCACGACAGAGCCGTCTGCGGCCTCATGAACCTCGACGACTTCAACCCGGTCGCCGGCCTCGCTACTCTCTGGACGCGCGATCAGCTCACCCCCGAAAATCTCGAATGGCTCCGCTCGCTGCCGCAGGGTCCCGTCCATCTCGACGAACTCCCCGGCATCCAGTTCGTCCACGGCTCCTCGCTCGACGAAGATGAATACACAGTCAGCGCCAGCGACGCCATCGAACCACTCATTACCAATCCCGCCCCCATCACGTTCTTCGGACACACTCACCTGCAGGGCGGCTTCGTGCTTTCGGGCGCGATCAGCGAAGCCTACCGCCCCGGCTATCGCACCGTTGGCCAGCCCGAGTCGTCCGACTGGCCGCTCCGCAAAGATCGCCGCTATCTCATCAATCCCGGCTCCGTCGGCCAACCCCGCGACGGCGACTGGCGCGCCGCCTTCGCCATGTTCGACTCCGACGCCTGGATCGTGACCTTCCATCGCGTGCCCTACAATCTCCGAATAGCCCAGGAAAAAATCATCGCCGCGAACCTGCCGCCGCGCCTGGCCACCAGGCTCGCCGCCGGGAGATAAGACGATTTGGAGTTGCAATGTCGAACTCCTGACGCTACCTTCGCCATGTGCCAACCCACAAAAGCGTACCGGCCGACAAATGATGAGCCTGCCTGACAACCGGGCGAAAGTCGCGACCGCGAGGGTGGCGTTGCTCTTTTGCATTTTCTTCCTGATCGCGTGCGGCCTGGGCTACCCGGTCCTCAACCGATTCGACCCGCGCCAGACTCCGGGGCTCTCCGACGTCAAAACCTACGCGTCGATCGTGACCGGAACGGCTATCGTTGACGCCGGAGACATGCGCTACCGCCGCTTCCGCGTGCTGGTTCCGTGGCTCGCCAGACCTTTCTACTGGCTCGCGCGCGGACGAGTCGCAACGTGGGACCCGGTGATGTTCGGACTTCTGGTTGCCGACTCTCTCTTCGTTGCCGGAACCGCCGTTCTATCGTTGTTCTCGGTAACCGTGTTCTCGGGAACCGTGAGGTGGGCAGTTCCGCCGCAGGGCTGGTTGGCGCTTTGCTTTACCTGGTCAATTTTGCCGTTCCGAATCTTCGCCTGGTTGGGTTGGTGGACGCCGGCGAAGGCTTCTTCCTGCTGACACTACTCTGGAGTTTGTCGGAGTTTAAACTGTGGACCTTGCCCGTGATCGCCGTGCTGGGAGCACTGACGAAAGAATCGTTCATCCCCTTCAGCATCGTGTTCATGTCAGCGTGGTGGGTTTCGACCCGTGGCGACCGACATGACGATCGAAAACATTTCCCGGACGCAGCCTGGATCCTGACCAGTTGGGTGCTAAGTTTTGCCGCGATGATCGGCCTGCAATGGTCGATCACCGGAAGGTATGTAAGTCTGCTGCAATTTGGTTTCGCTCTTCATCGCGGCGGCGGCTACCACTTCGCTGTTTCGCTGCACGATCGAAATCTCTGGTACATATTTCTGTGGCTATTGCCCACCGCAATTCCGAACCTGAAACGCTTTCCGAAATCGTGGCTCATTCCGGTCGGCGCGACCTGCGCCATGGCATTTGTGCTGGATGCGTATTTTGGCAGCGCGCCGGCAGCGGGGTCGGCTTGGGGCCGAGCGCTCTTCAGCATCGCTGGTCCGGTGCTTAGCCTGTCATCTGCGTTACTTCTGCTGCGGACGCCGGCGGAAGCCGCTTCCCGATCATAGTCTTTCCGATCACGGTTTTTCCGAGCATGGTTCGCGATGGCTTACGACAGCGGAACAAATGCCTCCTAGACGAGGCGCCTGTAGTCCGTCGCTGCGGCTTTGAAAATACTTTTGTTCCGCTGCCTCCGAGCTCAAGAACGAGATTTTGGAAAACCCCAGCGCGCGTAGATCACGCAGAAGGGTCTGGGGTTCGAAGTACGTCTGCCATGGTTCACCCAGAGAGCCCGCCCGGTTCGCCAAAGCTGCGCGGTGCTCGGCATCAATGCCGGAGAGCGAGGATTCCGGCAGGGAAAAACTAAAAACAATCTCGCTGCTCTTGGGGAAAGCCGCGACCATCTGGAAGACAGCGCCCGCCGCTTCCCGAGTCAGGTAAAGCAAGACCCCAAGGCAGGAAAAGAAAGCGGGCTCGGAGAAGTTGAGAGTGCTGGTTTGTAAGCCTTCGCGCAACGAGACCAATTCGAAATCAATGGCCACGAATTCCAGATTCGCAGGAATGGGAATAGCAGCCGACTGTAATCTCTGGCGCTTGTCCTCTTGTGTGGCTCGATGATCGACTTCGTAAATACGCAAGCTGCGCGCCCAGCCGGGCTGGCGATATGCAAATGTATCGAACCCCGCACCGAGGATCACGCACTGACGCACGCCCCGTTCTACTGCCTGGGCCATGCGTTCTTCCGCATAGCGGCTTCGCAGAACCACGTGGGAGCGCAATCCTCTAGCCAGGGGGTCATGCGTGTGCGCAGGATTCGATTGAATCTGCTGGAGCGCATCCGCGTCAAGCAAGCGGCGGCTATCGGATCGTCAAGAATCTTGGGTTCGCCGTCCAGAAATTGGTGAACTGCTCGAGACGCGGCGACACTCAGAGCGGTCCGGCTGGAGTTACGCTGTGGTTCGGCGCCGGCCATGGGTTGAGTTTATGGGCAACGCGCGACACTTTCAATACTTCCACTCTATTCTTCCGCCAACTCCCGTTCCTGGCGCGCGTTCCACAGCGGCGCAAGAATACTCGACTTCAGAACTTCCGACTCGGCTCTCACTCAGTCTTCCAGCTCTCGTCCTTCGACCTGCCCGCGCTCATCGTAAAGCTGGCGCGCGCGCAGCCGGATTTTTCTCTCCAGCAATTCCATCATCAGTTTCTGTCGTTCGCGAGTTCTTACTACGCTGTCCACTGCTGACACCCCACAATTCATTTGTCTACAAATATTGTAGACGGCGAACTGTTAAGGGGTCGTGAAGAGGGAGGTTACTAAAGGGGTGTTACAGTGGCCGTCCAGACCGTGCCAATGGAGGCGCGATCCCGTCGATTCCGATCTTCCGATCTAAACTAGTGTGCTGCTTCCACCACCAGCACCACGAATGAATCCGGCTCCACTTTTCTCTCCGGCCGCGGACCCACGTTCGCCGTTACGGTGAACAGTTGATGCGTCTTGGCGTCGAGCGCCATGGTGCGGGCTCCCTTCTGGGTCGTCACCGTCTGAACCACGCTGTACTTGTCGCCACCATCTTCCCGAATCACCGTGATCGTGCCGTCTCCCGCCGACGCGAACGCTAAACCAAGATCGCTATCGAACGCGGTCGCATCGCAACCCTCTCCGATAGCGGGATGCGCCACGACTTTCCCGTTGTCCGCATCCACCACGACCATCTTCTTATTGCCACCGCAGCCGGCAAACAGACGGCGATTTTTCCGGTCGATCGCGAGGCCCGTCGGCTCCTCGCAGTCCGCCAGCTTCCATCGCGATTTCACCGTCAGCTTCTGCGGATCGAACGCCACCAGTTCCGACGTGTCTTCAATATTCACGAACACCGTGCCCTTTTCGTCGGTGGCAGCAAATTCCGGCTTCCCGCCCAGTTCGATCTTGCCCACCACCTCGCCCTTGGACGCATCCACAGCCGTCGTGTCATGACCTTTTCCGTTAAAAGTAAACACGCGCTTTGAAAACGGGTCGTAGAGAATCGCGTCGGGCCCGCTGCCGACCTTGATTTTTTTCTCGACCGCAAGCGACTTCAGATCGAAAACGCTCACCGTATCTTCGCGGCCGTTGCTGGTAAATCCGCGCCCGATTTCGGAATCGAGCGCCACCCCGTGCACGCCCGTCGTTTCCGGAATCTCGCCCACCTGCTTGCCCGACTCGGTATCGATCACCATCACCAGCGTGGCCCGCGCAATGAACAAGCGATGCCCAGCACTGTCCGCGGTCAGATAATCCCATCCGCCATCGCCGCCGAGCTTCCATGTTTTAGCGACCTTGTAGTCCGCACCGGCCGCCGTCGTTGCCAGCGCTGCCATGGTTGCGAGCAAGATCAAAGCGAGTCGTACCCCGGTTCGCATTTTCATGTCCATGACCTTATCGTAACTTCGATGAAAAATCCCCCAAAGGCGCCAAAGCCAACCAAACCCGGCAGTTAGAGCCTTGCCCTGCCGCCCATTCCATGTGCTCTCCACAATTGTGCAAACAATTGCCCCTACCCCCCGCCAAGCCCCGTAAGCCGCCATTTCAGACCGGCAAAGTTTGGTACCGGGCTTGCTCTTAGTCTGTCTGGAGGAGCCCACATCCGCAGCCTCGGCCGCGGATGATCCCTCGCTTTCTCCACAATCGGGGGACCCTGCGATGAAAACGATCCTGCTCGTACTCTGCCTACTTTGCACTGCCGCAGCATTTGCGCAGAACAACCTTACCGGGGGCAGTCTCAACACTCAACCAATGGTCTACCAGTTTCAGAGTCATCCGGGACACGCATCTTATGCGCCCATGTCTCAAGAACAGAGCGTCCTCGCCGCCGCGAGTTACACTTCGGCCCAGGGAGAGCGGCCGGCTTCGGATTTCCCGCAGGCAGAGGCCGTTTCGCTCGGCGCCTTTGCCCGCGAATTCAGAAAACAACACGCGCAGGTGAAAAAATCCCGCGTCGTCTGGGTAAACCAGTAGTAGGCGGCGCGGAGACTCTAGTCCGCGTGATCTCGAGCTGCAATCTAACGTGAAAAGCCCGCCGTTGTATGCGCGGGCGTGACAAAAACTTCGCACCCCGCTTCCTGCGGAACATCAATTCCGCAAACTCCAACCTGCGGGAACCACCTCTTACTGATTTTCCGTTGCTCCACTCTTCAGCACCAACACCAGAATCCGTCCCTCGGAGTGAAATCCCCCTCCCGTCGCCTTCTTCGCCTCGGTCACCGGACCCTCACCAGCGATCGCGCTCCGGTCCTATTCAAAAAAGAAATGTTACCCTATGAACCTGTGGTGAAACTCTAATTTCGAAATGCAGCGCCTGAAGGCGCGTTATTGCCGATGCACTGGCGGCATGCCTGAAGGCATGCCCTGATACGAATCTTGCTTACACCGCGGGCTGCTAAGAGAAATTCAATGACCATCCTGGAATTCACCGCCGTCGTCGCGATCGTCTCCCTCGTCGCGGGACTTCTGGGATCGCTCACCGGCCTCGGTGGTGGCGTCGTCCTCGTGCCTTTGCTCACCATCTTTTTCCACGTGGATATCCGCTACGCCATCGGAGCCTCGCTCGTCTCCGTGATTGCGACTTCCTCCGGCGCCGCCGCTTCGTATGTGAAAGAAGGATTCTCCAACATTCGCATCGGCATGTTCTTGGAAATCGCGACCACCTTCGGCGCGTTGATGGGAGCCTTCCTGGCTACCCGGATCCCGACGAGCGCCCTGGCCATCATCTTCGGCGCTGTCCTGATCTACTCGGCGTATCTTTCCCGCAAGCCGCGCCCGTTGGACCAGCGCAACCTGCCACCGGATCCGCTCGCCACCCGTCTGCGGATGAACGGCAGTTTCCCCGACCTGGAGGGGCCGCGCAGTTACAACGTCCAGCACGTCCCCACCGGCTTCAGCCTCATGTTCGGGGCCGGCGCGCTCTCGGGATTGCTCGGCATCGGCTCGGGAGCCGTCAAAGTACTCGCCATGGATCAGGCCATGCGGATTCCGTTCAAAGTTTCCACCACCACCAGCAACTTCATGATCGGCGTGACCGCCGCCGCCAGCGCCGGTGTCTACCTCAGCCGCGGATACGTCGATCCCGGCCTCGCCATGCCCGTCATGTTAGGGGTCCTGGCCGGTTCCTTAGTCGGTACCCGCATCCTGGTCAAAGCCGAAACCAAATCGCTCCGGCTCGTTTTCAGCGTGGTGATTCTCGTTCTAGGCCTGCAAATGCTCTACAAGGGATTCTGGGGGAAAATCTGATGCCCACTGCCCAAGCGCCCGCACCACAGCCGCGCTCGCTCCAAGCCCAGCCGTGGGACGATCACCGCATCGAAGTCATCCTCGGCAACCTGCTCCGCTCCGGAGTCCTGCTCTCGGCGGCCGTCGTTCTCTGGGGTGCGTGTGTCTACCTCTCCCGTCATGCGCACGAGTCCGCCGATTACCGAGTCTTTCGAGGCGAGCCCTCCGAATTCCGCACCATCCCCGGAGTTATCCACAGCGTCTTCAACGGCCGGGGCCGAGGCTTAATCCAACTCGGATTGCTGCTCCTGATCGCGACACCCATCGCCCGGGTAGCCTTCTCCATCGTGGGATTCGCCATCGAACGCGATCGCATGTACGTGGCCTTCACCCTGATTGTTCTCGCCATTTTGCTCTACAGCCTGCTCGGCTCCGGCCTCGGTGTGTAGGCTCGCGCCAGCGTCCCAGTGAAACCATTTCGTCCCCGCCCAAACACGCTAGGCAGGAGACAGGCAGAGGCGCGTGACTTTAATCACCGATTGGGGTGAGAATGGTCACAGCGGCACTCCCCAGAACAGCGGAGAATGCCGACGGCACGCTTGAGACATCTGCAGTTCCAGGCAATCGGGAGGGTTTGAGTTTTGCGCCCTGCTCAGCATCCCGCGATTGACCCCAAGGGCACCGCATCAAGGAGGATTCACAAATGGCATCCAACACTCTCACCATCACCGATAATCGCAACGCCAAAAACTATGAGCTGCCGATTGAAAACGGCACGATCAAAGCCATGGACCTGCGGAAGATCAAGACCGGCCCTGAGGACTTTGGGCTCATGACGTACGATCCCGCGTTCATGAATACCGCGTCCTGCCGCAGCAGCATCACCTTTATTGACGGCGACAAGGGCATCCTTCGCTACCGGGGCTACCCCATCGAAGTGCTGGCGGAACACTGCACGTACCTTGAAGTTGCCTACCTGCTGCTGTTCGGCGAGCTGCCCAGTCCAGCGGATCTGAAAAACTGGATCAACGAGATCACCCATCACACCATGCTGCATGAAAACACGAAACAGTTCATGGAGGGTTTTCGCCACGATGCCCATCCCATGGCCATGCTGGTGAGCACGGTGGCAGCCTTGTCTGCCAGCTATCCCGAGGCCAGGCAGATTCAAGATCCCGCCAACCGGCTGCACCAGATCAAACGGCTGATTGGCAAGATGCCGTCCATCGCGGCCATGTCGTATCGGCACAGTCTCGGCTATCCGTATGTCTATCCGGACAACGATCTCAGCTATCCGGAAAATTTCATGAACATGTTGTGGAAGATGGTGGAGCCGAAGTACGCGGCCAACCCCGTGTTAGCCCGCGCGTTGGACATTCTTTTCATTTTGCATGCCGACCACGAGCAGAACTGCAGCACCAACGCCATGCGGGCTGTGGGCAGCGCCCAGACCGATCCGTACCTGTCAACCGCAGCCGCGGCTGCTGCCTTGGCCGGACCGCTGCACGGGGGAGCCAACGAAGCCGTTCTAATCATGCTCGATGAAATCGGCTCAAAGGCGAATGTCCCTGCTTACATCAAGAAAATCAAGGAAGGGAAAGGCAAGCTGATGGGCTTTGGCCACCGCGTGTATAAGAACTACGATCCGCGCGCCAAGATCATCAAGTGGACGGCGGAGAAAGTATTCGCGGTCACGGGCGGAAATCCCAAACTTGACATCGCGCTGGAACTGGAGCGAATCGCCCTTGAGGATGAGTATTTCGTCACGCGCAAACTGTATCCCAACGTGGACTTTTACTCGGGGATCATCTATCAGGCCATGGGCTTCAGACCAGAAATGTTTACCGTGCTGTTTGCCATCCCGCGCACCTCAGGCTGGCTGGCGCAATGGCAGGAACTGGTCGTCGATCCGGAGCAGAAGATCGCGCGTCCGCGGCAGGTCTATACCGGACACGACGTACGGCAGTTTGTGCCGCCGGAGAAACGCGCGTCGGTACTGGCCACAACGCGGTAGAGCGTGGCGCCTTGGGATGCCTGGCAGGATTCGGTCACCGGGGCTCCGGGCTTCGCGTCCATCCTAACTCTGACGAATGCCCCGCCCGAAGGTTGGGCGGGGCGCTCGCCGTCCCACTGGCTTGTCTGCAGACTTCGGAGTAACTGCCCCTCATGCCCTGGGGGTGCGGGAAAAATCGATTCTCGATGCCCAGGCCCTAAAGGGGCGTCTGATTTCGAAGGACTTACGGTATCGCTAAAGCGATACCCTGATACGAAACCCGAGTTTTCCCGCAGCCTGAAGCGCTTCTTGGGAGGCGATGTGCGCCCTCAGGTGAGTATGGAGTCGTCGAGCCTTTTGCGGCGGAAGTCGGCGACGTGCTGTACGAACGCCATGATCAGTGGATGCGGATTGTCCTCGCGTGACGAAAGTTGCGGTTGGAACAGCGTCGCGATGAAAAACAAGTGGGCGGGCGATTCGATGGCGCGGCATTCTTCCTTGGAGCCGCGGGCCACGACCGGAAATCCAGCTTCCATAGCCATCCATTCGAACTCAGGGTTCAGTTCGTAGTTGCAGAAGTATTCTTCCTCAATCATTTCTTTTCCGTAGTACGCCGCGAGATAGGAGCCGGGACGCAGGCAGATTTCGTTCACTTTTCCGGAGAGCCTGGGCGCGTTCGGATCGCGGTTGGGAACGGCGCAGGCAACGGGATAGATGACGATGTTCCTGGCGTGCGGATCTTCTTCGGCCGTCGTGGCGTCGTGGATGCCGAGCACGTTGCGGGCGCACTCGATAAGCGTGTACTGGAAGCCTCCGCAGGTGCCGAGAAACGGCCGGTCGTGGACACGAGCAAACTCGATGCCTTTGAGCATGCCGTCGAAACTTTTGTAGGGGCTGCCGGGCGAGGCCCACAGGCCGTCGAAGGAATCGAGCGTAGCGGCGGCTCCGGGCTCGAGGAGCGAAGGCGTCGGAAGCCAGGTTGATTCCACTTTGAGTTGGAGCTTCCGAGCCGCGTGCTGGAGCGAATCATTGGTCGCGTGATGGGAACGGAATTCGGGATTGAAGTCGCCGAGAATACCGATCCGGACGGTTTCGGTCACAAGGGACATTCTAAATTAGCGGTTCACCCCTGGCGTTGAGCAGTTTGCTACTGGGTTCGGAAGTGAGGACGCTTTTCAGCCCCGGGCTTGATCCAAGAGCTTATGCAGCTGTTGTTTCACAGTTGGCCACTCCGCAGCTACGATCGAATAGCGCACCGAGTCGCGAGGGATGTAGTCGGCGGCCATGCGATGGGCTCGGAGGATTCCCTCGAACTTTCCGCCGATGCGTTCGAGCGCAGCGCGGGAACGCTGATTACGCGCGTCCGTGTGAAAGCAGACACGGAACACTTGCCAGGCTTCGAAGGCATGCGTCAACATGAGCAGCTTAGCTTCGGTGTTGGCTGATGTCCGGAGCGCTGAGCGCGTCAGCCAGGTATAGCCAATCTCACAGGCGTCGGGGACTTGGCGACCGTACCGCGCGTGGCCCGGCGGCCACGACCATCGCTCCAGGTTCCAGAAGCGGGTTGACCCGATGACGACGCCGTCATCTGCGCGGACGGTCGCGAACGACCGAGCGCTACCAGCATCCCGCCAGGCGTGGGCGGTGTCAACGTAGCGGGTAGCCTCGGCTTTGCCTTGCGGGACGGGACTCCACCGATAGAGGGAGGGATCGACTGCCGACGCGGCTACCAAGCCGTCGACGTGGCGATGGTCAAGCGGTTCGAGACGAACGTGCTGGCCTGCCAGCAAGAGATCTTCTGTTCCCATGGTTCTCAGTATGCTGCTTCTCAGTATGATGTTTCTCAGTATGAATGAGCCGCGAGACGGCGGCAATGCGGGGAGAAAAATTGGGGGCGAGCGAGGCTCGCCCCCGGGTGGGGTTAGGCTGCGGTTCTTTTGGGTTTGCCAGGCCGCACAGGTCCAGTTGCCGGTGCAGCAGGTTTACCGGTAAGCGCTGCCTCCAACGGGACGCCATCGGGACTGCCAAGTCCGGTGCATGGATCCCATCCCGCGGCCGCGCTAAAGGCGCCGTTGTTGCCTTGAGTTATGTCGTGAAATCCCGAGGCTTCGACGGCTTTCGCGTAGATTACCGGGTTCAGGAAACCGATCGGCTTCCCGATCTGCTGATTGATTCGCGCTACCAGCGCGGCCCATAAAGGAGCAACCGCACTGGTGCCACCGACGACTTCATTCTCGCCATCGACAAGAATGTTATAGCCGGTGTTGGGGTCGGCATCGCCGGAGACGTCCGGCACGCCTCGTCCGCCACCCTGAACTGTGGGTGCCGGGACATCGAAGCCATTCTGCCAAGTTGGAAGCGGGAAAACATTGCTGACGCCGCCGCCAGTCGCTCCTCCATTCGGCAGGTCGTTCCAGACTACTTCGCTGACAATTTGTTCGTTCGAAGTTTGCAGTGTGGTGCCACCACAGCCCAGTGCGAACGAACTGGAAGCCGGAAAATCAACGTGGTTGTTGCCGTCATTGACTCCATCCGAAGAACCATTGTCACCGGAGGCGACGCAGACGGTTACACCCATAGCCGCGGCCGCTTGAAAGGCTTCGTCGAAGTTGGTGAGCGCCTGAGATGTCCATTGCGACTCGGCAGCGCCCCAGCTTATGGAAATGACCGAGGGCTGATTGGCGCTGTCGTGTACGGCGGTGGTGATGGCGTCAAGAAAACCCTGATCTGTGTTCGGGGTAAAATAGACGACGATTTTCGCAGCCGGAGCGATCGCGCCGGCCACTTCGATGTCGAGCATCACTTCCCCGTCCGCGCTGTCCGGAGTGCTGGGGCTATTTGTGCCTCCATCGACCGACACGGAGATGACTTGCGGTTCGTTGATATTGAGCGAGGAGAAATAGTTGCTCAGGTCATCCAGTTGAAAACCTCCGCCTAATTCAATGATCCCGATGCACTGGCCGGTTCCGTCTCCTGCCGGGTAGTCGTAGATTTGCGCTACTTCATTCGGATCATGCGAGGCGGTCGCGGTAGTGGTCTTACGCTTATGCCTCTCGGGCTGCGGCAGGAGTCTGAAATGCGGCTCTGCCTGAGGGCGGTTGTCGAGCCCAAACACTCCCGTGATGATGTCCGCATAGTCGGCCGGTACGCTAATGGCGCCGACACGGCCGCGGAAATTTCCCTTGGGGTGGCTGTACTCTTTGAGTTCCACGTGGAAGGCTTTTTGAAGATTGCTTGCGGTTCCTGACAGCATCACCGTCCGGCGCGCGAGTTCGGTGCCGGTCTCGTGAACCTTGAGGCCGAATTCCTGGGCGAACTTCTTAATTTGGTTGAGATCGGCGGGGTCGGCGCCGTAGGCACTTTCGTATTCGGCGCGCGACATGTGCTTGAAGCCGGGCTTTGCGAGGGCATTCTTAAGTTCTCTACGCTTTGCCTCTGATTTTGATCGAAGTCGTATGGAGACCTCAATGGATTGGTCCGGATGCGAATTGTGGATCAGGCGGGCACCACGGACAGGCTGGCGTTCACTGCCTGGAATGACGCTGAATTTTCGAGTGGAAGTCACAGACGCTCCTTCGTCTCGGGGGAACAGAGCGGCCAGGAATTGATCGCGACAGGAAGTCGCACAGATAGGGAAGTCCGCGGGGTCGTCCGGCCGTTCAGATGGGACCCGAAACTCGATTAGCATATCAGAAAATGAGCGTTATCAATGCCGAAGCGGGCAAATAACTCGGAATAGCAGGTGCGATCTTGCCCGATTTGGCACTCTTGAGCGCCCCCGGTCGAATGCAGGATGATGCCAGCTTTCTGCAACAACCCTCGCGAAGACTGGAGCACGAGCCGATGGCATGACTTTAGTAATCGCGGAGCGGGGGAACCGCGTTGCTGGTGCGGAGGGTGAATCCTAGAATCGAGAAGGGACTCTCTGTCCTAAGACCGCCCATGCCGGAAAATCCTAATCGTGCCGAAGTAGCCCGCCGGGTAGAAAAGGCGGAAAAGCTTTTGCAGAAGGGGAAAACGGCCGACGCGCTGGCGGAATACCTGCAAATCCTGGAAAACGATCCGCAAAACGACAATGTGCGGCAGATGGCGGCGGACTTGTGTCTTTCTTTAAATAGGGGGGCGCAGGCGGTGCGGCTACTGGGAGAGTTGTTTGAGCGGCAGGTGGCGGCGACGGATGCGACGCGAGCGAGCCTGACCTATAAGAAGCTGGCACGGTATGCTACCCCGACGTGGGAACAGAAAGTGCGCTTTGGGCAACTGCTGGAGCATTCGAACAAAAAACTGGCGATCGGGACGTATGAAAATGCGCTGGAGGATTTGCAGCGGCAGGGACGAAAAGAAGAGGGGTTGCTGGTTTTACGGCTGATTGTGAGCCTGGAACCATCGCAGCAAAACCATTTGCGGGTGGCGGAATTGGCGGCGGAACTGGGCGAGCACGTGCTGGCGTCGCAGTCATTCTTGCAACTGGCGGAACTGATGGAAGTCGCGGGTGGAAACGCCAGCCCGTGGTTCGAGCGGGCCTACACGGAGAATCCGACGGATTCGAAGATCGCGCTGGCCTATGGCAAGAGCCTGCTGTCGCGGGGCGAGGCGGGGGCAGCCATTTTTATTTTTGAGCCGCTGGTGCATTCCGAAGATGCATCGCTGGAACTGCGCGACCTGTATGCGCAAGCGCTGCTGGCCGCCGATCGGTGCCTGGATGGCGAGCCGCTGATCTGGCAGATGTTCGAGCAGAACCCGGCGCGCATGCACCAGGTGGTGAGCCTGATCGGAAAGATGATCGACTCCGAACTGGATGCGGAGGCGGTGGCGCTGGCGCGGAAGCTGGAAGCTTTCCAGCGGCGGCGAGGGGAACGACGATCGTTCATCGCGACGATGCAGGAACTATTGGCATCGCACCGTCCATCGGCGGAAATGCTGGAGTTTCTGGCGGAGCTGTTCAATGCATCGAACCGTGAAACGGACTACGCGCAGGCGCTGCTAAAGCTGTTTGATCTGTATTGCGCGAAGCACGATTACCAGAAAGCGGGCGAGTGTCTGGACAGGGCGGCGGAAGTGGATCCGTACGAGCCGGGACATCAGAAACGGCTGGAGGCGCTGCGGGGCAAGATCGACGATCAGCGCTTCAAGGTAATCGCATCGCGGTTCACACCGGTGAAGAAAGAAGAGCAGGAAGCAGTCAAGATCGAAGAGCCGACGCTGGGAGCGGCCGCGTTGCAGGATCTGATGCTGCAAGCCGAGATCCTGGTGCAGTACGGGATGCGCTCGAAGGCCATCGAGCGTTTGCAGCGCATCCAGGAACTGTTTCCGCATGAGGAAGAGCGCAATCAGGAGCTACAGAAGTTATACATTGCGGCCGGTATCGAACCGCGGTATGCGAAGTCAGCGCCACCGGCCGCGCCGGCCGCGACCACTGCGCCGAGTGGCGATAAGGCGGCGCCGGCCGCGGCGCCGTCTGCTGCGGCTGCTACGACGAACGAGGCGACCGAGGTCAGCAGTCTGGCGAAAGTGGCGGAAATCACGCGCAAGCTCTACCACCAGGGAAACGCGGAAGGCGTTTTGAAAACGGCGGCGACCGAAATCGGCGCAAACTGGCGGACGGCGCGGTGCATTGCGGCCTTGCGCAAACCGGGTCTGCCGCCGTCGAGCGTGCAGGAATATCACATGGAGGGGCTGATTCCGGCAAGTGCGGCGGCGCTGGTTAGCCTGGTGGAAACGCTGCAGGATCTGGCGGTGGCGCGAGGCACGGTGACGATCGACGATGCGACAAACGCTCCGGAGCTAATGGACGTGCGCAGCGCGGTCGAAGAGTTGCAGATCGAATCGCTGCTGGCTCTGCCGCTGACCGAGGGCAACGACCAGATCGGAGTGCTGATCCTGACCCAGAACACCGGCCGGGTGTGGCAGCCTACGGAGGTGCTGGTGATCCGGACGTTGAGCGACCAGGTGTTGATCGCGCTCAACAACGCCGGGCTGCGGCGGCTGGTGAAAAATCTTTCCGTGACGGACGAGAAATCGGGGCTGCTGAAGCGGGCCTCGTATCTGGATCTTCTGCAGGCGGAAACCCGGCGCGGGTTGCAGCAGGGGACGGCGGTGACGGTGTTGCTCATGCAGTTTGGGCGGCGGAGCGCGCTGATCAAGGAGTATGGCGAGCCGGCGGTGACGGCGGTGATGGAGCAGATCGGGCTGCTGTTTTCGGCGAACATCCGGACCAACGATCTGGCGTTCCGCTATGAAGCGACGACGGTCGCGCTGGTGCTCGGCGACACGGGCGAAAAAGAAGCGCTGCTGGCGGTGGAGAAATTGCGGCGGCTGCTGGCGGAAGTGCGCTTCCCGGGTAAGAACGAGGGAGTCGACTTCAGCGCCGGGCTGGCGCAGGCGGTGATGCGGCAGCATTTCGATCCGGTGGACATTGTGACCGAAGTAGCCAACCGCGCCGATCACGCGCTGGAGCAGGCGGTGATGCAGGGCGGGGGGGGAATTGTGAGTCAGGCGCCGCAGTTCGCCGCGTCCGCGGCAGTGGCATAGCTTTTCACCGCCGAAACGCCGAGAAAATCCAAGTCTTTAACGCAGAGAACGCAAGATGCGGGATTCATCTCGCGTTCCCAAACTCTTCGAAGCGATGAAACCCAAACTTCTCAGCTAACAGGTAACCGCGCGAAACTTAGGCTACAGCTGATAGCTGATAGCTGCTCTGTTAAACTCACAGGTTGGCCTCAGGCCAGCGCACTCTTCTATACAAGTTGGTACTCATGTTGAAGCCTGGAGACATTGCCATTGTCAGCGGGGCACGCACGCCCTTTGGACGCTATTGCGGGAAGATCAAAGATTACACGGCGCAGGAACTGGGCGCGGTGGCCGCAAAGGCGGCGATCGAGCGGGCGGGGATTGATACAAAAGAATTCGATCATGCGGTGTTCGGAAACGCGCAGCAGACTTCTGGCGACGCGCTTTATGGAGCGCGGCACGTGGGGTTGCGGGCGGGCTTGCCGATTGAGACTCCGGCGCTGACTGTAAATCGGCTTTGTGGGTCGGGGATGCAGGCAATGGTCAGTGCGGCGCAGATGATCCAGACGGACGAAGCGAAGGTGGTGCTGGCGGGTGGGATGGAATCGATGTCGCAGGCGCCGTTTTCGATCCGCGGACGCGATGGATTCACGCTGGCTCCGGGCGGGAAGCTGGAAGATTCGCTCATGGTGGCGCTGCTCGATACCTATTGCGGACTGTACATGGCGAATACGGCAGAGCTGTACGGCGAGCAGCAGGGCATCACACGGCAGATGCAGGACGAATTCGCGCTGCGCTCGCAGCAGACGGCTGATGCGGCGTACAAGGCGGGGCGCTTGCAGGAAGAGCTGACGCCGGTGCCGCTGCGGAATGCGAAGGGCGAGGCGACGGGAGAGATGCTGACCGAAGACGATCACCGGCGTCCACAGACGACGATGGAGGGCCTGGCCAAGCTGCGGGCGGCATTTGGCAAGAATGGGACGGTTACGGCGGGGAACGCCAGCGGAATCGTGGACGGTGGGGCGGCGGTGGTGGTGATGTCGCTGGAGCAGGCGCAGAAAAGGAATCTGAGTCCGCTGGGACGGATCGTGAATTGGGGAATTGCGGGCGTCGAGCCGAAGCTGATGGGGAGCGGCCCGGTGCCGGCAACGAAGATTGCTCTGCAGCGCGCGGGGCTGACTTTGGACTACATCGATTTGATTGAAGTGAACGAGGCGTTCGCGGCGCAGTATCTGGCGGTGGAGAAAGAGCTGGGACTGGATCGCGAAAAAGTGAACGTAAACGGCGGAGCGATTGCGCTGGGGCATCCGCTGGGAGCGACCGGGACGCGGCTGGTGATCACGCTGCTGTACGAATTGCGGCGGCGGAAGAAGAAGTACGGGTTGGCGACGGCGTGTATTGGCGGCGGCCAGGGGATTGCTATGGTGGTGGAGAGCTTTCACTAGAGACTGCAACCACGGGGTGCACAGAGGGAAGCATTTGAATTAGTAGCGCCGGCATCCTGCCGGCTTTGGCGAGGCCATACTGGCGTCGCAGAGCGGGCGGGACGCCCGCACGACAGCCGCCGGGACGGCGGCGCTACATTCTGAGGATTACTAAATGGATATCAAGAAAGTTGGCGTACTAGGTTGTGGCTTGATGGGTTCCGGTATCGCGCAGGTCTGCGCGACGGCGGGCTTCGACGTTACCGTGCTCGAGGTCGAGCAGAAGTATCTTGACAAGGGCTTTGCCGGGATTGAGAAGTCGCTGGCTAAGTTTGCTGAGCGGCAGGTGGATAAGGGCGGGATCACTCCGCAGCAGAAAAACGAGATCCGGGCGCGGCTGAAGGGGACAACGAAACGCGAAGACCTGGCGGATTGCGACATCGTTATCGAGGCCATCATCGAGAACGTCGAGGAAAAGAAGAAGATGTATGCGTCGCTCGATGGCATCGTGAAAAAAGACGCGATCTTTGCCTCGAATACTTCTTCGATCTCGGTGACCGAGCTTTTGACGGCGGTTAAGCGCCCGGAAAGACTTATCGGGATGCATTTTTTTAATCCCGTGCCGCTGATGAAGCTGGTGGAGGTGGTGAAGACGATTGTCACCGCTCCGGCGGTGTACGACGCGGCCTACGAGTTCGCGCAGAAGCTGGGCAAGGTTCCGGTGCGCACTTCGGACAAAACGGGGTTCATCGTGAACCGGCTGCTGGTGCCGTATATGCTGGATGCGATCCGGGCGTATGAAGAGGGCGTGGGGTCGATCGAGGACATCGATAACGCGATGAAGCTGGGCTGCGGGTATCCGATGGGGCCGTTTACGCTGCTGGATTTCGTCGGGCTGGATACGACCTATTACATTACGCTTGTGATGTTTGACGAGTTCAAGGAGCGGCGGTTCGCATCGCCTCCGCTGCTGAAGCGGCTGGTGATGGCGGGGTGGTATGGGCGGAAGACGGGGCGCGGGTTTTATGATTACTCGGACCCGAATAAGCCGGTAGCGAACAAGCTCTGAATCCTTTTGCCGCAGAATTACGCGGATCAAGGCTGATTTGTTTGAGTTGTGGTAACGCACGATTGAATTTATGACCTACGAAAACATACTCCTCGAAAAGAAAAACGCCATCGCTTATGTCACCGTGAACCGGCCGAAGGTGCTTAACGCGCTCAACATGGCCACCATGGAAGAGTTGCGGGGGGCGTTTACCGACATTAAATCCGACGCCTCGATTCGGGTGGCGATCCTGACCGGAGCGGGCGAGAAGGCTTTTGTCGCGGGCGCGGATATAGGCGAACTGGCGAAACAGGATGCGGTTTCCGGCAAGGAGTATGCGCACCGGGGGCAGGCGGTGCTCGACTTGATCGAGAACCTGGGCAAGCCGGTGATTGCGTGCATTAATGGATTTGCGCTCGGTGGCGGATGCGAACTGGCTCTGGCTTGCACCATGCGTCTGGCGAGCGAGAACGCGAAGCTGGGGCAGCCGGAGGTGCACCTGGGGATGGTTCCGGGATATGGCGGGACACAGCGGCTGCCGCGACTGGTGGGCAAGGGCCTCGCGATGCAGATGGTGCTGGCCGGGGAGATGATCACGGCGCAGGAAGCGCATCGGATCGGGCTGGTGAATGAAGTGACGGCGGCGGCGGAACTGATTCCGCGGGCGGAGGCGATTGCGGCGAAGATCATCGCGAACGCTCCGCTGGCTGTGCAGTACGCCATCGAAGCGGTCAACAAGGGCATGGAGA
Source organism: Terriglobales bacterium (assembly GCA_049513095.1). GTDB lineage: Bacteria > Acidobacteriota > Terriglobia > Terriglobales > Acidobacteriaceae > Acidiflorens. The sequence goes on from JBEKWL010000002.1 coordinate 61,555, forward strand.
TGACGCTGGCCGAGGGACTGTATCTGGAGGCGACGCTCTTCGGTATCTGCTGTGCCACCGAAGACAGAAAAGAAGGCACGACCGCGTTTCTGGGAAAACGTCCGGCGCAGTTCAAGGGGAAGTGAGGGCTGAAATGTTGAAATCTCTTCATATTGGGCGGTATGTGGGCGACCCGAACGACCTGCGGGTGCTCGCGGAGTTTCTGCATGCAATTGGATTCGAGGCGGTTGACGGCGAAGATGGAAAGTCGGCGATCCTGTCGGCGCCGCTCGCGCTGCTCAGCCTGAACTCGCTGGCGAAGGAATATCCCGACGAGGTGCGCGAGCGCTTGAAAGATGTGAACCGGATGCTGGTGATCGAGGTCACGAATCCGGACGAGGTGTTTGAGATCGCGGAGAAGCGGAAGTTCAGGCTGCTGGCCGACGTGAGCACTTCTACGGCGCTTGAGACCCCTGAACGCACCTTTTCGCTGGAGTTGCCTGGGGAAATCGTCCTCACGATTCATGGCAGGCCCGAGGAGGTTGGGGCCTCGATCGAAGGGCAACTGAACGCGGCGGGAAAGCGCTTTGCCATCGTGGTCTCGCGCTTCAACTCTTTCATCACCGAACGGCTGCTGCAGGGAGCGCTCGACGGCCTGCGCCGCGCCGGCGCGGAGAACGACGACATCGCGCTGGTCCGCGTTCCCGGATCGTTTGAAATTCCCTCCGCCGCCCGCACGCTTGCGGAAACCAAGAAGTATGACGCGATCATTTGCATTGGCTGCCTGCTGCGCGGCGACACGCCGCATTACGACGTGATTGTGAACGAGGTGACTCGGGGGATCGGGCAGTCGGCGCAGGAGACTGGAGTGCCGCATGCGTTTGGAGTGCTGACCTGCGAGACGCTGGAGCAGGCGATTGATCGCGCCGGGTTGAAGATGGGCAACAAGGGATTGGAGGCGGCACTGGCGGCGGTGGAGATGGCGAATCTGAAGACAGCCATCAGCCATCAGCCGTCAGCCTTCAGGAAAACCGGTTCCAGATCGAAGGTCACGGGTGGCAGCAGAGGCAAAGCAATTCCGGGTTCCAAGAAACGAAACCGCCGCTCCTGATCTCCAATCCTTCCGCTATGCAACTGTCCTGTAAACTGGTGTCGGCCTCAACCGTTTCATGGTTTTCCTGATGACTGACGGCTGATGGCTGATGGCTGATGGCTAAGATGGGCACTCGACGCAAATCCCGGGAACTGGTTCTGCAGATGCTGTTTCAGGCGGACATGGGGAAGCAGACGCCAGAGCTGGTCCGGAAGACGTTCTGGGCCGAGCGCACAAACGTGGAGGACGAGGTGCGCGGTTTTGCCGACGATTTGTTTCGCGTGGCCAGCGACCGGCTGGTGGAGATCGACGGGCTGATTGGGAAACATACGCAGCACTGGCGCATGGACCGGATGGCGACGGTGGACCGGAATGTGCTGCGGGGAGCGGTGGCGGAGTTTCTAGCGTATCCGGCGACGCCGCACGCGGTGGTGATCAACGAGGCGCTCGAAATTGCGCGGAAGTTCTCGACGCCGCAGTCGGTGCAGTTTATCAATGGCGTGCTGGATAGCGTGGGGAAAGAGGTAGGACCGTAGAAAACCGGGGTCAGCTAGCAGTTATGAGTTGTCAGTTATCAGTTAAAGCAAATGCCGTTTCGTTTTCGGTGTGCGTCACTTCTTGGTGCATACAGTCAGCCAAAATCCAAGAACGAAAATATTAGGGGTAAGCGATTGCGCGCGGCGCTGGTTGTGAACGGCGGCGTTGGCGCGGCCGAGCTGCGCTCGACTTGGACAGCCGGGACGGCTGTCCCTACGCAAGCCTGGACGGGGCGGAGCCCCGTCCCCACGCGACCTGTCACCACACTCGGTCGGTCCTCGATCACTGTGGCCGGATGGCGACTAGATTGGGGAGGCAGAGCGGTGCGGTGCCGCCCAGGCTGTTGCACATGTTGGGGTTATTGTCGTTGTTGATGTTGGCATAGGGGACCTGCTGGAAGTCGCCCTGACCTTTGGTGCAGGCGCCGGTGCAAACGATGTGCACGGAGCCAGCGGTACAGGTGGGGGGAGCGGGGGGTGGGTTTATCTGCGTATATTGATCGCAGGCGGCGACGTAGACCTGGCTTCCGTCGGTGGAAGCGGAGGCGGAGAGCGGGGTGCTGCCGCCGACGAGCGGGATGGAAGTCGTGGTCCCACTACTCACGTTAAAGAGAAGTACAGCGGGAATTTTCTGGGCGACGAGAATGACCTCGGTGCCGTCGGCTACGAGCTGCCCATAGAGAGGAGTGAAATTGCCCTGGCCGAGGTTGAAGGACTGTACTCCGCCGAAAGTCACGGACGGAGCATTACACGTGAAGTGACCATCCACCAGAGCATTCTGCGTGTCGGAGCCCGTGAAAACGTCAATGTTCGGCGGATCGATCGCGATGACGTGCTGCGCGTCTGGCGCAGGAAAGAGCTGAAGCGGGATACCGGGGGTAGGAACACGGCCCAGATTACCCTGGGGAAGTTGGGGGTTGCAGGTAGCGAAGGCGGAAATCGAAGCTCCCGTTGGCGTTCCCGCGATGTAGGCGAAGCTGCCATCCGCCGAGAATTTGACGTCGGTCGCTGAGGTCGCGATCGGGACCGAGGTTAGCGGGTCCGCCGTGGAGTAGACGTACATATTGCCGGCGTTGGTAAGGATGAAGAGCTTTAGCTGATCGGGAGAGAAGGCAGCGGCGGTGGCGGTTTCGCCGGGGATAATGAGGTCCGCGAAGGCACCGCTGCCGCCGTTGTAGATGTAGACCTGGCTGGGGGTAGAAACTGTGTCGGAAACGACCACCAGTTTGCCATCGTTAGAGATGGTGAGCACTTGTCCGCACAAGGCAACGTTGCAGGGTATCGAGGTGCTGGAGACCAGGGAAACGGTCGAACCGCTTTTGGCGGTGGTATCCATGTACATCAGCCCCTGATCGCTGCCGAGGTAGAGGCGCGCCGACGACAGATGGTTAAACATCATGGAATTGGGAGTGCGGGGCACGCTTACGATGGTGCCGATGGGAGTGGTTCCAGGGGTCACGGCGAACAACGCGCTGGTGCAGCCGGAGGCGTTCCCGCAGTCGGTGGTCGCCGCCCAGGCGGTATAGGTGGCCACCTTGGAGGCAGAAGTTACGTCAACGGAGATCGTGCCATAAGCTTTCGTCACGTTCGGCGGCTGGCATTTGGGAGGGTCAGTCACGTTGTAGTCGCTGGCGTAGATGGGGAGACTGGGTAGAACTCCGATATTGCAGGACGGAGGAGTGCAGGAAGCAAAGAGGGTGGTGCCGCCGAGATTGTTGCGGGCGGCAGCACTGTTGCTTACCGCGCTGCTCGTGGTGCTGCTGAAAGCCGCAACTTCAGGATTGGTCGTGCTCCAGGTGAGGGGCGCTTTGGTTAGGGGGGTGCTATTGGCGATGCCGCACAACGTATCGACCGCGATCGCTGTGATGGGTATGCTGGCGCCGTTGTTTACGGTGATCGAGTTCCCCGCCTCGTTCTGGCCTCCGATCTGGAGGTAGATGGCTTGGATGAGGCAGGTGGTGTAGGGATAGGGGCTGCTAGTGACCCCGGAGACGCTGGCAAAAAGATTGGTGATGCCGGGGGATGCGGCGGTGACCTGAACCTGGTTGAGCACGTTGGGCTGGGCTGCGGACACGATGGGAGTTGTCGTGACCACACCGCTATTGCTCGACGACCAGGTTATGGGGCCGACGCTGCTGGTGATGTCCCCAGAGATAGTGTTGTAGGCGACCCCCTCAAAGTTCCAGAATTGACTCTGCGAGAAGCAGTCGTGCTGCGGCGGGCCTTGGGGGTCGAGGCGGATGATCTGAACGCTATCGATGTGCTGGTGGACATAGACGGTAGTGGTCGGGCTGTAGACGCCGCTGATGACAGCGTTTACCGTGGCGATTCCGGAACTGCCGGCACTGCACTGGCTGCCTGTCTGGTCCCATGTGCCGGCGCAAGCGTTCCCATTGATGTTGATCGTGAGTGGCGGGGGGGTGATCGTACCGGGCGGAACTCCAACAACATATTGAATGTTGATGCCGAGGACGGAGTGGCCGGAGGCGTCCCTGCCGCTGGCGCTAAAGACTTGAGTGCCACCAACCTCGATGGAAATGGTGCTGCTGGGGCTCAGCGTAACGCTCGTTACGCCTCCGTTGCCGGAGTTGATGCTGCTCTTGCCGAGGCAACCGGTGAGGGCAACGGCGAAGGTGATGGCCAACGCAAGCAGAAAACCGGAACCGCAACGATGCATGAACCCTCCTCGCGGCCGTTTGCCGGGCGCGAGCATAAATAATGTGGTCAGGCGGAAAATTGCCAGTGTAGAAGGTAAAGTGCTAGGTTTCAAGGCTTCGGGCTTTCAAGGTCCCAAAGTTTCAGCGAAGCTCGCGGGCGACTTGAGACCTTGAAGCTATGAAACTTTGAAACCTGCTCCTTCTTCGATGCTTCGAAGAGTGGTTGACGATGTGCAAGGTAGTTGTTATTATCATACGGTTCCGCGAGTTAAGTCTGGCTTGCCTGTGTACGGCAGTCCTGTCGGATGCGCAACCTGCGCTGGCGACAGGCTCCGGGAAAATTTTGGCTGAGCTTTGAAGAAATACGTACCCGGTTGGAATTGGGATCGGGGACGCCCTCGCTGAAACGTCCTGCGAAAACCTTTGCGCCCGGGCTTAGATGTATAGGCTTGGGGGTCACGCGAGGCTATGCAGGGGGAAAGCAGACGAAACGGAACGCCTCCGAACCTGGTCGGGTGAACCTGGTCGGGTGAGGCGTGGCGTCACCGTCGTCGGCGATTTAGTCTGAGCGGGAACTGAACGAATTCTCACCGGCAATAGTAATGCTGCGCGGGGAGAGTATGGCTGGGCGCGACAGCCTGTGCCAGACCTGGGACGGGGCAATCCCCGTCTTTACGGGAAATGTGTGGTGAGACGCGGCTTGCCGCGTCTGGGAGTGGCGAGAGTGCCTACTTTTAATCAGTTGGTCAAATTCGGCCGCGAGCGGACCCGTTATAAGACGGCGAGTCCGGCTCTGCAATCGTGTCCGCAGAAGCGCGGCGTGTGCACGCGCGTGTATACCCAGACGCCGAAAAAGCCGAACTCGGCGCTGCGCAAAGTGGCGCGCGTTCGCCTGACCAATGGAATCGAAGTGACGACCTATATCCCGGGCGTTGGCCACAACCTGCAGGAGCACTCGATTGTGCTGATCCGCGGGGGGCGTGTGAAGGATCTGCCGGGCGTGCGTTATCACGTGGTGCGCGGAACCCTCGACGCAACCGGCGTCGCGGGCCGCAACCAGGGGCGCTCGAAGTACGGCACGAAACGCCAGAAGAAAGCTTAGAAACAGTTGCCAGTGGTCAGTGGCCAGTTGCCAGTGAAGCACTGCGAATGAAAGCTGAGAGCTGAAAAGCATGCCAAGAAAAGGACATACCCCAAAGCGGACGGTCGAGGCCGATCCGGTGTATGGATCGGATCTGGTGACGAAGTTCATCAACTCGATGATGTGGCAGGGAAAGAAGTCGACTGCCGAGGGCATTTTTTATAAGTCGCTCGAGAAACTGAAGGAAAAGGGCGGCGATGAACCCCTGAAGCTGTTTACGAAGGCGGTCGAGAACGCCAAGCCGTTGCTGGAAGTGAAGACGCGGCGCGTGGGCGGCGCGAACTACCAGGTGCCGATCGAAGTAGGTCCGGACCGCAGGACGTCGCTGGCGATCCGCTGGATCGTGAGCTATGCGCGCGGCCGCGGCGAAAAGGGAATGATCGAGAAGTTGACGAACGAATTGCTCGACGCCTCGAACGGCAAAGGCGCTGCCATCAAGAAAAAAGAGGATGTGCATCGCATGGCGGAAGCGAACAAGGCGTTCGCACATTACCGGTGGTAAAAGGCGCCGTTCGCTGTTCGCTATTGGCTAAGAACGGCGTCGATTTGCGAAGAGCGAAAAGCGAATAGCGAACGACGAAAGATTAATTTCGGAGCCCCAGAAAGAGTTAAGAGTCGTGCCCAGAACAGTCCCATTAGAGCGTTGCAGGAACATCGGCATCATGGCCCACATCGATGCCGGGAAGACCACGACGACGGAGCGCATCCTGTTTTATACGGGAAAGACGCACCGTATCGGCGAGGTGCATGAAGGCACGGCCAT
>JBEKWL010000003.1:0-61755 GCA_049513095.1 Terriglobales bacterium
CACCCTGAGCGGAGCAGCATCTTCGAGCGAAGCGAGAAGATGTTGTGGAGTCGAAGGGCCCCTACACTCTCGAATGCCCAACCCTGCGTCAAGGCGTCCTCACGATCCCGCCTGCGACCAAGAATTCCCAGCCTGACCTCCAGATGACAAACGCTCAATCCAGACTCCATAATTGAAGCGCGGTCGCAAACGACCAACGACCGACGACTGGGGCTCCCATGCTCTTATCCGGAATTTTCCCACCCATCACAACGCCCTTCTATCCCGATGGCGAGCCCTATTACAAGAAGCTCGAAGTCAACGTCGAGCGCTACTCGCGCACGCCAGTCGCCGGCATCGTGGTGCTCGGTTCAACCGGCGAGGCCATTCTGCTCTCCGACCAGGAACGCCGCGATGTGCTGAAGACCGCGCTCGCCGCCGCCGCGCCCAATAAAGTCATGATCGCGGGCACCGGCGTCGAGTCCGCACATGAAACTCTGCGGCTCTCCGAGTACGCCGCCGAGCTCGGCTATGACGCTGCCATGGTGCGCACTCCGCACTACTACAAAAAGCAGATGTTGCCGGCGAATCTGCTCGCTTTCTACCGCACGGTCGCTGACCGCTCCGCGCTGCCGATCATCATCTACAACTTCCCGCAGGCCACCGGATACGACATCCCCGCCGAAGTCGTGATCGAACTCGCGAGCCATCCCAACATCGTCGCCATCAAGGAATCAAGCGGCAACCTCGACAAAGTGAAAATCATGGTCGAGGGCACGCGCAACATCAACGTAAAGAGGCAGGCCACCGTGACGGAAACGTTCGAGGCCGTGACTCCGCGTATGCTCAAGGCCGCGGCTGCCGAAAGCGAAAAGCAGAGCAGGGAACTGGTCAGCGTCGCCTCGCTAGCGGGTACGGCCGAGTCGATGGAGCGACGGGCGCCCCTTCGGCAAGCTCAGGGCAAGCTCTCGCCCGTCCCCGCAGACAGCACCACGAAACCTTCATCCTCTGCGGTAACCGTCGTAGGCAAATTGAAGACGCGGCAGAAAGAAGTCGGTTTCCAGGTCATGGTCGGCGCCGCTCACCAACTCGAACCGTCGCTGGGACTGGGAGCGGTCGGCGCCATTCTCGCTTTAGCGGGCCCTGCGCCCACCGCGTGTTACGAAATCTATGCCGCGCTCAAAGACGGAGACAACGCGCTTGCCCGCGAAAAACAAGAGCGCGTGAAACTCGCTGCCCAGCGCGTAGTCGGCGAACTCGGCGTCCCCGGCGTGAAGTATGCGATGGATCTGAATGGCTACTACGGAGGTCCGTCGCGGCTGCCATTCCTGCCGCTCTCCGGCAAGCAAAAGGCCGAGATCGAGAAGTTGATGGCGGGCATCCGCAGCTAAGTACGATGCTTTGCATTGCCTGGCTACGGTAGGTGTGTTACAACTCACATTCAAATGAAGAAGAGTGTAGCCGTATTTCTTACTATCTTGGTTCTAGCCAGCGGTGCTTGCTTGGCAAAGGAATCAGCGATATCTTTGCTGTGGCCGCAAGACAAGCCTGCTCTCAAACTTACCTTTGGCAAGTTTCAGCAGATCGCTGTGCTCGCCGGACAAAGCACTTTTGTCTGCGATGTGGTCGTCGAGAACCTGACCGACAAACTGGTGCCGCACGCTTCCTTTACTGTGTATGGCACCGACAAGAACAATGTAAGGATTGGCGAGGGCTTGCTGATCATATCCGACCTCAACCCCCAGCAACAGGTGAAGGCTCGTTTGCAGTTCACCTCCGTCGGTGTACCGACCAGCCTGACGCTCTCAGCCAAGAAGGACATGCTCCTCGCTCCTGGCGCCAAGACGATTCCGCTGAGAGTGCTCTCGGTTCCACCGGGCGCAAAGCTTAAAGTCGATGGCCAGGATGCGGGCACAACCCCCGTGATAGTTAAACTTACGATTGGGAGCCATAACCTTGATCTTACAAAGGAAGGTTATGCGCCCGGGACGACGCCGATCGAGATTACTCCTGACGAGCTTCCTGGTGGCAGCATCACCGTGGAGTTAGGCGGCCTATCGCGGGATACCGTCGAACTGCGCGACGGCACGGTTCTTCTGGGAGATGTGCTCTCGATGTCGCTCACCTCGGTTGTGGTCAGCGTTGAGGGCAAAGAGCAGACGCTGGAGCGCAACCAAGTGAAGAAGATGATGCTGGTGGAACGCCAGGTCACGCAACAGCCTGTCGTCACCCAACCGGCCCCTGCCGAGACGCAGCTGAAGCATTAGGTCGCGGGTGCTTGAATCGCCGCACTGTTAGGTGGGTCGCACTCTCTTGTGATCTGCATCAGCATTGCCTATAATTAGAACGAACGTTCGAACGTATGCCCCCTCTACCCGCAACCCGCGCTTCCCGCCGTCAGAACAAAGTGCCTGGCACGACGTCCGGCCGTGCGCCTGTGACCCGTTTCGATCGCCGCCTCGATCACATCCTCGACCATGCCACGGAGGTCTTTTGCCTCAAGGGATACGAAGGCGCTTCTATGCGCGATCTTTCCCGCGCCACCGGCATGTCGCTGGCGGGGCTTTACTACTATTTCGAGTCCAAGGAGCGCCTGCTCTTCCTGATTCAGAAGCACACGTTCACGGCGATTCTCGAAAGGCTTAAAGCGCGGCTCGAAAATGTCACGGACCCCGAGCAGCGGATCCGCATTTTCATCTTGAATCACCTCGATTATTTTGTGAGTAATCAGCAGGGGCTGAAGGTGCTCTCGCATGAAGACGAATCTTTGAAGAACAGCCTGGGCTCGGAGATCGCCGGCATCAAGCGCGAGTACTACCGCATTTGCCTCGGCCTGATGGGGGACCTCCGGCGCAGGCGCGGCCTCGATTTCAACACACGCACCGCGGCGATGAGTCTGTTCGGCATGATCAACTGGATCTACACCTGGTACAACCCGCGCGTCGACGGCAACGCCGAAGCGCTTGCGGAACAAATGGGCAAGATTTTTCTCAACGGAATTGTGCACGGCGGCAAGCCGCGCAGAAAGAGCTAACGCGAACACGTTAGCGAAAAAGTTAACGCGAAACCAATAAGGAGCAATTTATGGCGACCACCATGCAGCCGGCTACCAGCGAAACTACCAAGCAACTCATCAACTATCGCGCCGACGCCGGCGTGGCCGTGATCGAGATGAACGATCCTCCGGCGAACACCTACACCTACGAAATGAACCGCCAGCTCGACGAGGCCATCCTCAAGGCGCGCATGGATAACGATGTGCACGTGATCGTGCTCACCGGCGTAGGCGACAAGTTTTTCTCGGCCGGCGCCAACATCAAGATGCTCGCCTCGGTCGATCCCACGTTCAAGTATTACTTCTGCCTGCACGCGAATGAAACCCTGTTGCGGCTGGAGCACACGCCGAAACTCGTGATCGCTGCTATTAATGGGCACTGCGTCGGCGGAGGTCTGGAGATTGCCATGGCAGCCGACCTCCGGATTGCGCGCAAAGATGCGGGCAAGATCGGCCTGCCCGAGGTCAACCTCGGCGTGCTTCCCGGCACCGGCGGAACGCAGCGGCTGTCGCGTCTGGTGGGCAAGAGCAAAGCCATCGAACTGATGATCACCGGCAATACGTTTTCCTTCGAAGAAGCCCAAGAGTTCGGCATTGTGAACGATATTTTCGAGCGCGAGGGCTTCATGGAGAACATCATGGAATATGCGCGCCAGTTCACGCCGCCGAACAAAGCCGCAAAGGCGGTGGGACGCATCAAGCGAGCGGTGCAGACTGGCTGGGAGATTCCGATGGAATCGGCGTTGGCAGTCGAGCGCGAGAACCAGCAGATCCTGTTCCAAAGCGACGACGCCAAAGAAGGTCTGGCCGCTTACGTTGAGAAACGTCCGGCTGTGTTTACGGCGAAGTAATTTCGGCCGTGGAGACGGGGCTTGCCCCGTTTCAGACTGCTGAACACTATGGTTCAACTAGGTTTTTGGGAAGGGCACGGCTTCAGTCGTACCGCCCGGGGCCAATAAAGACACGGGCTTTGGCCCCTGAGGTCTTATGCCAGGCAAAGTAGCGAAAATCGGAAACTTCAGTGACTGGGTCGGCCTCTTCAACGAGTGGCGCAAGGAAGTCGGCGTCAACAAGGGCGACGTCGAGGCCTTCCACTTCGACACGCTCTACGGCGCGATCGAAACCGAAGAGATCCAATTCGGTTCCTACAAAGGCCGCAACAAGTGGGAGAACCTGCGCCAGGTGCCCACGCAGCAGATGCGGGACGCGCTCATGAACATGATCGTCTACCAGGGCGACACCGAATTTGCCAGCGTCGAGCAGCAGCGCAACCTGTTTGCAACCGCGCCCTCGGAATGGGATCGCCGCGCCCTCACCCGCGTCATGATCGAAGAGATGCGCCACGGTTGGCAGATGTGCGCGCTGCTCATCGACTTCTTCGGCTCCTCCGGCAAAGTCGAAGCCCAGAAAATGCTGGAGCGCCGCGCCTTCGAAAACAAGCGCCTGCTGGGCACCTTCAACGTCGACGTCGATAACTGGCTGGACTTTTTCACCTACACCGATTTCGTGGACCGCGACGGCAAATTCCAACTGCAGATGCTGAAGTATTCATCGTTTGCGCCGCTCGGACGCTCAACGTCATACATGCTGCGCGAGGAAGCCTTCCACATGGGCACCGGCAATGACGGGCTGCGCCGGGTGGTCGAAGCGGGCGTTGTTCCGCGATGGCTGCTACAGAAATACCTCAATAAGTGGATATCGAGTTCGTTCGATCTCTTCGGCACGGATCATTCTTCCTCGGCACACTGGGCGTACGTGTGGGGAATCAAAGGCCGGTATGACGAACTGCAAAACGATAAGGCCGCCGATCTCGACGACCTGAACGATTACAGCCGCCACCTCTATCTTCAGGAAGTTGGCGGATTGGTCGAGCGGCTGAACACGTCCCTGAAGCCAGGCGAGAAAAAGCTCTATACGCCCGACATCCGCTTTAACCGCAATATCGGAAAATGGGCAGGCAACAAGTATCACTGCGAGACCGGCGAGCCGCTCGACGACCGCGGCTACGCGCAGCACTGTGAAGAGAGTCTGCCCAGTGCGAAAGACAAAGAGCTGCTGCTCGACATCATCCGCAACGAAAAGAAGTGGATCAAAGAGAAAACGGGCGCGAGGGATCCGCTGTCCACCATTGCCGAGCCGCGCAAGTCGGCGATCAACATTTAGCTGGCGTGGGGCGGGCACTCCTGCCCGCCTGAAATGATGATCTGGTCTCGACCGCAGACGCGCGCAAGGGTATCATTGCCTTCCTTGAAAAACGACGAGAAAACGACCGCCGAAATGGACAGGCCAATAGAGAACGGGAAGGGCAGGACAACGACCGGGGCGGAGCGGCCCTACAGTTCCGGCCACCTGATGTGCCGCACCCCATTGTGGGGCGTGGCGGGCTTCCTCGGCTGTGCCTACTTCGCTTGGATTTCGTTTAGCCATGTTACGCGCAACGAGTATGAATGGCCGCACGACGTCTGGACCGCCGCGACCTATATCGTGTGGATCCTGTTACTGGTTGCCCTGGCGGTCGATACGCGCTGCCTGCGCGAGCGCGTGTTTTTTGGCCTGCTATTTATCAATTTTGTGGCCGGTTGTGGGTTGACCCTGTGGCGCAACATTCCGCCCGCCGATGTGCGTACCGCTCGAATTGGAACCGGCGCGCTCTGGGCGTTGGCCGCGCTGGTGAGTCTGACTACGCTGAGAACTGCGCCAGAGCTTCGCGGAAATGACGCGCGACATCAGTGATCTCTGGATGCTTGGTTTTCCTGAGACCTGACGCCTAAGACCTTAAATTATGGACTTCGAAATCTCTCCCGGGCAGGTCAAGTCGCTGCGCAGCGCGGGGAAACATTTACGCTGCTTGATGTTCGCGAGACTTGGGAATACGAAAAGTCGCACATCGAAGGGGCAAAGCACATTCCCATGGGAGACATTCCGATGCGCGCTCACCAGGAACTCGACCCGGACGATTACATCGTGGTCCTGTGCCATCACGGCGTGCGCTCGTTGACGGTCACCAACTGGCTCCGCCAACAGGGATACGAAAAAGTTCAATCGATGCGCGGCGGGATCGACGGCTGGGCGCGGACGGTGGATCCGAAAGTGCCGTTGTACTGAAAGAAGCTTCTGGCCGCTAGCTCCTAGCTTCTAGCGAACAAATTCGTGATTGCCAGGAGCCAGCAGCCAGGAGCTGCCTTTGATCACCGACTGCCACGTTCACATCGAACCGCTCGAACTGTTCAAGCCGCATTCCCTTGAACTGATGAAGCGCAAGCGCGCCAATTTCGACGAGATTGCCGAATATTGCCGCTCGCCCAAGGCCTTCCTGAAATATCTGGACCGTTGCGGTGTTGATCGCGTCGCACTGATCAACTACGTGGCGCCGGAAGTGATTGGCTTTACGCCCGAGGTCAATCAGTTCGTCGCCGACTACACGAAGTACGATCCCAAGCGCCTGATCCCCTGTGGCGGCCTGCATCCGCGGCACACCACCAACATCATGGCGGATGTCGAGCACATCCTGCGCCTCGGCCTGCGCATGATCAAGATCCATCCGCCGCACCAACTGCTGTTTCCCAACGATTATCTGAACGGAGTGAAGGAGCTGGAAATCATCTACCGGGCGGCCGAGGCCAATGGGATCCCCGTCATGTTCCACACGGGGACATCGATTTTCCCCGACGCGCGCAATAAGTACGGCGACCCGATCTACCTTGACGATGTTGCTGTCGATTTTCCCAAGCTCAAAATCCTGCTGGCACACGGCGGGCGCCCGCTCTGGATGCACACCGCGTTCTTTCTAATCCGCCGGCACCCGAACGTCTATCTCGACATCAGCGGCATTCCACCGAAAACGCTGCTGACATATTTTCCGCGGCTCGACGAGATCGCCCACAAGACGCTGTTTGGCACCGACTGGCCAGGCCCGGGTGTTCCGGACGTCAGGCGGAATCTTGAGGAATTCAAGGCGCTGCCTATTCCCGAAGAGATGCAGGAGCAGATTTTGAGCAAGACCGCGGCCTCGCTCTGGCCGGAATAGCACGGGGCTAGCTCGTGTGGTGGCGGGGCTTCGCTCCGCCAAGACAGGGCAGAGCCCCGTCACCACACAACGTCAAGTTTTCTATTCCCCCGCCGCCTTGGCTGCCGCTTTCGTGCCCGTCAGTTCGTTGGCCAGAGCGTCGGCGCCATAGATCTTCCGCAGCGCTTCGATGATGCCGCGCGAATCGACATGCACGGCGCGGGCCTCGCGATCGGTGTAGTAGAAGTCTAGAACCAGCGACTGGATATTTCCGTCAAAAATAATTCCGACCACTTCGCCCGCCTGGTTCACGGTCGGGCTGCCCGAGTTGCCGCCGATGATGTCCGCGGTGGAAACATAATTCAACGGGGTTTCGAGCTTGAGTTTCGACTTCATCTTCAGCCAACTGCCGGGCAGATTGAACGGAGGCTTGCTACCGTGCTCCTCGGCATGCTGGAAAGCGCCGCCGAAATTGGTGAAGTAAGGAATCTGTTTTCCATTCTCTTCATATCCCTTCACCGTGCCGTAACTGAGGCGCAGCGTGAAGGTCGCGTCCGGAGGCTGAGTGAAACCTGTCTGGGCAAACCGCGCCCGCGCAATGGTCGCGCCGTCGCGCCGCACCACCGCATCCACCTCGTCGTCGAAGCGCTTGCGTATCGCCCGTGCCTCCGGATCCACGTTGCGCATAAGAACGATCAGTGAATCCGTACTCGCATCCACGGCTGCCTTACCGCCCTCATAAAGGTGCTTGCGGACGGCCACATCCTCCAACTTTGTACCGGCGATCAGCGCCTTGGCAGCTTCTTCGGGCGACTTGCCGTTCAGCGATGCCTTCACCGCCGCGTCTTCGGGTCCCAACGCTTCCTTCATCTGGGCCAGGGCGATGGCCAAAGTCGCGGTCTCAAGACTCTTGTAGATAGGGGCACTACTGAACAGTTGCTGCTCCAGCGAGGGCAGGGCAGAATCACGATACTCACGCAGCCGGTCGCCGTTCGCTTTCGGTTTCTCCTCGGCGAGACGAACCAGAGTCCGGGCGTATGCCGTGAGGTGCGAAGAGAACCCACGCATGCGCTCGACGTAGGTAAGCGGGTCGTAAATTTCGCGGTTCACCTTCATGGCGTTGGAAATCTCTTGCCAGGGGTTCCGCTCGGCCGGATGCGTATCCATGTAAGTGTTTTCCCGCTCGCGCTCCGCCATGTTCATCTGCGACAACATGGCCATATCCTGCAGGCCTTCCTCCATGCCGTTAAACGCTTTCTGAGAATTCTGCAACCCGAAGATGTCCTCCTGTGCGATGCGCGCATTCTCCGCCGACTCCGCGCTGAACTTCTGCAGCATGTCGATCCGCCGCTTGTAGCTGGCCAGGCGCGACGGATAATCCACGTCTTTCAGAAGAAGTAATTGCGCCATCGTTTTCAGGCGATCCGTGCCTCCGGGGTGCCCGGAAACGAAGATCAAATCGCCATCCTTCACTCCAACTTTCGACCACTGCAAATAGTTGTCGAGATGAACCGCCTTGTCGTTCTCGTAAACACGGAAGAAAGTAATGTCGAGGTCATAGCGCGGGAATGTAAAGTTGTCGGGATCGCCGCCGAAAAATGCCGCGTCATATTCCGGCGCAAACACCAGGCGCACATCGGTGTACTTTTTGTATTTGTAGAGATCGTAAACCTCGCCCGAGTAGAGCATGACCACGTCGCAGCGCAGGCCGGTCGAACTCGCGCAGTCTTTTTCAATGGCGCTCATGGCGGAGCGCTGCGCTTTGCCAGCGGCGGCCGCGGACATGGTTGCCGGGGCAGCAGCTTTCACCTTCGCGGTGACATCGTCGATGCCAACCAGCACGTTCAGTTCGAGATCGGGACACTTGGCCTCGTCGGCCTTGGACCTGGCGTAAAAACTGGTCTTCATGTAGTCAGCGCCGGAGGTGCCGAGTTTCACGATGCAGTCGGCGCCGACGTGATGATTGGTAAATGCCAGGCCGTCGGCCGACACGAACGAACCTGAGCCCCCATTGTTAAAGCGCACCGACGACAACCGGAGATGGTCCAGCCACTCCTGCGTCGCCAGAAAGCCGTATTGCTTCTGGACCCGATCTTTGGGGAAATTGTTATATAACCACATACCCTCGTCGGCGAGCGCCAGGGGCGTTGCCAGGGCAAGAATCAGGCCGAAAATGAGCAGTCTTGTCTTCATGAATTTCTCCGTGCATTTCTGGGAATTCTGCTGAAGGTCACACGTCCCCCAGCGGCAAAGGGCAGAGTAAGAATTGTACGCCGTGCGCACTTCCAGGCCAAGCGCTTGACCTCGCCCAGCGAGCCGAAAGCCTTATTCTTGCACCGAACGTCAGCACAACATCAGTACAATAGAAAGCAGCATGATGCGACGGGTCTATCTCGACAACAACGCGACTACTCCGGTGCTCCCCGAAGTTCTGGAGGCCATGCGGCCTTACTTTGGCGAGCGCTTTGGGAACGCTTCGTCCATCCACCATCATGGGCAGGAGACGCGGGCCGCGGTCGAGCGCGCGCGGGAATCCGTGGCCGCACTGCTTCGCTGCCGCGCCTCTGAGGTCGTATTTACCAGCAGCGGTACGGAAGCTGACAATCTCGCAGTTTTCGGGCTGGCGCGATCGGGCGACCACGTCATCACCTCCACCATCGAACATCACGCCGTACTCAACGCCTGCAAACATCTGGCCAAGTATCGTGACAAGTATCGTGACGAGTATCGTGAAACGACAGGATGCGAGGTAACCTATCTTCCCGTGGATGGTCGCGGCCTGGTGGATCCGGCCGACGTGAAGCGCGCCGTCCGGTCGAATACGAAGCTGATCACCATCATGTTCGCCAACAACGAGACTGGCGTCTTGCAACCCGTCGCAGAGATTGGAAAGATTGCTGCCGAAGCCGACATTTACTTCCACACCGATGCCGTGCAAGCAGCGGGCAAGGTTCCGATCGATGTCAACCAAATCGGGTGCGACCTGCTGACCATCTCCGGCCACAAGTTTCACGGGCCGCAGGGTGTGGGCGCGCTCTACGTCCGCAAAGGGACTCAGCTTGAGCCCATGCTTTATGGCGGGAGCCACGAACGCTCGCGCCGTGCCGGGACGGAGAACGTTCCAGGCATCGTGGGTTTAGGCAAAGCCGCCGAGTTGGCCAGTGTTGGCTTCGAATGCGGCGACGATCTTCAACATCGAAAGATGGCGGCCGCGCGTGACCGGCTGGAAAGGGAACTGCTCGAAATCGAAGCCACAGGATTAAATGGCGAAGGCGCGCCCCGCGTGCCGAACACGACCAGCATTTATTTCGATGGCATCGATGGCGAAGCCCTGCTGATCGCTCTGGACTTGAAGGGACTGGCAGTCTCGACCGGCGCTGCCTGCTCTTCCGGAGCGATCGAACCGTCGCACGTGCTGATCGCGATGGGGCTGCGTCCCGACCGCGCGAAGGCCAGCATTCGCTTCAGCCTCGGGAAACAAAACACGCCCGAGGATGCAGACTTCGCTTTGTCACTGGTGCCCGAAACGGTGTCACGGCTCCGGGAAATCTCTCCCGTATACAATGTTGTGGCGAAGGCGCAGAAGTGAGAGTTACGCGCAGCGCCGCACTTCGCTGCTTTGAGCCAATCCTCGGCAAGAGGCCATGGCGTGCCTCCTTAGGATTTGGAAGTTTCCTGACATTCGAATTTGGAAAACGGGTAAGACAAGGGAAATTTTGGCACGGCACATGGCATCTCTGGATTTATATGTCGTCGTGGCGCTTAGATGGACCGAAAGGACTGCTTGCGACCTCGGACAGCCCTCGCAAACTGATTGGCAGAGTTGTGCCGAGGCTCGCGGCTCATCAACTAACCGCGGTCGAAATCAAGCTGCGTGCACGTTCTACAACGTTTGAGTTTGGACGGCGGTTCCGTCTGAAGGTGATGCCCTTTAGCGAGGAGGAGGAAACTAGCACGGATCCGGCCGACTATTGGCTGTTCTTTATGCCGCGCCGCATGGTGCTGACCATGCAGCCACGTTGCGGGATATCGGTACAGCGATCTGATCGACCGCGTAATTAGAAAATTGTGAGCGCTCAAGAAACCATCGCCGTCGCCATGTCGGGAGGAGTCGACTCTTCGACCGTTGCCGCCATGCTGCGTGCCGAAGGCCGCAACGTCATCGGCCTGACCATGCAACTCTGGAACCAGCGTCGTCTCGCCGGACACGAAGGCATGCCGGAATCCGTGCAGAGACGCTGCTGTTCGATTGACGACGTCTACGATGCTCGCCGCGTGGCCGGGACCCTCGGCATCCCTTATTACGTGGTCAATCACGAGGAGCGTTTTGAGCGCGACGTGGTTCGACCGTTCGTTGAGGAGTATCTCGCCGGACGCACGCCGATCCCTTGCAGTCTATGCAACAATCACTTGAAGTTTGACCAGCTTCTCATTGTGGCACAGCAGATTGGCGCCGAACAGATTGCCACTGGCCACTATGCCCAGGTTGTCTTCGACGAGCAAATCAACCGCTGGCTGCTGAAGCGCCCAGCCGACAAATCGAAAGACCAGACTTACTTCCTCTTCGGCCTCACGCAGGAGCAATTGAGCCGCACTTTGTTCCCGCTCGGCGGCATGACCAAGCCGGAGGTGCGCGAACTCGCCCGTAAGCACAATCTCGTGATCGCCGAAAAGCCTGACTCGCAGGAAATCTGCTTCGTCCCCGGCGGTGACTACAAGCGTTTTCTCGAAGCCTATCTCGCCGAACAGGGAGAGCAGCCGGCACATATTGCGGGAGAGATGACTGCCAGCAAAACGATTGCCGGCGAGATGGTCACCACCGACGGCAAGGTGATCGGCGAGCATGCCGGCGTTCACAACTTCACCGTCGGACAGCGCAAGGGACTCGGCGTGGCCACCGGCTCGCCGCTGTATGTGATTCAAATCAAGAACGACACGCGGCAAGTGGTGGTCGGCAAGGACGAGGAGCTTTACTCGCGCACTCTCCGCGCGCGCCGGGTGAACCTGATTTCAACGGCCGAGCTGCGCGAGCCCATGCGAGTCGCAGTGAAGATCCGCCACAAGCACCAACCAGCACCAGCCATCATCGAACCTGCCCGGGAATCCGCCGCGCCCGACGAAGTCCGAGTTATCTTTGATGAGCCGCAACGGGCGATCACCCCCGGACAGGCTGCCGTTTTCTATCATGGTGACGTCGTTGTCGGCGGCGGTTGGATCGAAAACTCCACGCAGTGAAACACCGTTTCCAAACCGCGTCGTTACCGCGCTCAGTTACCGGCGATTACTTTTCCGCAAATTCATAGCACCTTCGTGGACTAGACCTGCCGATAGAGCAGAGTTAGGGTTAATTCACGACGGGACCTTCGTAGTCTCTACCCGGTAGGTCCGGCGTGGGGAGTGATTATGAAACTCTGGCATCTGTGTTATGCGGCATTGGGGATTGCGGTGGCACGCTGGGTGTTTAGGCGTCAACCAATGCAGGTAACCGATCCGGTTCCCCGTTTTCGTACCTCGGGCTTACTGTAAGTACCGATTGGTGAAAGGGGCATGGACGCGCCCCGTTGCGCGTCGCTTCGATTTGAGCGCGTCCATGCCCCATTCCCATCCCCGGAAGTGCTAGTACTACCGTGTCCCCTCGGTAACTTCTTTTCCGCGTCATCTCGCCTAAACTTTCCTTATGTGGACGCGCTGAGCGCGTAAGCGCTCCTCAGCGATCGAAATCATGCGATCCAGACTCCCCAGCTTCCGATTGGTTGCGCTCTGTTTGCTGTTCTTTGTGCCACTGTTGGCGTCGCTGTTCCCGTTGGCCGCGTCGGCGCAAGACGATGTTCCCTCGCTCGGTGACCTCGCGCGCAACCTGCGCAAGAACAAAACGCCGCAGCCTCAACAACAGCCTGATACAGCGCGCACGGTGATCGATAACGACAATCTGGCCCAGGTCATGGAGGACGCCAAGAAAGCAAGGCCGGTCAAACAGGATAAGACTGTGTTTTCCATTGACCCTTCCGGCAATGCGCTGAAAATATCGTCACCCGATGTAACCTGCAGTTTGTCGTTCAACGCCCGGGCCAGTTCGCTACTGGTTAAACCCGTTCTGATCGAGGACTTGCCGCTCACCGAGTTGCTCAAGCTCGACGGCCCCGGTTCGATTCAGGATGAAAATCTGCAGCTCGAAGTATTCAACGGAACCGATTGGGATATTCGCGAAATCACCATCGGCCTGACGCTGGAACGCAAGCCGGGAGAGAACGCCAAAGTAGCCGCGGGTGCGCGGGTGATTCCCGCCGCCCAAAACAACGCGCCAGTCGCCGTCGAGCGGCGTTCCGACGTAACACTTCTCTATCACCTCAAGGCCACGGCCAAGCCCTTCAGCACAACCACGTTTCACGAAAATATCGGGATCACCCCCGGCCCTGACGAAGATTGGCGATGGTCGATCGTGGAAGCCAAGGGAATACGGCCTTCGCAAGCGCCGTCGGCGCCAAATTCGCTGCGAGGTCCAGGCCTAACTCCGCAGCGCTAACGCGTCCTCAAGTGAAGATAACAGCAACAACATAAAATACGAGCTAAGAACCTGCTTTGATATCAATCGTCGGCAGGAAGCGCGGCTTCTGTCGTGCCTTGGTCAACTGCTCGAACGAATAGGCGATCTTGAGCAGGGTGGATTCGCTCCAGGCGCGTCCGAAGAACGAGATGCCGACCGGCAGTCCCCAGAGATATCCGGCTGTCACATTGATATTGGGATAGCCAGCGACGGCAGCGGCGCTCGAACTGCCTCCGGCGACGTGATCGCCATTGATCAGGTCGGTGAGCCAAGCAGGGCCTCCCGTGGGGGCGACGAGCGCGTCGAGTTTGAACTTGTCCATGACAAAGTCGATACCCTCAACGCGGCTGAGTTGGTGATTCAGGGCTAGCGC
Source organism: Terriglobales bacterium (assembly GCA_049513095.1). GTDB lineage: Bacteria > Acidobacteriota > Terriglobia > Terriglobales > Acidobacteriaceae > Acidiflorens. Next base: position 13,958 of record JBEKWL010000003.1, read on the forward strand.
ATCGATATACTCCTTCGCGGTGAGCGGGCCCTTCTGCTCCGATTTAAGAAAAATGTCCTGCCCGAAGTAGGGCATTTCCCGGCCGCGATTGAGCTCGTTGAACTCAATCACATCCTTCAAGCTCTTAACCGAAGAACCGCGACGGCCAAGATACGCCGCAAGGTCCGCCTTAAGTTCGTAGTAAAAGACGGTGAGCTCGCTGTCGTCGAACTTGCCAATCGTGGGAATGTCGGCGGGATCGACAATCTCAGCGCCAGCACGCTTCATCTCGCCGAGGAGCGAGCCCATGAGCTCGTCGACCGCGTCGTTGAAGTCGAAATACTTGCGCACCACTCCCAGGCGCGCGCCTTTGAGTCCCGCGGGATCGAGGAATTTTGTATAGTCGGGCGACAGCTTGCTCCGGCTGTCAGCGGTCGCCGGATCTTGTGGATCCGCGCCAGCCATGGCGCCGAGGAGAATTGCGACATCGCGCACCGTGCGAGCCATCGGACCCGCCGTGTCCTGGCTGTGCGAGATCGGAATGATTCCGCTGCGGCTCACGAGTCCAACCGTAGGTTTAAGCCCTGCCAGACCATTCGCAGAAGACGGACAGACGACCGACCCGTCCGTCTCCGTGCCTACACCGGCAACGCAGAGATTCGCCGCGACCGCAGCGCCAGTTCCGGAGCTCGATCCACAGGGATTGCGGTCGAGAGCATAAGGGTTGCGAGTAAGGCCGCCGCGCCCGCTCCATCCGCTGGTGGAATGACTGCACCGGATGTTGGCCCACTCACTGAGATTAGTTTTGCCCAGGATCACGGCGCCGGCATTGCGCAACTGCGCCGCGGCGAAAGCGTCGTTGGCAGCGCGCGATCCCAGCAGCGCCAGCGAACCCGCCGTCGTATTCATGCGGTCCCCGGTGTCAATATTGTCCTTGATGAGGACCGGGATGCCGTGAAGTGGCCCGCGCGGCCCCTTCGACTTGCGCTCCTGGTCAAGCGCGTCGGCGATCTGGAGAGCCTCAGGGTTGAGCTCGATAACGGAGTTGACCATAGGGCCGGCTTTGTCGATCTCCTGAATGCGTGCCAGGTACTTCTCGGCCAATGAGCGGGAGGAATACTGACCGGACAGGAAGGCCTTCTGCAGATCGTCAATCGTGATCTCGTCGAGTTCGAAGTCCTTCTTGAAATCACTGATCTTGACGTCAATGACGGCTGGCGCAGGCGGAGGCGCGGCATCGACAACGCGAGCCGCGCCGAGCGCCGGGGAGGCAGCCGTGGCAAGCGTCGCGGTCACCCCGGCACGGAGGAAGTTGCGGCGCGAGTTGTACCTCGGGGAAAGGGAATCGGTGGACATCAAGCCTCCTGCGACGTGAGATAAATTCAAAAGCAAGTCCCGCGCGGGAATGTTACGAAAGAGTGCGGGAGAAAGGCAAACGCAGGGATCGGGACCGTTGTCTTAGATAGGGCGGAATGGTAGTCTAACGAAGTTGAGCGGGAGTAGTTCAGCGGTAGAACGCCAGCTTCCCAAGCTGGATGTCACGGGTTCGATCCCCGTCTCCCGCTCCACCTTTTCAATCACTTGGCGGAACGGCTTCCGAAGTTGTGTGCGAAATTGTGTTCACGTTTGGAGTTTTCATTCAATCCGCCCGGTGACGGGCTCCGGTTTGCTGGTCATCACGTGCCCCGCTTTCGTCGTAGGAGCCCCGCTGGCAGCACGATTCGCCAGAGGCGACCCTTCACTTGCTGCGGCTTTTCTTTTGCCATTGGAAGTGAAAAAGAAAACGGCTGGGAGATATTTTCCCAGCCGTTTCAAGAGGAATTGCAACAGCAACAAAGCTATTGCAGCCCTGCCCTAAACCCCCTCAAGACCGAAGACTAGAAGTCGTAGTCTTCCAACGTGCAGGGGCAAGTACCCCAGCCGCTGCCAATGGTTAGCCCATAGGAGCACAGGGTCCCCAGGTTAGACAGCTCAAGCGGGGTGAGGTTGGAGTCGGACAACGCGGTTTCGGTAACGAACCACGGCCCCTTCTCCACGGCGTTCACAGCGTTCCCTGGACCGGGAGCTGGAAACGTGGTTGTCGTTGCCTGGATGTGCGTCATCCATCCATGCAGTCCGGGAGCCGGAACGGGAGCGGTCGCGTTCCCGAGCGAATCCGCGACGACCTTGATAACGCCACGGGCAATTTGTCCTCTGCCGGTGAATTCGTCGGCCGTGAGTTCTTTATTCACGGATTCCGAAAGCAGACCGTCTGAGGTAATTTTGCAGGAGCAGCACGATCGCAGCTCTTGGCTGTCATCGAACACGTAGATATCCGCCCACAGGGGGTTGTTTTCGACTCCCTCGTAATCGGTAGTTGACAGGTCGCCATCGTTGACGATCCGCAAGGTTCCATCCGGAGCCCCGGTAGTATTTGCATTGGAATAGTAGGTGACGAAATAGACGCTGTTGTCACCCACGTTTTGAGCGAAGGCATTTCCCCCCAGCATCAGGGTGATTGCCAGTATCGTAAGCAACAATCCGAGCTTTTTCATTTTTTGGATCCTCCTGGTTGTTTGCACGCACGGTGCTGGGGGAGGATCAGCTATCGGCGCTGTAGGAACTCTCAAACTTTTGTAAGTTCCTTACAAGTACCCACGTGGCTTAGTCAAAGGCACTAAGGTGGAAAAGCTACTACTTATGGAGTAGTTCACTCGGCAAATAGGCAGAGCAACTTTGCAGGCGGTCCCGCTCGGTAGCTGGAACACCTGATGACGCGCGGAGCCCCGGCCGAAAGCGTTTCGCGAGTGGGGCGGGACTGAACGACGGGCGCAGAAAATTTAGAAAAAACATTGTGTTCAATAAGCGCCAACCGTGCCGCACTTGGCCCCTGTAGGCCCGCTCTAAATGCTTGATTTGTCGTTGATTTGACCGCAGCTTCCGAAGCTGGATGTCACGGGTCGATCCCCATCTCCCGCTCCCAACCTTGGTTGATTTCTATCGCGGCAGGCGGAGCTTACTTGCCAGCGGTGCTGCTCGCGGCCTGCGACATGGCCCTCAACTGGATCAGGCCGATTCCCAATCCTCCGACAGCGCCAGCGAGCAACCCCAGCAGCACCAGTGCGGGCACGCTCTCAAGAAGTGCATTTTTCTTCTTCGCTACTTTCGCCATTTCTGTGTTCTCCACTCGAATTTGCTGCTGATCATTTTAGCATTCGCGCTTCCACTCCCAGACCCGCGAGGCGGCCGCAAGAGGTTGCGGCAGCAAGAGATGGCGGTGGAGGCCCCGCTCGCAAGGACGATTGTGCAGAGTTTTTCACCTAAAGGGAAGCTGTCGGAGCAGCAGGGCCATGAGTTCTTAGTTTCTTGGCAAAAGCCGCCCGCCTCGACGAAAGCCCCCGGTCACCCTATGATTGCCACCCTATGATACAAAAGATCATCCGGAGGTCTGTTCATGACAGAACCAACTTACGAGGAATTAAGAGCTCGCCTTGCCGATCTGGAAAAGCAGGCGGAAACGAAAAAGAGAAGCGGCGCCATAGAGTTCCGCGTGAGCGAGAAGGGCGGCGTCAGCGTGTACGGACTGGGCCGCTTTCCGGTGACCCTTTACTACGAACAGTGGACGAGGCTGCTCGACGTTGTCCCCGATCTTAAGTCTTTCATTGAAGAAAATAAGAGCAAGCTAAAACTGAAGCAGGGCTAGCAAACCGCGGTGCAAGGCCGGTTCGTATCAGGGCCTTCAGGCCTGCCGAAAATCCGGGGAATAGCGAAGTGTCGGGAAAAAGATGGTGCGCCCGGAGAGAATCGAACTTGAGCCGTTTTGCGGGCGTGAGTGAAGCGGGAGCCCGCAGGCGAAATCCCGAGCGGAGTGAGGGATCTGGGCAATAGCGACGTGTCGGGAAAAAAATGGTGCGCCCGGAGAGAATCGAACTCCCAACCTCTTGGTTCGTAGCCAAGCACTCTATCCAATTGAGCTACGGGCGCATTGTGGCGAAATTGCGTCTCTAAATTATAGCGGAAACAGAATCGCTTCGCCCAAGCCGATCGCACTCTCCAGTATTATGCTCCGTCTTTCAGTTCTTCGACCACGGAGGCACCACGCCAGTCATGCGCGCATAAGCGATCAATTGCCCCATGTGCTCGTTGGCATGAACGATGATACGGAGATACATCCCCTCAACCGTTGCATCTCTGTCGGCGATGTGGACTTTCCGTTCAAGGTCGCTGGGTTTTACCGCCAAGTGCGCTTCTCTGACTGCGTCCAGCGAACGTTTCAGCCAGCTGATTACTTCGTCCTTGGACGTAACCGTTTTTCCCGCATCTTCTTTGAGACCCGCAGGCATCTTGGGACCGGTTACGCTCAACAGATAGAAATTGGCCATCACGATGTGCATGTACACTTCGCTGGTGGACCGGACTCCTGCGGCAGGGCGCCATGCGAATTTTTCCGCGGGCGTCGCCTCCGCCAGTGCGATCAACTGTTGAGAAACATGCTTCCACTCGCCGTCGTATCCCTGCCAGATCCCCTCCGGATAAGTCTCGGCGGACAACACCGGCGCGCTACTCAACAAGAGCCACAGCAACAATACCTTCGCAGTGCGAGTTTTCACGGTGCAAGCCCCTCCCTGGATTATTTTGAGTAAAAGTTTCCCCCCACGCGCAAAACCTACCCGCCTCGGCGTTCTATAGATGCATGTTGACAAGATGTTAGAAATGGCATACGACATGCTCCTCCTGTGGCAGACGAAGTGGCGCGCAACGGGGCATTTGGGAAAATACTTCGGCCAGAGGTCTTTCCGAATGCCCCTTTGCAACTCCGTTTGTCGCTAAAGTCGCATTCCGCCCGGTTCGCGGCCTCCCTCCATCGGGATCTTCCCCTAATGCCGGGAAGCGGGCGGAGTGCCGTTTGACTCCTTCTCACCTCCCGCCACAAGCTCTCAGGCGAGAACCAGCGGCTCCTGTACGTCGATGCCGGCCTCGCGCAGCAACTTGACTACCGCGTCGCCCTTCAATCGCGAGGCGTCGAACAGCACGTGCACCGTCCGCTCTTTTTCGTTGAACTGGACGCGCTGTATTCCGTAGACCTCGCGGACACTGTCAATGGCCCGCAACTCAGCTTCTCCAGGCGGAGTCTGGTAGCGGTAGGTGACTTCCAGATACGTCATTTTCATTTCTCCCAAGGAATAAGGTTCGAGGATTACTCTTTGAGTATCTAATAAGCGCTGGATTCCGCCAAGCGCGATCTGGCAACTAGACCCTAGAATCGTATTTCATAACTGCTCTGGGTAGGTTTCCGGGAAGGGCACGGCTTCAGCCGCGCCGCTACCAGCCGCATACTAGGTTGGCAAGGGGTCGATTTGATCAAGAATCTCGGTTTTGTTTTCGCCAGTCTCGTTCTTGGGGGTGTCTTCTTTTGGGCGCCAACCGTGGTACTTTCTCGGTCAACGACGTCAGAAGAGACATTTTGGATTACAGTTTCCTGGGCTTCCCCCCTCCTACTGCTGATCTTCTGCGGCCTGGCAGTCCGGTACAGGAAAGGCCGGGTTGGGGGTCCCTCCTCTTGCCTGTTCGCGCTCGTGGGAGTCTGGTTGACTGAACCCTGGTTCATGACGCTTGCCGGAGCTCTGCGAACGCCGGAAATAGTTCGGGGTATGACCTTAGCGGATTATGTCCAGCTGTGCCTGATGAGCGTGTTTCCCCCCTACACTTTGTATATGTCTGTGTGGCAAGGCAGTGCATACGCACTTATACTGGCGACGGTCCTAATGCCAGTCTGCCATCACGTACTGGAAAGAGACCGCTGGTTCATTCCTCCGGAATGGAAGCACCGCCTCCACTTCCGGCGCAGCCATACGACGACTGATCCAAAACTAGGCGGTGCTTCGCGCCGGGTTTAGCTAAAACGCCGGGGTTTAGCCCCTGGAACTAGCCTTTCCCTCTCAAACCGGTTTATGAAACGAGTTCTAGCAATTAAACTATGGACCACATAGACCCCGCACCGTCCTCTGCCAAAACGAAGGACCCCGTCTGCGGGATGGATGTGAATCCGGCAACGGCTCGCTACAAGACGCACCACGGCAAAGACTATTTCTTCTGCTGCGCCGGTTGCCTCGCGAAGTTCCAGGCGAATCCCGAGAAGATTCTGTCAACGCCGCCCAAGCCGATGACGATGGGATCGGGGCTGGTGTCCATCGGCGGTCCGGCTGCTGCTGCAAAAACTGGTGCGCCGAACGCGAGCACACCGGGGATGGGCGAGGACGCCCGTCGCTCCACGGCCACGGCCCCTGTTGCTCTGTCGCCGGGTGGGTCCGCAAAAGATACGCGGGCCTACGTTTGTCCGATGTGCCCCGAGGTGCGGCAAATTGGGTCGGGACCATGTCCCAAGTGTGGAATGGCGCTCGATCCCGAGTCGCCGGCGCTCCCCTCGAGCAAGACCGAGTACACCTGCCCAATGCATCCGGAAGTCGTGCGCGCAGAGCCGGGGAGTTGTCCCATCTGCGGCATGGCACTTGAGCCACGCACGGTGACGGTCAAAGAAGCGAATCCCGAACTAAGCGACATGACGCGCCGCTTTTGGATCAGCCTGGCGTTGACCGCGCCGCTGCTCGTGATTGCCATGGGCAGCATGCTTTCGCCGCATATGTTCATGGCATCCCTCGGGAACTGGGGATTGCCATGGCTTGAGCTCCTGCTCGCGACGCCCGTCGTGCTCTGGTGTGGCTGGCCGTTCTTCCAGCGCGGCTGGGCGTCGCTCGTAAATCGCAGCACCAACATGTTCACGCTGATCGCCATGGGCACGGGTGTCGCCTACCTCTTCAGCGTGGTGGCGACTTTGTTCCCGCAGATCTTTCCGGCCTCGTTCCGCAGCATGGGCAATCGCCCCGATATTTACTTCGAAGCGGCAGCAGCGATCATCACCCTCGTATTGCTGGGGCAGGTGCTGGAGCTGCGCGCCCGCAGTCAGACGTCCAGCGCGATTCGAGCGCTGCTCGACCTAAGCCCGAAGATGGCGCGCGTGATGACGACGAGCGAAGACGGCAGGGACGACGAGCGCGATATCCCGCTCGAACAAGTAAAACCGGGAGATCGTCTGCGCGTGCGTCCGGGAGAAAAAATCCCCGTCGATGGCGTTGTGCTCGATGGCTCGAGCCTAGTGGACGAATCCATGATCACGGGCGAATCCGTTCCCGTGGAGAAGACACCGGCCTCGCGCGTGATCGGCGCGACCGTGAACGGCAACGGGAGCCTCGTGATGCGAGCCGAGCGCGTAGGCAGCGAGACCATGCTGGCGCAGATCGTGCAGATGGTCAGCCAGGCGCAGCGCACACGCGCCCCCATCCAACGGCTGGCAGATAAGGTCGCCGGCTGGTTTGTTCCGGCGGTGATAGCGATTGCGGTAGTGACCTTCATCGTGTGGGTGAGCTTCGGACCGGAGCCCCGTTTCGCGCATGCCATCGTGAACGCCGTGGCCGTGCTGATCATCGCGTGTCCGTGCGCATTGGGCCTGGCGACGCCGATGGCGATCATGGTCGGTACCGGACGCGGCGCACGAGCAGGCGTGCTCATCAAGAATGCCGAGGCGCTCGAAACGCTCGAAAAGGTGGACACGATCGTCTTCGATAAGACCGGCACGCTAACCGAGGGAAAGCCAAAAGTTGTGGCGATGTCGACCGCCGGGAATCCGCCGGGCATCTCAGAAAACGAGTTTCTGCGGCTGGCAGCAAGTCTGGAGCGTGCCAGCGAACATCCACTGGGCGCGGCGATTGTCATGAAGGCAAATGAACTGAAGCTGACTTTAAGCGAGCCCGCCAATTTTCAATCCACCCCAGGCCAGGGCGTGCGCGGGACGGTACAAGGGAAGAGCGTGGAGGTTGGAAACATCGCTATGATGCGCGCGCTTGGAGCATTCCGGAGCGAAGCGACGATCCCAGTTCTCAAGCCCGCTGGATCCACCACAATTTACGTGGCAGTCGACGGCAAGTACGCCGGTAACATTGCCGTCGCGGACCCCGTGAAGGAATCCACCGCCATGGCACTGCGCGAATTGCAAGCCCAGGGCATCAGGTTAGTCATGCTCACCGGCGACAATCTGGCCACGGCCCGGGAGATCGCGCGGACCCTCGGAATAGAAGACTTCAAAGCAGAAGTTCTGCCGGCGCAAAAAGCCGCGGTCGTAAGAAATCTCCAGCACGAAGGCCGAGTGGTAGCGATGGCGGGCGACGGCATCAACGACGCCCCCGCGCTGGCGCAAGCGCAAGTAGGAATCGCCATGGGGACAGGCACCGACATCGCTATGGAAAGCGGCGGCATCACCCTGCTTAAAGGAGACCTTGAAGGAATTCTGCGAGCCCGCAAGCTGAGCCAGGCAACGATGCGCAACATCCGCCAGAACCTCTTCTTCGCATTTCTCTACAATTCGATAGGAGTGCCGATTGCAGCCGGCGTGCTGTATCCAGTATTCGGACTACTGCTGAGCCCGATTCTAGCGGCAGCCGCGATGAGTTTCAGTTCGGTGTCGGTAATCACGAACGCGCTGCGCCTGCGGAACGTGAAACTCTAGCTCTCAGCCATCAGCCATCAGGAGAGTTTCCACGGCGATCACCAGCAATCAATAGCCTCTTGGGTAACCGCGAGTGCGGGCGAGGTTCAATTTTTGGAAGATTTTACTGAGAGCTGAGAGCTGACAGCTGAGAGCTTTCTTCACAACTTGCTTAGATAATCCGTGACCTCCGGGTTGTTCCAATCCACGGGTCCAATAAATTTGCGCCGGATGACTCCGTTGCGATCGATCACGTAGCTTTCCGGCCAGCCAAACGTGCCGTAGAGTGTAGCCGCTTTCTGCGCCTCATCCCGCACGGTCACCATGTTGACGCCGTATTCCTTGAGGAACTTGTGGTACGCCGCGTCGTCCGCGTCAATACTGACGGCGAGCACCACCACGCCTTTATCTTTGAAACGAGCCTGCATCCGCACCAGCGACGGCGTCTCTTCGACACACGGCGGACACCACGTCGCCCAGAAATTTAGCACCACCACCTGCCCGCGAAACTGGCTGAGCGTGACTTTGTGGTCGGAATCCTGCAAGGTGAAGTCCGGAGCATTCGATCCAATGCGCGCGGGATGGTTCCCGCTGTAGCATCCGCTGAGGGCGGCCAGCAATCCAATGGCTAGGATTGTGAAAAGCGGGGTGACAACAAGCGTTCGTCTCACACCGCTATAATAACGAAAAACTGATGGATAGTTCACTTCCAGCCGCGACGCCCCGGTTTCCGATCCCCGAGGTCTCCATTATCGTTCCAGCCCGGAACGAAGAGGCCAGCCTCGGCGATTGTCTGGACTCGCTGACGGCACAAACCGGCGTGCCGTTCGAGATCATCGTGGTCGACGACGGCTCCACTGACCGGACGCGCGAGATCGCGCTGAGTTTTGCCGGAGTGCGAGTGATTCCCGCCCGGCCTCTGCACGAGGACGAGGCAGGGAAGGCGTGGACTGGGAAGAACAATGCGGTGATTGCCGGGGCCAAAGAAGCGAGCGCGCAGTGGCTGCTGTTCACCGACGCGGACACTGTGCATCAGCCGCGGTCGTTGGAACGTGCGCTCACCGAGGCTAGGAAGGAGCGAGCCGATTTGCTTTCGTACTCGCCCCAGCAGGTGGTTGTCACGTTCGCCGAGAGGGCCGTGATGCCCGTAATCTTCGCGGAACTGGCGGCGCGATACCCGCCCCGGAAAGTGCGCGATCAGAATTCAGGAGTCGCGGCTGCGAATGGGCAGTATATTCTTGTCCGCCGCGCCGCGTATGACGCCATAGGCGGCCACGCCGCGGTGGTCACGGAAATACTTGAGGATGTGGCGCTGGCCCGGCTGTTCCGCAATGCCGGCCAGCGCGTGTACTTCCGTTATGGCGCAGACGCCGTGCGCACCCGCATGTACCGTAACTGGGCGCAACTTAGCGAAGGATGGACGAAGAATCTGGCGCTGTTGTTCCCGAACCCCGGCCGGCTGGCGCTACACAGTGTTTTCTCGTGGTTCGCGGCATGGTTCGCGATAGGAATCGCCGCCTCTGGAGCACGCAGCCACCACTTCGTGTGGATTGCCGCCGCCGCGCTTTGGTTGTTGGTGTACCGTCGAATTCGCACCGCACATTTCACGACGGTGAATAACCTGTTAGCAATTGCGGTAGGTCTGCCGATGTTCGCGTATCTGCTCCTGCGCTCGAAGAATGCCCACGCGAAAGGCCAAGTATCATGGAAGGGCCGTGCCTACAGCGTCCGCACTCCAGGCAGAAGCGCTCCGGCGGAAACGCAAGGGGCAAAACCAATTCCGCGGATTGAGAATCAAGAGCTGAGAGCTGAAAACTGAGAGCCGAGAGCTGCCTTTTATGGTCTACCTCACACGCAAAGCGGAATTTTCCGCATCGCACTTCTATCACAATCCGAAATTTACTCCGGAGGCGAACCAGCGCGTCTTCGGCAAGTGCAATAATCCCAACGGGCACGGGCACAACTACACTCTCGAAGTCACGGTGAAGGGCGCCGTCGATCCGAAGTCGGGATTCGTCGTTGACCTGAAGCAATTAAAAGAAGTCATGAGCAGGGAAGTGCTCGACGCGCTCGACCATCGCTTCCTGAACAAGGAAGTCCCCGAGTTCGTCACCGCTGTTCCGACGATGATCCCGACGACCGAGAACCTCGCCATCGTCATCTGGCAGCGCCTTGCGCCGAAACTCAACGCCGCGCAGTTGCATCGCGTGCGCGTCTACGAAACCCCCGACTTGTTCGTCGATTTCTATGGAGAGGCATGAAGGCGCACCTGACCCGCCGCTACATGTTTTCGGCGTCGCACCGCTTGCACAGCGATGAAATGTCAGCGGAAGAAAACCGCGCAACCTACGGCAAGTGCAATAATCCCTACGGACATGGGCATAACTACATGGTCGAAGTCACCGTTAGTGGACCGGTCGATGATCAGACCGGTATGGTCTGCAATTTGGTCGATCTGGATGGCTTCGTGCATGCCCAGATTCTCGAGCGCTACGACCACCAGAATCTGAACCTGCTTCGAGAATTCGTGAAGGAGGTTCCGACCACGGAAAACCTGTGCATCGCGATCTACGAAATTGTGAAGCGCGGCTTCCGCCAGGCTCATCTAGAAAAGGTAAGAATTGAAGAGACGATGATGAACTCGTTCGAATATTCGGGAGAGGGGAATTTGTAATTGGCAATTTGTAATTTGCAATTTTGTTTTTCAAATTACCAATTACAAATCACAAATTACAAATCGCATCCTAACTTATGAAATCCACTACCTCACCAGCCACTCTGACCAGCGCCACCTACGAAGAACTGGTGCGCGAAATGATTGTCCGCCTCGGCGAAGATCCCGATCGCGAAGGCCTTTCGCGCACCCCCGCACGCGTCGAGAAAGCCATGCGATTTCTCGTGAAAGGCTACAAGGAAGATCCCGAAGCCCTTTTGCGTAAGGCGCTGTTCACCGTCGGCTACGACGAGATGGTGATCGTGAAGGACATCGAAATGTTCAGCCTGTGCGAGCACCACCTGCTGCCCTTTTTCGGCAAGGTGCACGTCGCCTATATCCCAAATGGAAAAGTGATTGGCCTGAGCAAAATACCGCGCCTCATCGAAGCCTTCTCGCGCCGCTTGCAGATCCAGGAGCGCCTGACCACCCAAATTGCGGAGGCGATTCAGAACGCCATCGAGCCGCAAGGCGTCGGCGTTGTCATCGAGGCCCGGCATCTGTGCATGATGATGCGTGGCGTCGAGAAGCAGCATTCTTCGGCGGTAACTTCGTCCATGCTCGGCAGCTTCCGCAACGAAGAGGAAACGCGAACCGAATTCCTGTCGCTGATCCGCCAAAGAACGAACGGCGTCTGATTTGTCAGTGGACAATGCTCATGTGGGGACGGGCGCCGCGCCCGTCCAAGCCGAGCACAGCTCGGCACTCCTCTGTAGCCATAGCAGTTCTGGACTCGCGATAGCGCTATTGACGAATTGTGAAACTTCCTCCTCGAAAGATAGCCGCGGTTGGAATAAGCTGAAAAAAACCGCATGCCGAAACACAAGCTCACATTGCGCGAACCCATGCTCGCCGGCCGCCTCGCCCTCATCACCGGCGCCAACCGCGGCATCGGTCTCGCCATCGCCCGCGCGCTGGCGCGTGAAGGATGCAATCTGATTATCACCGGCCGCGACCAGCGCGCCTTGGCCAAGGCGCGCATTGAACTGGACAAGCTCCAGTCGGAGAAACTGCCGAAGAAACTGAATGTCCCGGTACTAGCGCAGTCCTGCGACATTCGCAGCCCCGACTCAGTCGATTATCTCTTCGCGCTCGTCCGCGGATTACACCAGCCTCTCGATATCCTCATCAACAATGCTGGCATTGGACATCCCAATCGCACCGTCGGCGAGTTGCCCTACCCCACCTGGATGGAGGTGGTCGACACCAACCTCAACGGCCTGTTCCTGATGACGCAGGCGGCGTTAGCCGTGATGCAGCGCGGAAGCACGATCGTAAACAATCTCTCCATCGCCGCCGAGCGCGCATTCCCCGGGTCGGCGGCCTACAATGCGTCGAAGCACGGCGCCCTCGGATTTACCAACACCTTGCGCGAAGAGTTGAGGCCGAAGGGCATTCGCGTGATTGCCCTCATGCCCGGCGCAACCGATACGGCGATCTGGGATGCGCTCTGGCCAAAAGCGCCCAGGCGCAAAATGATATCCGCCGAGACCGTTGCCCGCACGATGGTCGACGCGCTGCTCTTGCCCGAAAACACAACCGTGGAAAAAATCGTGGTGATGCCCTCAAGCGGCGTACTGTAACTCCTAAAGAGCGTGCGTGGGAACTTGTTTTGGCGCAATCCAGTGGAACCAAATGTCTGAGATTTCTGCCCCGGAGGGGCGTCCGAGCTTAGCCCAGCGCTTCAGCGCTGGGAGAGGTGGAATTAAAGGGTTGAAGTCCCGGAGGGACGGCCGAGCTCTCACACAGAGTCTTCAGCGCTGCGGAAAGCCTATCTCATTTTCCGTAGAGACGCGGGGCGTGATCTAGCATCTAAAAGAATGTCGTTCAGATCCGAAACGACCAAGGAAACCCATGTCATTCCTGGATCACTTCAAATCGCTACCGCCGGAACACCGTTTAGCGTGGGCCGTGGCCATTGCCGCTGACGCCCTCCAGATCGTGGCGTTTCCACTCTTCGCCGAGGGAGCACTGTCTCCCGCCGATTCAGTGCTCGACCTGTTTGTCGCCTTCGTGATGATTCGTCTGCTCGGATGGCACTGGGCTTTCCTGCCGACGGCGGCGGCAAAACTAATTCCCGCCGCCGATCTTTTTCCCACCTGGACGGCAGCCGTATGGTTCGTCACCCGCCACAAGGTGAATGTAGGAGAGCAGGAGGTTCTGCCCCCCGGCCCCGCGCCCGAACCCCGCCGCTAATAAACCCGCAGACTGCCCGCGATCAGCGATCAGCCGTAGGCATTGATCGCCTTTCCTGAGAGCTGAGAGCTGAGAGCTTCTCACCAAGTCCCATACCGGTACCGTTGCGGTCGCTCACTGAACACGTTAATCATGATTACACCCGCGACGAAGCCTCCAACATGCGCCCAGAAAGCAACCCCGCCCGAAGTCTGGTGGGTTTCCGCAATCGCAGTAGCCGTGCCGCTCAGGAAATTCATCACGAACCAATAGCCAAGCATTAGCCAGGCCGGAACGTGAAAGAAAAATATCGGCGGAAACCAGATCAGCACTCGCGCCCGCGGATACAGGATGAAGTATGCGCCCATCACCCCGGCAATCGCGCCGCTAGCGCCCACACTGGGGACGCGCGAGCCTTGGTTGAGCAGAATGTGCGTGAGGGCCGCCGCCAGTCCAACCACCAGGTAAAACACCAGATATGTGAAGTGTCCAAGGTAGTCTTCGATGTTGTCGCCGAAGATCCATAGGAAAAGCATGTTCCCAGCCACGTGTAAGAATGAAGCGTGCAGAAACATCGAAGTAAACAACGGCAAAATGGCCGTGGCCACTGGGGCGTAGGAGTGTCCGGTCAGCACGGCCAGCGTGTGGTGAGGAACCACGCCAAACTCGACCAGGAAAGAATTCAGCGCCCGATGGCTCTGCATCCCGATCGAGAGCTCCCACAGGAAGACCACCACGTTCAGCACGATCAGAAAATAGTTGACGAACGGCGTCGAGAAAACGGGCTGATCGTCACGAAGAGGAATCATTTAATTGGCAATTTGTAATTTGTAATAGGTAATCTGGAAGCAAGATCGCGGATACGGCAACGATTGGAACTCAAATTACCAATTACAAATTACCAGATTACAAATCCTCATGAACGGTGTCGTAGTCATCGATAAACCGCCCGGGCTCACTTCGCACGACGTGGTCAATCGCGTGCGCCGAATTCTCGATCAGCGCGCGGTCGGTCATCTCGGAACCCTCGACCCCTCGGCCACCGGAGTCCTGCCCATTGTCCTCGGCAACCTCACGCGCCTGGCGCAGTTCTACGCCCATTCCGAGAAGACTTACGAAGGCGTGATTCGCTTCGGCTTCGCCACCGACACCTACGACGCCGATGGCGAGCCCACCACGCCGCCGCAAGACGTACGCATTAATTGCGATGAAGTGCGCGCGCTGGCTGCGCAGTTTCAAGGCACCATCGAGCAGATGCCGCCCCAGTTTTCCGCCAAGAAAATTGCCGGAGTGCCGGCCTATAAACTGGCCCGCAAAAAGCAGGAGGTTGCGCTCAAGCCGGTGCAAGTAGAAATCAAAGACTTCGTGATTCTGGACGCCACAGCCGATCAAGCCACCTTCCGCGCCCGCGTGGCCTCGGGCACATACATACGATCGATGGCCCACGACATGGGCCAGAAGCTCGGCTGCGGAGCACATCTGGCCAGCCTGAGACGCACCGCCGTCGCCGAGTTCACAATCGAAGATGCTCACTCGCTTGAGGCGTTAGAAACCGCGACGCAGCAGGGAATCGCTGAGTCGTTGTTCATCCATCCCAGAAAGTTGGTGCCGCAGTTGCCGAGCGTCACCGCCAATGAAGAAAGCGCCGCCCTAATCCGCAGCGGTCGCGCCGTGAACCTGCCGGAAATGTCACGCGCTCCCCAGGTAAAAGTCTTCTACGGACAGCGCGACCTGATAGCGATCGCCACCCGAATCGCGGGGACACTTTTCCACCCAAGCATCGTGTTCAGGGGCGAGAACTGAAGCAGGAAGGCGAAGAGTCCGGAGAAGGGAAGTCAAGTCGCTAACCAATGGCTCCCGAGCAGCGGGTATAATTCACTTGGCGGAATCGCCGCCCGGAGGTGCATCGTGAATAGGCTTCTAGCCTATCTTGCGTACATCTCCCTAAAACCCCAAAACCATGGGGATAACCACAGGCGGGTGCTAGTAAGCTAGCTGGCGACCTGTCATCGCTAAGGCCGTTGTGAGCTGTGGAACGCGTTGCAAGGCTGCACAAAGGTGGTAACGCCCAATCGAGGGAGAGCTTTGGCAGGAACGCTCTCCCTCAATCATCAAGGAGCGAAAGATTGTTTCGAGTCCTTCTCATCATCGGTTTGCTATTGCCTCTGCCCTCAGTAGCACAGGCTGTCCCCAAAGACCTCATCTTGCAGGCCGCTTCCGACATTCAAAAAGCCGTTGAAGGTACTGACCAGTTGCGGCTACGGGTTAACCGCTATTGCCACGTCACGATTACCCATGAGCCCGAGGAGGCGCTCCTTAAGGTGATCTCCACGCACGTTCTGAACCAAAAATACGACATTCCGGCATCAGATATGCTTTACGTTATCCGGGCAAGCGTTTTAACTGAGGGCCAATTAGTGCTGTGGTCTGGTGATTGCGCTCGAACTGGTGCCCGTGTGGACGATCCTGAGCTTTATCGTCTCGCATCTCAGATATTTGATTCTCAGCGATCTCTGCATAACGCCAATGAACGATTCTGGGATTTGCTCGCCAAACAAATTGCTGCCGAGGAACGATGCAGACTTCGCGAACAATAGCATTCGGGGATCAGATCATCGGTTGGACAAATTGGCAATGAGGAAAGGCGTATCGCCATAGCGACTGGCGCAACTGATTCTTTCGACGCACTATGGAAAAAAGAAATAAGGCTCTCGCTTCTACTAGAAGGACACACCCACCTCACTTGCGAAACTCGGGGACTCAAGACCCGAAATGTAAATGCTGGCAGGATTCACGGGCGCAAGTATTAGCTTGCAAGGGTGGCCAGTGATTTGCAACGCCAAAAAGTCAATCCTTTTACCGAGCGACTCCAAAGAGGTGGACAGATTTACGCCGAGGTACGCGCCAGTCGGCAAGTACGAAACGACCCCATTGCGCGTGATCGTCTGCTCTAATCCGAAGTTCCCCATCCCAGCATGGAACGCAGCATATTGCTCGCGGGTCGTTGCATCATGCAATTCAGCCCTACACAGAACGCTCTCCATTGAAAAATTCTCCTGAGATCATTGTGTGCAACTTTCAGGGCGAAGTAAAGGAGAAGACGAACATCAAGGTGCCACCTAGTGACTGACCGTCTTCCCGTCTTTGCACCCGTTCGCCCCTTCCCGGAGCCTGGAGCAAGGGCCGCCAGACGATAGGGGCGCAGACGCGTTGCCGGACCCCTGGACATGCGCGTGTGGCGAAATGTCCGATAACGGATATTATGTGAACTACTGAGAATGAGCAACCCTTATCCTCGGAGTCAGACGCTTATGTCTGAACTAGCTCCGCGCGTGCAGCAGTCCTACAATCTCATCGCCGAATTTCTGCAACGCCTCAATCCGCTCCGGCGTGGCTTCCACAATTTCTGTCTTCGCCTGAAAAACTTTGCGGCCCTCCCTTTCGGTGAGCACGCCCATCACTTCGCCCATGCGCCAGCCTGGAGTGCCCAGGATTTGCAAGCCGTCCACCCCCGGAACGAGCAAGGCGACGCAGTTGTCGCGCATCACGCCAATGCACTTGGGATAGCGTTCAAAAGTCTGGAGTTCGAATCCCGCAAGGTAAAGACGCTGGAGCTGTTCGGCGGAATCAGCCATGGAGGGAAATTGTAATTGTGCAATTTGGAATTTGGTAATTTGAAAGGCCCAAGGTTGCCGCCTTCATACGGAGCGGAGAAACCCCGGCTTCGTATCAGGGTATCGCTTTAGCGATACCGCACGTCAATCGAAATCAGATGCCCCTTTAGGGGCTGCGCGTCGTCACTGCGCCTCGGCGCGGATGACTTCCAGCGCATTCCCCTCTCCCAGATTCAGAAAGGTGAAAACTCCTTCGTTGGCCTCATAACATGCAAACGTCCCCAGGCCAGTGGGGTCGGCGTAGCTGGCGATCCTTCGGCCCGTCTGCGCGTCCGCGACTACCATCGTCTGGCTCTCCTTTTCCTCGTTCCGGAACGAAATCGCCAGCCGATTCCCGGAGACATGGAACGCGCTGGGCACGCCGCTGCGCACCGGAGCGGCGACTTTGAGCGTCTGCATAATCTTTCCGCTCGCTGCGATCACATAGACCAGCGCCGGCGAAGAAGCTCGCATCACGTAGAGGTTGCCGTCGCTTCCGACTTCGGCATCCGCCAGATCAAGCATGGGCGCCGGCTTCTGCTCTTCCTTCAGGGCGACTTTCTGAGCTTCTTTCTGAGGTCCACTCGCATCTGATTTCGCCCCCGCATTCGCACGTCCCTGTCTCTCCTGCTGAGGCTCCTGAAATGAAAGTTGCGCCAGTTCCCTGCCATCGGCGGAAAAGACCGCGGTGAAGTTCTGTCTGCTACCGTTCTCATTCTGCACATCGCGCTGCACGCCCGAGAGCAGGAAATTTCCATTTGTAAACGCCGCGAACGTGTACACCTCAAAGTCGGCGTCGAGACGCGTCGGCGATGCAGGCGATCCGTCGGAAGAAAAATGCAACACGTAGATACGCGGCTGCAACACGCCACTCCGCGCGATCTGATACATCCCGCCATCGGAAGCTGGCGAGAAGGCGTCGGCGCGGTCGAGCGCCAGCTGAGAAAATGCTGCCGGGTCAAAAAGCGCGGTGCGCTTGCCCTCTCCGTCGATTTTGACCACAGGACCAAGCAGCGGGCGGTCCACCGCGAACTTGCGGATGTAAAGATTGCCGTCGGCGTCGCACTTCGAGCCACTCATGAACGCTCCGCCCATCTCCGAGGCCACGTTCCTGGTGGAGGTGGCGTGCAGCGAGATGGTAGATCCTGAAATGCTCGATCCGGAAACCGGAGTGGTGGCAGCCGCATCGGGCGACGCCGAATTGATTTGCGCAATCGACAACGAAGCCGATAGCCCGACGAGGGCGAGTAGCGCGACTAACCCGGTTGAGAACGATCTCATCTCGGCCAACGTCTCCCTCGAACCCGATTCGAACCGGAACCTGAGAGCTGAGAGCTGACAGCTGAGAGCTGTCTGCCTACATTTTGTACTTGCCCAGGTCATCATCGCCGAGGTCTTCCAGCCACTTGCGCAGTTCCTCGCTGCTGACCGCCGGGACGGGGTTGGTGGCCTGCTTCGAGTTCTTTAGAACCTCGTCCTCCACGAAGATGGGGCAATCCACGCGCAGCGCCAGCGCCAGCGCGTCTGACGGACGGGAGTCGATGCTGACCACCTGCCCTTCCCTTTCCAACCAGATCACGGCGTAGAAGGTATCGTTTTTCAGTTCCGTGACCACCACCTTGTGCACCAGCGCGTCGAGGCCGGTGAGAACGTTCTTGATCAAGTCGTGGGTCATCGGCCGCGGCGTGCTGACTTTTTCGATTTCGAGCGCAATGGCGTTGGCCTCGTACACGCCCACCCAGATCGGGAGCACCAAGTCGCTGCCCACGTCCTTGAGCAGCACAATCGGCATGTTCGAAACCGGATCCATCATCAGCCCGCGAATTTTCATTTCGACTTCCATAAAACCCTCAAACCGCAACCCTCAAAAGCTAAGTATCAGGGTATCGCTTTAGCGATACCGCAAGTTTCTCGAAATCAGATGCCCCTTTAGGGGGCGCCACTATCCCCCGGCCATCTCTCCCACCAGGCTGTTCGGGAAGCTTCCAGTAACGCGCACGCGAACGTAGCTCCCAGTCGCAAGCTCAACCCCCGCAGGAACAGTAAAGTTCATCACCTTAATCTGCGAAGTCCGCCCGATCCACTGTCCGCGAGCCGGGTTCTTCCCTTCCACCATCACCTCGAGCACGTCGCCCACATGCCGCCGATTGCGCCGCGCCCCAATCTGCTTCTGCAAGTCATTCAGCACCGCCAGCCGCCGAGCCTTCTCCCCATCGGAGATCGCATCCTCCAGCCGCAAAGCCGGAGTGTTCGGCCGCGGAGAATACTTAAAAGTAAAAACGCTGTCATACCCAACGACGTCCAGCAACGAAAGCGTCTCTTCAAACTCCCGTTCCGTCTCGCCCGGAAATCCAACGATCATATCGCTAGTGATCGATATATCGCGCCGAGCCGCCTGAATCCAGCCAATGCGTTCCAGGTACTCGTCCCGAGTGTAGAGCCGTTGCATGGCGTCAAGCACGCGAGTAGATCCGCTCTGGACGGGCAAATGCACATGATCGCAAAGCGCAGGCACGGAGTCGATAACGTCAACAATATCGCGTCCAAAATCGCGAGGATGCGAAGTAGTAAACCGCACCCGCCGAATCCCCGCAACCGAAGCGACCGCAGCCAGAAGCTCGGCAAAGCTCTTCTTTTCATCAGGATCGCGATAAGAATTAACGTTCTGCCCGAGCAGTTGAATCTCCGTATAGCCCAGATCCACCAGTTGCCGCGCTTCGTTAAGAACAGAGGAGGAAGTCCGGCTGCGCTCCTTGCCGCGCGTATAAGGCACCACGCAGTAGGCGCAGAACTTGTCGCATCCCTCGATAATCGTTATGTAGCCGCGATGCGGATTGGTGCGAGCCGTGAACTCGGTCTCAAAGCACTTGTCGGTCAAGCGATCGTCAAGCCCGGTAACCCGCTGCGAACCAGTCTCCAACTGCACCAGCATCTCGGGAAGATTCCGGTAAGAAGCCGACCCGCACACCAGCGAAACATAAGGAGCGCGCTCAAAAATCTTCTCCCCCTCCTGCTGCGCCACGCACCCCAGGACGCCAAACTGTTTCCCCTGCGTCCGATACTTCTTATAATCCGCCAGCCGGTTAAAGACCTTCTGTTCCGCCTTGTCGCGAATCGAGCAGGTGTTATAAAGCACCAGCCCCGCCTCTTCCACCGTAGGAACCTGCCGATACCCCTGCTGCAAAAGCGTCCCGACCACCTTCTCGGAGTCGTGCGCATTCATCTGGCAGCCGAAAGTTTCAAGGTAAAACGTCTTGTCAGCGGACCCCGACATGGAGTCAGTATAAACCAGGGTGGGACTTCTTAATTCTCTACATTAGCTGTCATCATTTCTCTACATTAGCTGTCATCCTGAGCGGAGCAGAAACTTCACGAAGTGAAGTCTCTGCGGAGTCGAAGGACCCCTGCTCCTTCCCACGACCTCAGACGCCCGGGTGCCGGGTGCCCCACACATTCGCGTTTTTTGCGAATGTGTGGGCGTTGCGCGCCACCTCTGATTCGGCCGTGGCAGGCTTACTGGAGCGGCTTATTGGAAAAGATTCAGCGTGTTGCTGGCGTCATCCACGTAGTAGACACTCTGCCCGACCGCAACCAGGCCGAACAGTGCGCCGGAACCCGGAGGACTGCCGCTGCTATCGAGCAGCGTCTTCGCCACCTGCAATCCATCGGGCGTAGTTTGGACCATGTACCCGTCATCTCCATTCGCGGTGAGGATGTCGCCGTTGGGCCCGACCGTCAGGCCTAACGGATCGTTCAGGCTCCCGCCCTTGGTGATCGTAATACCGGTGTGGGCGGTGGTTGGGCGCGAGATGGGATCAGGGATCGCGACAATACGGTTATTGAGGCTGTCCGCCACATACAGCAAGAAGCCGTCCGGGCTCAAGGCCACTCCGGTCGGGCCGATCACCAGCGCTGCCGGGTCGGTGCGCTCGGCGAACCCAGAGCCAATTACGGTCTCTGCTTCCACAAACGGAAGGCTCGACTTCGACAGAGTGAGATCGACTCGAACCACCGTGCCCTGATGCACCACGCTCCCGCCAGCCGCGACGGTGCCGTTCAGCACGTTGGTGACGAATAGCGCCGCAGTCCCGCCACCGTTGATCGTCGAATGGTCAAGGACGGCCATGTCCCAAGGCCCGTTGATCAGCGTGCCGTAGATTGTTTCCGACACGTTTCCCATAGAATCCAGGACCAGCAGACATCCGGCTTGGGCGGTTGCCGCCGTGCCATCTGCAGTAGGCAAACTGCCCACGATCACCCAGCCACTGCGCAGCACAACCAGCGCGGTTGTGAGACCGACGCCGCCCGTACAAGTGCCCGGAAGACTGGAAGCCTTAATCTGGGCGAACTGGTTGACCGTGCCGCCCGGCGATATCTGCATAATCGTAGTTCCGGTTCCCTGCAAGTTGGACGCGGCGTTGAAGTTGCTGATGAGCAGGTTCCCCTTCACCAGATTTCCCACCGTGTCCGGAACGACGAAAATTCCATAAGGGTTCACATCGCCGTTTTCCGGGACCGTCGAAGCGACGACGGTAATGGTGTGCGACGTCGCAGGTGACTCAGCGACGGCGACGCCAGATGCGAGGCACGAGAGAGCCAGTAACATGCTCGCCGCTCGCCTGAGAACCGCACTTCGAGAGTGACTTTGTAGGTTCATTTCTCCTCCTTAGACTCCTGAGTTGGTAGCAAGCGGCATACGACTTCACGGGAGCTGTGTCGGGCATCAGCTATGAGAGACGGAAAGCCAGCCGCCCTTGCTGGAGATCGAAGCTATCGGAAAGCAGAAGACGATATGTCATGGGTTTGTCAATGGATTGTCACTTTGTTTGCAGAGAACTGCTTTACGGGCGAATTCCGTCAAGCCTTAGCAGCCCGTGGTGAAAGTCTGATTCGTATCAGGGCACGCCTTCACAAGCTGCGGAAAAACTCGGGTTTCGTATCAGGGCATCGCTTTAGCGATACCGTAAGTCTTTGGAAATCAGACGCCCCTTTAGGGGCTGGGGCGAGAAGCAGTAATCTTGTGGCGGCTCGAGTGCCCCACACATTCGCGTTTTTTGCGAATGTGTAGGCATGCGCACCGCAGCCGGGGGGGAGGGGGTACCCATCCTAGTTGGTTAGTAACTTCGGAGTGAATAGGCAAGAATCCCTACTTCACCCGCGCCAGCGTGAACACTTCCCTGCTTTCTTTGCCGTGATCGAGGAAGACCCATTCTTCGACGTGGTGATCGGCGTCAGGTTCGGTGAAGGTCACATGCTGCATATGCCCATCGCCGGGCCCGATGTTGGTGCCGTCAAAGAATTCGAAGCTGACCGATTTCGCGTCAGACGAAATGACCTTCATGCGCGGCTGGTTGCCCGCTCCGCAGTAATGGGTCATCAAAAGGCGGTCGCCATCCATGTGAAACATGGTGATCATATTTTCCGGACCGCGCCCCAGAATCTCGCTCATAAGCGCGGAGCCGCCGGCGGTGATGCGAAAGGTCACCTGAACAGGCTGGCCCTGGTTGTTCTTCCCCGCCCAGTTCCCTTCCAGCCCCTTCAACAGCTCGAATGATCTGTGCGCATCCGGCTGGGCCGCAACCAAGCTGGCGGAGAGGACGATGACCAGGACCGCGGCGACGGCGGCGATGTTGCGAACTGGATTACGAACGAGTTTCATAGATTCCTCCGGGGATTTATTTGTGCTTGCTGCGTACATAAGGCGAACCGTTCGGTTACATACTCGCCCAAGGTCAATTCAAGTCGCGTCAAGAGGAAAATTCGGGTTGCCACGGCCGAGCTTCTCGCTGATGTGGGCGGCGATCAGTTTGCCGTGGAAACGGCCATTCTCAATAAAAATTTCATTCGTCCGCGATCCGGCGACGATCACACCCGCGACATAGATTCCCGGAACGTTCGATTCCAGATTCTCCGGATCGCAGACGGGACGCATCTGTTCCGAGGAAAGTTCGATGCCCACGCTGCGCAGGAAATCGTAGTCGGGATGATACCCCGTGAGCGCGAAGACAAAATCGTTCTTCAGGTGCAGCGGGCCGGACGGAGTGTGCAACACCACGTAGTCGCCGCCGATTTCCTGCACGGTGCTGTTGAAGTGCGCAACGATTTCGCCAGCCTTGATGCGGTTGTCGATGTCAGGACGCACCCAATACTTGACGTGGTTGTGCATCTGCGCTCCGCGATGGACAAGCGTGACGCGCGCGCCGTGCCGCCACAAATCCAGAGCCGCTTCCGCCGCCGAATTCTTGCCGCCGACCACAACTACGTCGGTGTCGAAATAAGGATGCGGTTCCCGATAGTAATGAAAAACTTTGTCCAGGTCTTCGCCCGGGATTTCGAGTTGGTTGGCGAGATCGTAGTAGCCGGTGGCGACCACGATCTTGCGCGCGCGGTAGTCGTGAATGGCGCTGTGCCGATCGGTGGTGGTAACCCGAAAGTCACCGTCCTCCCCCGTAATGGTCTTCACCCATTCGTACAGGCGGACGTGCAGGTGAAAGTGCTCGGCGACACGGCGGTAATATTCGAGGGCTTCGAGCCGCGTGGGCTTTGCCAGCGCTGTGGTGAAAGGAATGTCGCCAATCTCGAGCAACTCCGGCGTGGTGAAGAACACCATGTTGGTCGGATAGTGATAGATGGAATTGACCAGGCATCCCTTGTCGATGACGAGGGCCTTGAAACCGGCCTTCTGGGCCTCGATGGCGCAGGCCATGCCGGTGGGGCCAGCGCCCACGACCAGCACATCGCTCCACGAGTCGGGTCGCGCATGAGCTTGAGTGCGCGGCAGAGTTTCTGGAATCTGTTCGACGGGCAAAGGTGTCAGCGGCTTCATCGTGTGTGCTGGAAACCGACAATTCTAACACCGTGCGCTACCGGCACGGCGCACCTGCTTCCCTACTTCTTCATGCAAACGGAAATTCCATCGCGGATGGGCAAGATGGTCGTAAACAAGTCCTGCGACGCGCAGATTAGATTATTGAACTCGAGGATGGCCTTGGTTTGGGCGTCGGGGTTGGGCTGGCGAAGCTTGCCTTTCCAGAGAACGTTATCCGTGATAAAAAGGCCGCCGCTTTTCAGGCGCGGGAGCGCTAAACGAAAGGCGCGCGGGTAGTCGATCTTATCGACGTCGTTGAAGATGATGTCGTACGGCGACTTCTCCTCCGAGAGAATTTCGAGCGCGTCGCCTACGCGCACCGTGATGCGCTGGCTGACGCCGGCACGATCGAAGTAGCGGCGGGCTTTTTCGGCGCACTTGCGGTCGCCATCTGTGTAGACGACGCGTCCTCCGTCGCCCACCGCGCGCGCCCACCAGATGGTGGAATAGCCGATGGCCGACCCCATTTCGAAGATCTTCTTCGCGCCGCTGATGGTAGCCAGTTGATAGAGCACGCGCGCGACAGCGGGGCCGACGATAGGCACGTCGTTCTGGCCGGCGTCAACTTCCATCTCGGCGAGAACTTCGTCGCGCGGCGGAAGCATGGCATACAGGTAGTCTTCGACTTCAGGGACTGTAATTCCGCCCATGCGCCAGTCAGGATTTGCCGGTTGATCGGTCATGCTGCTCCTTGCCGTGAAAAACTGCTGCGATTATGAGCTTATGAAATTGTCTTCCCGGGTTTCATTTCCAGCACTTCCACGCCCGGCACCAGTTTCTGCAACTCGGCGGGCGTTCCCGTCAGCTGCGGAAACGTACCGAAGTGCATAGGGATGACAGTTTCCGGTTGCAGCAGTTTACAGGCATAGGCAGCCTCGCGCGGTGACATGGTGAAGAGGTCGCCGATGGGCAGCATGGCAATCTTGGGCGCGTAAAGGTCGCGGATGATGGCCATGTCGTTGAAGACGTTGGTATCGCCCGCGTGGTAGAGCTTGACTCCGTTCGAGAACTCGAGCACATAGCCGCAGGCTTCGCCGCCATAGATGATCTGATCGCCATCCTGAATCCCGCAGGAATGCACCGCGTGCACCATGGTGATACTCACATCTGCGACAGTTTGCGTGCCGCCCTTGTTCATGGGAGCGATCTGTTTGACGCCTTTTTTTTGCAGCCACAAGCAGAGTTCGAAGATGCCGACGGCGATCGGATTGAGCTTCTTGCCTACGTCGACCGCGTCCCCGATGTGATCGCCATGCCCGTGGGTGCAGATCAGCACGTCCGCTTTCTTGACGTTCTTCTCACTCTCCGGGCACTTGGGATTACCGGCAATCCATGGATCGATGTAGAGGGTCTTCCCTTCCGGTGTCTGGACGCGAAAGGTGGAGTGACCCAGCCATGTGAGTTGGATTCCTTTAAGATTCACGAAAGACTCCTTGCGGTAACTTGTGAATTAGCATTCTATAGCGAATCCGGCATCGCCGTGTGGGGACGGTCGCTTGGGGACGGGCGTCTCGCCCCTCCAAGCCGAGCGCGCCGGGGTGGAGCAGCTCGGCAGTCGCCTGTGGCCACGCGAGCTTCCGGTTGCACCTGAACTCGTGTATAAGATAGTGCTCAAATGCCCGGACTTAAAGTATTGCTGTCACGCGAAACCATTGCCAAACGAGTTGCCGAGATGGGAGAAGAGATTACGCGTGATTTCCGCGGCCAATCGATTATTTTCGTCGGCGTTCTCAAAGGCGCGGCCATTTTCTTAAGCGATCTTGCGCGTCACGTTCCGCTCGACGCCACCTTCGACTTTATCGGGGTTTCGAGTTACGGAAACCGCCCCATAGCCCAAGAAGACCCGGCGGGCCACGCGGCGTGGGATTCGCTGGGCGAGGTTCGTTTGACCAAGGATATGGATCAGTCGCTGGCCGACCGAAATGTGGTTCTGGTCGAAGACATCCTCGACACCGGGCTGACGGTAAACTACATTTCGAAGCTGCTGCAAGCGCATCAACCCAGATCGCTGCGCATTGCGGCATTGCTGGACAAACCTTCACGCCGCAAGCAGCCGATCGAGGCGCACTACATCGGCTTCACCATTCCCGATGCCTACGTGGTCGGCTACGGCCTGGACTATGCCGAACGCTACCGCAATCTTCCGGACATCTGCGTGCTGGAGAATTTGTAATTGGTAATTTGTAATTTTGAGGGCCTATGCTTTCGATTTTCAAATTACCAATTACAAATCACAAATTACAAATGGAGCCCGTGGAAGAGCCGCTCCTACCGGCTGCTAGAATGAAGCTTGTGAAAACGACCGCCGCGCAAACTGAACGCGCTTCCGAGGTGGAGCCCCTCCTGCTGGAAGTGGCCGACGTGGTGAACACCACGCTCGACCTGGAAACCACGCTGCGGCGGGTAGCGGAACTGGTACGCAAGGTCATTGACTACGAAATTTTCGCGATCCTGTTGCTCAACGAGCAGCGTCAGGAATTGTACCTCCGCTTCCATGTAGGGTATCCGCCGGAAGTCGCCGAGCGCGTGCGCGTGAAAGTGGGCCAGGGCGTTACCGGACGCGCCGCGCTGAGTCGGCAAGCAGTGCTGGTCGCCGATGTGACACAGGAAAATTTCTACCTTGAGGCAGTGCCCAACGTTCACTCGGAACTCGCGATCCCGCTGATCGTCAAGAACCGGCTGATTGGAGTCATCGACCTTGAGGCGCGCGAAAAGGGCTACTTCACCGAAGAGCACAAACGCCTGCTGACTCTGATCGCGTCGCGCATGGCCGTCGGCATCGAGAATGCGCGGTTGCACACGCGCACAACGCGCCAGGCTCGCACGCTGCTCCTGCTGAACGAGATTGCGCGCGAACTCACGTCGATTCTGAACCTGGATCAACTGCTCAAGCGCATCGCCGAACTGCTCAACCGGCTGATCGAGTACCAGATGTTCAGCATTCTTCTGGTGGATCAGACAGGCGAGAAACTGCAGCACCGGTTCTCGCAGCGCTTCGAGGAAAGACTGCATCTGAAGCACGACATCCCAATCGGCCGCGGTGTGGTGGGGTACGCCGCGCAGGCCAAGGAAGCGGTCCTGGTGCCTGACGTCGCCAGGAGTTCCCGCTACATCGCGGTGAATCCCGAGACGCGTTCGGAACTTGCGGTTCCGCTGATTTACCAGGAGAAAGTGATCGGAGTCCTCGATCTGGAGCACACCCGCCGCGGCTATTTCACCGAGGATCACAAGCGAACCCTGACCACGCTCGCGGCCCAGCTTGCGATTGCCATTGAAAACGCGCGCTTGTACGAGCAGATTGCCCGGCAAGAGCAGCGACTGGAGCGCGATCTGGCGCTGGCGCGCGAACTGCAGTTTCGCTTGCTGCCGCCTTCAAGTCCGAAGATGCAGCATCTCGAAGTCGAGGCGAAGTTTGTTCCGGCCCGGGCCATTGGCGGTGATCTCTACGATTTCCTCCCCTATTCATTGTCGCGCCTGGGAATCGCGATTGGAGACGTAAGCGGCAAAGGCGCGCCGGCTGCCATTTATGCCGCGCTGGTCAGCGGCATTCTGCGCTCCCATGCGCCGGTTGAGCCGGGCCCGGCGGAAATGCTTTCCGCGGTGAATCTGTCGCTGGCGGAACGCAGGATTGCGGCGCAGTTTGTGTCGATTATCTACGCCGTGTGGGACGACGAGCGGCGGACGCTGCTGGTGGCGAATTCGGGTTTGCCGCGGCCCATCTATTGTCATGACGACAAGATCGAGTTTATCGAGGCGACGGGGCTGCCGCTCGGACTGTTCGACGAAACCGAAAACGACGAATTCAGCTTCAAGGCCAAGCCGGGCGATCTCTTCGTGTTCTACAGCGACGGCATTCTCGACGCACGCAACCGCCACGGTCAATCGTTTGGCCCGGAGCGTGTGCAAGCAATCGTCACCGGCTGCGCCACCAAGTCCGCGGACTGTGTGGTAAACGAGATCTTCAAGGCGGTTACTGAGCACGCCGCCGGTGTGGATCCCTTCGACGATCAGACGGTGGTCGCCATCAAAGTGAAATCCGGCCCGGGCAAACGCAAGTGAAGCAAGCGCGCGCATCGCAAGCGTTACGCCCACCCGCGTTTGGCTATCATGGCGCAACTTCGGAAGGGCGCTCCGCGGATCTCTCCTGCGACGAGCTTTATTGCGAGGGCGTGGCGCTCGGAAGCCTTGCCGCGCGCCACGGAACTCCGCTGTACGTTTATTCCGCGGCCATGATCCGCGCCCGCATGAACGCCTTCCGTCGCGCTTTTCATTCCGTTCCTCACACGCTGTGTTATTCGGTCAAAGCCAATTCGACGCTGGCGATTCTGCGCTTAGTGGCCGGCGAGGGGGCCGGCTTCGACGTGGTTTCTGGCGGAGAACTGCACCGAGTTCTGCGCGCAAGCCGGAAGTCCGCGAGTAGAGTTGCGCACAAAGTTGCGAGCAAAGTTGTGTTCTCCGGCGTGGGCAAGACCGCGGCCGAGATGGAACTCGCCCTCCGCTCGGGAATATTGCTGTTCAATATCGAAAGCGCTTCGGAATTAAGCTTGCTGTCGGCAACCGCGACCCGATTGAAAAAACGAGCGTCGGTCGCGGTGCGGGTCAATCCCGACGTCTCGACGAAAACTCACCCCTATATTTCGACCGGATTGCACCAGCACAAATTCGGCGTGCCGATTCTCGAGGCCAAGACGCTCTACGCGCAAGCCGCGAAGCAGCCGTATCTGAAAGTGGCCGGAGTGAGCGTCCACATCGGGTCGCAGATTGCCGATGTCGGAACATTTCAAGAGGCCCTCGAACGCGTGGCGGATCTGGTGCGCACATTGCGCAAGCAAGGCCATGACATTCGCTACATCGACGCCGGCGGCGGCTTGGGAATTTCGTATGAGGGAGCGCAGGGGAGCTTTGAGAAACAGATTCCGGCATACGCGAAAGCAGTGCTCGGTCCGTTGCGCGGCTTGAAGTTGCATTTGCTGCTCGAACCGGGACGCTCCATCGTGGGGCCGGCGGGCGTGTTGCTGACGCGCGTCCTCTACCGGAAGACGAACAACCGCAAGCGCTTTCTGATTGTCGATGCGGCGATGAACGATCTGCTGCGTCCTTCTCTGTATGGTGCCTATCACGAGATTGTTCCCTTGGTCCAGACAACGAGCGGGGCGACGACCCGCGAGTCGCGCGAAACCGAGATTACCGATGTGGTTGGCCCCATCTGCGAGACGGGTGACTTTTTCGCGCGTAACCGAAAGCTTCCACTGGTCAGCGAGGGCGATCTACTGGCCATTTTGGACGTGGGCGCGTACGGCACCGTGCTGGGATCGAATTACAACACGCGCGGGCGCGCGGCGGAAGTGCTGGTGGATGGCGCGAAGGCGAAAGTGATCCGGCGGCGCGAGACCTTACAGGACCAATTGAGGGCAGAGTTTTAACCTTAGTAACTGCTCCTGAGTAACTGTTTTTTGGTCGGTGTCCGGTCCAATATAGGCGTGGGTGCTTTTGTATGGAGGCGGCCTTGAAAGAATTGTTCTTATCTCGGATAAATCGCCCATACTTGACCGCAAAGACCCTCTTCGCGTGTTTGGCGCTGGTTTGCATGGCCACAGTATCGGCCTTTGCTCAGCACCACGCACAGTCCCGTGTATGGTTTCTCCCCAATCAAGAGGTCCGCGTCGACAATCTGCCGTTGCTGACGGCGCCGTCGGCGGACGCATCGGCGGTGCTCGCGACGGCCCTGGAGACCATCATCCCTGACAGGGACGTATGCTGCGGAAAGTACTCTGGCCTTGAAGACGCCGTTCTCTCGGCTCGGTCGTCCTTAAAGGTACTGAGCGCGAAGTTGCAGGGAAGGCATGTCTTGGGCGACGGCCTGTCCGTCGTGGTCCGCGCGGGGTATTTCCCGAAAAGCTCGATTGACCCTTCCCTCATCGTCACAACGCTGATGGATCAACAGCCCATGCTCATCAAGTGGAAATCGCACGTATACGTGTTGTGCGGAGCGATCTACGATGAAACCCGCAGTTACGGCCAGGAAGGCTCGCTATTTAGAATCCATAAACTCTTGTTGCTGGACCCGCGGTATTCCGACCAGCGAAGGGAAAGCGAGTTCAACGGCGAAACCGACGATTGGAACAATATCCAGGGAATTCTGACGCTGTCGGTTGTGCGGCCATAGTCCTGCCAGAGTCCTGCGGCGCGCAAAGTTACAGACCGCGGCTACAGCAACCTCAAGAAGCTCGTCACCGCCATTGACGCTGCCGTCACCGTTCACCCCACTTGAGCTTGGTGGCGAGCACTTCGAAAAATGTTTTCTGAAAACGCAGCAGCCTGGCCGAATGTTCCGACTTCACGCAGCGCACGATATCGCCGACTCGCGCGGGCATGCCGACCTGTCCATCAAAACTCAGGTACGCTTCCTCCTTACCGGTCTTGACGCGGATTTCAATCTCGACCGTATCCCGCACCACCACCGGACGGTGCGTCAATCCGTGGGGCGAGACGGGCGTAATGAGGAAGGCATCCACATCCGGGTGGAGAATCGGCCCTCCCGCTCCAAGGGAATACGCGGTAGAACCGGTTGGCGTGGCGATGATCAGAGCATCGGCTCTGTAGCTGGAGACGAACTCCGCGTCCACGAAAAGCTCGAAGTGATTCAAGCGCGCGATGGCGCTCTTGCTCACCACCACCTCGTTCAGGGCGGCGTGCGTGGCAAGGTTCTCGCCGCCCCGGATCAGCGAGCCACGCAGCATGGACCGGCTGTCCACGATGTAGTGTTCTTTCTCGATCGCTTCCAGAGCAAGATACAGATCGGCCAATGCAAGTTCGGTCATGAATCCAAGCGTGCCCAGGTTGACGCCGAGGATCAGCGTGCCGGCTTTCGCAACCGCGCGCGCCGCCGATAGCAGGGTACCGTCGCCGCCCAGCACCAGAGCCAGATCCGGCGACCGCGTGGCCAATTCAGTTCGCGGTATCACGTTGGTCGCCGAAAAGTAAACTGCGCTTTCCTGGTCCACCACCACCGCGTAGTTGCGCTGCTTTAGCCATTTTTCGAGCGCCGGCAGCGCTTCCGACAGCTCGGGACGGCCCGGCTTCGAAATGATGGCAACAGTTTTCTTGCGGGTCGGGCTTTGCGGAGACTTCGACATGTCTACGGACTTCTCTCTGGATTTGTGCTCGGGCGTCTCTTCTGACATCGGACTTCCGATTGTACAGAATCACTCGATGGCAGGCGTCACAAACTCTGCGTGGAGCAGGAATTCGCGATTGCCCTCGCCGCCGAGGATGGGGGACTCGATCCATTCGGCGCGCGCGCATCCGAGTTCTAAAAGCGCCGCTTCTACCCTGGACACGGCCGCTCGCTGCGCCGATTCGTCGCGCACGATTCCGCCTTTACCCACCAGTTCCCTTCCCGCTTCGAACTGCGGTTTCACCAGCACCACAATCTGGCGAACGAAATCCGATACTGCACGCGGAATCGAACTGGGTTTCAGATTGCGAGGTGCGCCGGCCCAAAAAACGGCGCGAATCACCGCCGGTAGCACCAGGGCGGCGGAGATGAAGGAAACATCCATGGCAATGAAGTCAATCGGCTCGCCAATGATGCTGGGCTCGAGATAGCGGGCGTTGGTTCTTTCCAGAAGCCGAATGCGCGGGTCGTTGCGCAATCCGAAATCCATCTGCCCATAACCGGTATCGACGGCGATCACCTTGGCGGCGCCGTGCTGCAACATGCAGTCGCTGAAGCCTCCGGTGGAAGCGCCGACGTCAAGACAGACTTTGCCATGGAGATCGATTCGCCAGTGCTCGAGAGCCTTCTCCAACTTGAGCCCGCCGCGGCTGACGTAGCGGAGATCTTCGCCCAGCAGGCGCAAGGTTGCGCCGGAGTCAATCGATGCGCCCGCCTTCTCGATCTTCTGCTCGTTGACGAGAACTTTTCCGGCCAGGATGAGGGCCTGCGCGCGCTCGCGCGATGGCGTCAGTCCACGATCCACGAGCAACTTGTCGAGACGTATCTTCACGGAGTATCGAAAAACGAATCCGCCCGATGCAGCTAGCACTCGATGCAGTGCAAAATGTTGAAAGGGATTCGTTAGCAGAAGGTTACAAGAGTAAGTTCCCGCTTTTCCACAAACTTTTCCTCAGCGGTGTTGAAAACTTCTACGGAACCGCGTCACAGTAGGGTGTTGCATCCGT
This sequence comes from Terriglobales bacterium, assembly GCA_049513095.1. GTDB lineage: Bacteria > Acidobacteriota > Terriglobia > Terriglobales > Acidobacteriaceae > Acidiflorens. Next base: position 46,048 of record JBEKWL010000003.1, read on the forward strand.
CACAAAAAAGCCGCCGGGAAGGGGCGGCGTTCTCTTTCGAATCGAAAATCAATGTCGCGAACCTCGGATCTAGTCCTAGCCCGCAACCTCTTCCAGAAGCTTCTGGTCGATATCGAAGTTGGCATGCACGTTCTGTACGTCGTCGCAATCTTCGAGCGCTTCCATCAGGCGAATCATCTGCGCCGCCTGCTGCCCTTCGAGCTTGATGTAGGTCTGCGGAATCATGCCCACGCTCGAAGAGAGGGGCGTAATGCCGGCCTTCTTCACGGCCTCTAACACGCCTTCGTAGGCGGAAGGTTCAGTCAGAATTTCCCAGGTCTCGCCATCATCCTTCAAATCCTCACCACCAGCTTCGAGGATGATGTTCATCAGATCGTCTTCCTTGGCCGCCGACTTGGGAACAATAATGTCGCCCTTCTTGTGGAACATCCAAGAGACGGCGCCCGCTTCGGCCATATTGCCATTGTTCTTCCCGAACACGTGCCGGATTTCGCTCACCGTGCGATTGCGGTTGTCGGTAGAAATTTCCGCCAGCAAGGCAACGCCGCCCGGGCCGTATCCCTCAAGCACGAATTCTTCGTAGTTCGCGCCCGGCAGTTCGCCGGTGCCGCGCTGGATGGCGCGCTTGATGTTGTCGGCCGGCATGTTCTCGTTTTTCGCCGCCAAGATCGCCGTGCGCAGCCGCGGGTTCATGTCCGGATCGCCGCCCGACTTGGCCGCCATCGCGATTTCCTTGATGAGACGGGTGAAGATCTTGCCGCGCTTAGCGTCGAGCGCGCCCTTCTTGTGCTTGATGGTTGCCCATTTCGAATGGCCGGACATAGCTGTACCTCGTATCTAAAGAACCTGAATGGCGCTGATTCTCGGAATTACGGATCCGCCCGCGGAGGAAATCACAGGATCAGCCTCGACGTAAACACGTTCAGGCGAACTGAGATTATAGCATGGGGCGGGGAGCGGCGGGTGCCCCAGTCAGTCGCGTTTTTGCGAATCAGTGGGTAGCGGGCGCCGAAGCCCACATGAGGTACCCTTAGGGAATCCGCCATGGCCGCCACAACTCTCGAACACCAACTCACCCAACTCGAAGCCAGCCGCTATCGCTTCGGCCGCAACGAATCCGCTCGCGTAGTCAAGCTGCTGACTAGGCTCGACGCCAAGCGCTTTCCTGATTCGGCGTCGCTGATCCGCTTCCACGAAGCCCTACTTTTCCTGCGTGCCTTTCCGCAAGGGCCAGCCGTGGTGCGTGCCACCGAGCGCATTCTGAATAGTTTCCACAAAAAAGTGGAAGCACTATGCAAAGCCGGCGCCAACATGGACGACTTCGAGCCCATCGAAGTCTCCGGCATTGCCGCCACCGAGATGGAAGACACGCTCAGCTTCGACGTTGCGAACTGGCTCATCAAGCGCATGCCCGGCAAAGTTGAAATCGCCTGGGAAAACTACGAGCCAGGACGCGAGTTAGGCACAACTGGCCCACGCTTCATGCCTTTGCTCGAGGACGACTCTTACGTCGAGGCCGACACCACGTGGCGCCGATGGCTGGAAACCGCCTCTGGTAAAAAAAAATCCGATCCGGCTTGGCTAATTCAGCGGTTCGCTGATCTCCCGCTTCCGCCAATGCAGAAAGCCGAACTCTACGAATCGCTGCGCGTACCGCTGCATTGGAATCTCGCGAACTCCACCATCTCAAGAACGCGAAACTGGAAGCCGGTTCCGAGCGTCTATTACCACGCCGAGCCACTGCTCAGCCGGAGCCAGGTGTCGCTGGCCCGCGAGTTGGCCCGCCGTCCACCGCAACTGACGAAGCTTTCGCGCAAGCAGGGCGAACAGATCATGGACATGATCCGCGAGGTCATGCTGGTGCGCTACCGCGAACTTTACGGTACGACGCTGGGCGATCCGCGTTCGGTGGTGCGAGCCAACGTGCGAGCCGATCTGGGAACGCACGAAGCAGGCCGGGGCGTTTCGATTTATCTCTGGAACCTGCCGCCAGATCGCCGTCTCCCGCTACGCGCCTATGTCGCAGGCTTGACGTTGAAGAATGGAGTGCCAGTTAACTACGTCGAAGCCATCGGACTCTCTGAGTGGATGGAGGTCGGCTTCAACACCTTCTACACTTTTCGCGGCGGCGAAGCGGGGTGGATCTACGCGCAAGTACTGCGCTGCCTGTGTCACCTCATGGGAACGACGTGCATCTCGGTCTACCCGTATCAACTGGGCCATGACAACGAGGAAGCGATTGAATCGGGCGCGTTCTGGTTTTACCGGAAGCTGGGCTTCCGCCCCGGCCGTCCAGAATTGCAAGAGCTGGTCGAGCGCGAGGAACGCAGCATCGCCGCGAATCCAGCCTATCGAACACCAGCCAGAACCTTGCGCCGCCTGGCGGCTGGGCACGTGTTCTACGAGTTGCCGGGCAGCGAGGTGGGAGCGTGGGACTGCTTTAGCACGCGCAACATCGGCCTGCGAGTCAACCGCCGGATGGCGCGCGATTTTCGCGGAGACGCCGCCGTCATGCGCGAGCATTCGAGGCGTGCGCTGGAGCGAATCTTAGCTGTGAAAATCGGCGGTCCGAGAAGCGGTGGCGTCAGCACGTCTTCGTGGACGCCTCTGGAGAAGGAGTCCTTTGAGAATTTTGCGCTGGTCCTGGCCGATGCGCCGGAATTGCGTGCGTTGACCCGAGAAGAAAAAGAAGACCTCGTCCGAGTCATCCGCGCCAAAGCCAAACCGGATGAAATGCTTTACCTGCATCTTACGCAGCGTCACTGGCGGTTAAGGAGGGCGGTGCTGACTCTCGGGTCGTAATTGGTTAGTGAAATGCGGATGTTTCGCCAACCATCAGTTCCCGCCCGTTGAGACGCAGCACCCCAGAGGCGAAGGACCCAATTCCTTGCGCGTTGGGTTGTCCATCTGACCTTCCGCTGAATGGATGCCAGCCCCTTGCAACACAGGCCTCGCTCTTTGTTCTGATTTCGTAACAAATCAGCTCTGGATTCTGCCTCTTGGACCGCTCGCGATAACAGCCATTTAGCCGCCAGAACGGTTGCCAGGACTCGTCTTGAATAGATGAGAATGTGTAGTTTGTTCGGGTTTTGTAACACAACGAGTTCATTCTTGACACTTTGTAGCACTAAGACTAAGTTGCGGCTTCTGTTGCGCAGCTTCGAAGTCGCGCTCCAGCCTGGTGCGGTTCGTGCCCACATCAAGGAAGGTAATTCGCATTCAGACCGATGGATCGAGCAACGAGGGCCGGCATCGGAAGCTGGTATGGATCGAACAGCAGCGTTTTCGTGGCTTTGGTTGCTCCGAATGCGCCTGGGTCTTCAACCCTACTAGCGCGCCCAACTTTGAGTTGCAGCGCGACAAAGAGTTTACCTTGCATGTTTGCGCCGATCACCCGGGAGCAAGAACACAGCATCATTCAGAATGCCAAGATTGGGGAAAGCTTTACCGCGCCGCTGTCCTCGAGTCTGACCGGAATAAGCTGCTGCAGCGCATCGAGCAGGCAGAGGTCGCGATTCTCGAGCGGTCGGGAAGTTTATCAAAGTCGCCAGGCAACAATCGAAAAGAGCAGGAACTTATCACGCGTGCACTGCACATCTTGAGCCTGCTGCGTAAGGCTGCGCAAGAGCCGTAGCCTCGCGCGATTTCTGCTGGTAAGAGATCGGCTCCCTGCTATATTCGTCATCTATCATGCTCCCCTTCTTTTCTGAATATGTACATTATTATATGTATACTTAAGTCAGTACAAAACGTTTCACGTGGAACATTGTGTACGTGCAAATTATTGGGGTGGGCAGGTGACAGGTTATCCTCGCTTCCGTGCGACTTCAAAGTTTCCCCCTCGGCGCGGCCAGCGAACTTGAACCGCCTCGTGTGACCGTGTATAAAGACTTAGGAAGCACGATGCCGGGTGCAGTGCTTTTGGCGTGTACCATACAGACTGAGATGGTCCCTCAAACGGTCTGCAATAGATTGATTTTAAAGCGGAAGTGGTGGAACTGGCAGACACACCATCTTGAGGGGGTGGCGCCGAAAGGCGTGGGGGTTCAAATCCCCCCTTCCGCACCAGCACTTTTGTTTTCAACATGTTACAATGTGGTGATACCGTACCTGATACCTAAATCAGAGGAGGATCACCAGCATGAACCGCCAAGTAAACGTCACCAAAAGAATCCAGACAGCGCAAGGTATGCGTTATTGTCCTGTGGTGCTGTCTGCGAATGGCCGCGTCAAACCTGATGCGGTCCTGGTCAACGGAAAAGAAGAGAGGCACCCTGAAGGCGCTTATTATCTCGAATGGCGCGAAGGTGCGAAGCGAGTACGTCTGTCCGTGGGCAAGGATGCAGCGGACGCTACAGCGCGAAGGCTCCGCAAAGAAGCGGAACTCAACGCTGTGAATCTTGGCGCGGCCATCGTGCCAGAGAAAAACAAAGAGGGTCAACGGTCGCTAGTGGCAGCGGTTGCCGATTACCTGGAGGACGTGCGGTTGAAGCAGACCACAAACAAAAGGCAGAACTTTGGCCGCCACAATACCACAGGCTGCTACAGCACTGCCCTGGCCTACTTCACGGAGAGCTGCCACAAAATGAACCTGGAGGAGATTGACCGGCACGACCTGCTGAAGTATGCCAACTTTTTGCAGACGGAGAAGGATCAAGGCCCACGAAGTGTATATAACAAGTTTCAGATCGTGATGAGCTTCCTCAAGGCTCACGGCATACGCGGGCTGGTTGGCAAAACTGACTGGCCGCGCTACACGGAGACCGAGCCTGAGATTTACGAGAAGGAGGAACTTGATGCGCTGTTTGCTACTTGTGATGCAGAGGAGCGGCTGTGGTTTGAATTCTTCCTGATGACGGGGATGCGAGAACAGGAAGTGATATTCACGTATTGGAAGGACGTGAACTTCACAGCATCCACAGTGCGCGTGAGCTTCAAGCCTGATGCTGGATGGTCCCCAAAAGCGTACAAGGAACGTGAGATTCCGATTCCCACGAAGCTCGCAAAGAGTCTGAAAGAGTGGAAGGCGAAGGCAGCAAAAGGCTGCCCATTCGTATTCGCCACCAGCGGGTGCAAACCGAAACATGATTTTCTCGACTGCCTCAAAGCAATTGCCGAGCGTGCCGATCTCGACCCGGATAACTTCTGGTTGCACAAGTTCCGTGCGACGTTTGCGACCTGGTCATTATGGGAAGGCGTTGACCTGCGCACAGTTCAGCAGTGGTTAGGCCATAGCGACATTGAATCAACAATGAGGTACCTCAAGCCGTCGCGCTCAGTGGAAACAAGGGCCAAGGTCAACAAAATTTTCGCGTGAGACAACAATCACTGTGAGCGCAACCACTTCGCCACTAGAACAGGATCGAAACGGACGGATGTTCCGAGCCTAAAGCTGGGGATGCGGCCAGTTTTGGCCCACTTGTATATGCTAATTGTTGAGACATTCAGCATTAGCGCGAGAACGCCAGCTGTAAGCGCATGATCAGTCAGTTCGATCTGATCCGCGAGAGAAATAGGATTAGACATTAAGATCGGACAGCAAAACGCACTGCCACTGCGAAACCAGTAAAAATTTACACATACACGACTGTTGTCTCCAGTCATCATCCAGGAGTTTTCAGATTCTCGGGCTGCGTCGAGGTTCCGTGAGAGGTTTTAATCTCTGGTCTCCTCAATCTTGATGTTCCAGACCGGATACCGCTCCTCAAAAACCAAGAGGGATGAACGATTGATCCATCACCCATCACCCTGCCCCGATTCCCTATGCAGATCATTGCAGAACCAGCTCAGAAAAGCAGCAATGCAGAACCAATGGTTTTACCATAGCACCTATGCATTGATGTGCAGTGTTCATGCGGGTCCAGGGCTGGTTTGGACACGCGCTTGACACGCGCCATCTACAGCACATTTTTGCACTCCTCGCCGCTACATTCGCCGTAATCTACAGCCGTTTCCTGGGATTCTGGGAACTCCTCAAAGTGACCAACCTTGATCAAAAATGGCAGGCCGCCAATATAGCGCCGCGCCCTGGCCGCGCCTGTAATTCCCTGGAGTTCCTTTGGCTGCCGGTCTACGGGTGGAGAATCCAGGATCAGGCGCACCATTTTGATATGCCTCTCGTTGACGCGGGCCGACAACGCAGCAGCCTCCTCATCAGTCAGACGGGCGTGCTCCCGATGATCCACCAGCTCCAAATGATCAGGATTCGCGCAAATCAGCCCCCAGCACACACCAATACTGGAGCTGTGGTGAACGTCTCCAACAAGTTCGGCTACAGGGATTCCAAGTGAGATCGCCATAGCAAGCCTGTGCGGCCCGACATTCTCACCACGAATAGGATGGTTGGCATATCGAGACTTCAGACCTGGACCCTCCTGTGCCTCAAGGCTCCAAGGAACGGCTAGACCTTTCCCAAGGCCGATATAAAACCAACATTCGTCGAGAGGGCTGCAAGTCACCGCGACCAACCGACTAGCGAAATTGATGATCTCGGCTGGAGTGTGCAAGACGCACAATCTCTCATAACGCTCCTGCGCCCGCGCTTCCCGCGCCCATCTTGCCTCCATCGCCTTGCGTTGTGCAGACGAGTAACGTTTACGCCTCTTTTGACCCACACCATAGTAATCGTCCATCAACTTCGGCATCACCATGGAACTCCCTTTCAAAAGGATTTGATTTTTGACTTGGAATTCCGGGCGTATTCCGTTTCAGCAAGGCGGGTAGCGATATTCTGCTCCATAATCAGACTACTACAGCGGTGCAGCGGATGCAACTAAACGCCACCTTTAGTTCCCATCGGCTTCGTGTATTCCAGCGAAGGCACAGATTGTTCCTCTTTCGGCACGTCATTCACACGATATTTGCCATTACCATCCACGATGCACGCCAGGTATTTTGATCGGCTTGGTCGGATTCCTCTGCGTCGGCATCGTTCCAAGAATGCACGTTGTGATTCACGCGGAGACGGAATTCCGCAAACCAAACCGTCGCCCGCATCCCGATAGCAACCTGGAGGCGTCATTTCGCCAGTGATGCCGTCTGGAGACCACTCCGCTGTTGGCGCGAACAAGCCAACATCACCGATGGCGTAAAAATCTTCCGTGGGTGTCCCGTTGTCGGCCTTTGCTTGCACCTCGGCTTCGGTCTCAAGCTTCTTCGCCGCTGCCCACTTTGCCCAGCGAGCACCGCTGACGTTGAACTCTGTCTGCGCATCTTTAATATCGGTCAGGCTCGCTTGGTATTTCTGCACGCTGGCAGCCGTGACGCGGGCACTCTTTAAGCTTCGGCTCAAGAACACTCGGACAAGCAATCCCTTTGGTTCTAGCCGTTCCTGAATAGAAGTATTGGATTTCCAGCCGAAGACTTTTTTGACCTCTTTATACGTGAGTAGGGTGTCCATTTAATTCTGCGCCTGCATGTCTGTGCCAACTGAAGCAGCGAATTGTTGAAGGCTGGCAAGCTCGAACAAAACGCGACGCCCTAACCTACGGCATTGAACAAGATTTTTTTTGACCGCCCGATCAAGCGTCACACACGAAATTCCCAGCATAGTGCTGGCTTCGGCACGACTGTAAAAAAGTTTGTTGGTCATTGGATTTCCTCTTCTGCGGCCACAACCGCGTGCTCTGCTAACTCTGTTTTTCTTTTCTCGACTGCTGCTGTTAGACGCATGTCCACACGCTCTGCTGGAGTTAAGGTGACGCTGGCATTTGCAGCGAATGAATCTGCTACGTCACCCTCCACTATCTGCTCCCGCACAATTTCTTCAGGTAGGCGAGTGGGCGCATAGGGCTTGCTTGCCCATTTGCTGCACCACTGCACAAGCGGATCATCATCACTGCCCGCGTGAACACCGCATCGGTAGAACCGTTGGTTATATTCTTCCGAGTCCACCGCGTTGGGCTGATCATTGCCGTAACCGCCTTTTTGTCCGCGTGAGACGGAGACTGGCACTGGTCTCGTGTCTTGCACCACGGGCGCGGCTGGTGGTTTGGAGTTGAGTTCGCCAACCGCATAAAAAGCGCCTTCTTTCGTTTTGTGATAACACTTGCCGTCCAAACCTCGGAATTCGCTCGTGTTGCTCATGGATACGCCAACTTTCTTGTAGCGGTGATGAACTCGTGTTTTAAAAGTCGTGCGGCTACTACCCGATGCACGCCGTCAAGTAGCCAAAAACTACTACCAACGATGCGCAGTCTGGATTGCTGGGAACGGACTGCCAGACAGACACATCAAGAGATATTCAAAGACGGTTCGATCTTGGTCTAGCCCGTGGTGCCAACCCTCGAAGTTTGCTAGCGAACATTGAAACTCAACGCCTAGCGGATGATCCTGTTCGTATAACATGGTCTGCTTTCTTGATGCGGTGAAACTCAGGGCGCAGCGCATCTCGCAACGCCCCGCCCTGTCATCCTTGGAAGGAACGGTTACAAGGATGGAACTTTTAGACACCAGCATCCGAGTCGAGACCCGTAGGCGTTGACTTGAATCCCTTGCCATCTTCGAGGTAATCACGGGTATTTTTCTGGCCCTGCATCTGGCGCCTTGGTGATGGCCCGTTCGCCAACTTGTCTAATACTTCTGTGGTTGAGCCTTGCGCTTGGCTTCGCGTGTCACCTGGATGCGATCCAGGTTTCCAGCCGAAATCTGCGCTAACGTCCTTCGCGTCAACCGACATTGCTCCCACGTTTCCGCCGTCTGATGCGTTGGTTCCTACTCCCTGCATAGTGCCAGTGTCCACAGCCTTTTCGTTGGGTGACACCGGACGTGGATCGGTTGAAGTACCGACACGTGAAACAGGCTCTTCTGCCATCCTCTGTTGCTGTGCTGGGTCGATTAGCGGCTGGGGTCGCAACTGAATCCGCAACCCTCCCTTGCTAGTATTCATCCCACTGGTAACACATGATCCTTGTCGATTTGCCATAATAGCGAACTCCTCATACACATCCGCGATGTGATATCGCGCACGCTTTCTGTTGTTGTCCATCACACGGCGCGTGATCGCGTCTGCAATGCATTGCTGTTTGCTACGTGCCATTGTTCACCACCTAAAAGGGAAGGCGGGGCGAATGCTTTTTTTCACTGGCCCCAAGCCGTGCGGAGAACATATCGTTGTTGTCCTGTCCCAAATCTGCGGCCTCAGTTCCGCAGAAACTTTTATTTCTTAGCTTGCCTTTTTCTGAGAATGCTCCGCGTGACCAAATTCTCAAAGGCACCTAGGCCGAACTCACGCAAGAAGGCGCTTTTTCTGCTCAAAACTTCTTTGGCGTTGCTTGCATCGACCTCAAAATCTTCGATGTACCGTGGTACCAGTTTCTTTACTTCTTCAACCATCGTTATCTCCCGCAGGGCAAGCCCTGCTCAAAATCAAGTGGAACGTCGGGTGGTATTGCGTCAATGACTGGAACTGCTCGCTGTGCTGGTGGCGGTGGTGCGGGTGTGATCTGTGGCGCGAGCGGCAACGTTGGATTGATCGGCCTGACCACCACGCCCCGCTCTAGTGCAGTGATTCTTTCCGTCAACGTATGGAGTTGGTTCTGGAAAACATCAAACTGATTCGGCATGGCTCTTTTCCTCGATTTCTGCGACGATGCCGCGCGCTACCGTAATCACCTGCTTGATCAGGCCCTCGCTCAAGGCGTGTAAGCTATAGCCGCGCAGCAATGAAGCCACGACATAAGCCAAACGATCCTCGCTCGTATTCATTTCGCCTCCACGGGGCGCAGGGTTAAATTCTGAAATATTGCGGACTGCAAGTTTTCGACCTGTCGCTCCAGGTAGCGGACGTGATTCACTAAAACATTTTCGACCGACGCGGCACGTCGGCGCTCCACTCTCAGCAAAAATCGTACTTGGCGCAACTCGGCTTCGTACTGCTTCACATCGTCTAGGTGCGGTACTTCGTGCGGTACAGCGTGCGGTACTTCCCGTGAAAAATCTGGCGTTAATATAGGCGGGTTCAAATTTCTACAAGAGCTGTGCTTCTTTGGCATTTGGTTTCCTTTAAAAAAAAAAATAGCCGTGGCAAAGCAATCCCACGCCCGATGAGGGACACCGCTTTGCATGGCTTTGCTTTTGGTGATTGAAAATCGTTGGAAGGCTTTACAAACGGGCTATTTCCAGTAGGTATCTCTTTTTGGCGAGATCATGATGCCTGTTTTTCCAGTTTTCCGCCTTGTGAGATGATCTTTCTCTTCGGCATACTCACCGCCTGTGAAGATGTCGGGCGCAGAATTCGCTTGATTCACAGGTGGATTATCAAACCTTCCAGGATCAGGCGTAATGTTCCTGTACTCTTCCTTGCGTTTCTGCTCCGCATCGAAGCGAGGCCGGAAAGTCATCATCACGAGATCGTGTATAACCGCATCCAGCAACTTCTGCCTTCGCTTGCTCAAGGCTGAGACGCACCGCGCTGCCCGACCCTTGGCGATTACCAACACGATGCGCTGTTTGCGCCTCTCGATCTTCTCCCGAAGTCGCTTACGCAAAATATAAGCTGGAATAGGCTTTGGCCGAGGATTAAGAACGTCCTCCATCCAAAAGTAGAGGAACTGGTTGACCAACATCTCCACGGAATCTTCGTGTTGTGGCCACTTGCTGTGCCATCCTCGCCGTGGCACTGGCTTCGTGTATCCTGGATTAGTGCTCTTGTCCCGTTTCGGAAGCAGCACCGTCCAGCTTTGGCCGTAGTTTCTGTAAAACTTGTCTTTGGACGGTCGCATAAGAATATACTATCTCCCAGTTATAGTATAGCACAGAATCGCTTCCATGTCAACACAGGAGTTGTCTAGAGGCATCATCCCCTAAGACTGTCAATGCGTGTCATCTGTAGATACGATACGCAAAAGTGTTGAAAAATACAACAGTGTAGATATTACACAGCATTCCCAAAACCTCCCGACACTCGGCCCGATGCTCGCTCGCAAGTCATTCACCCTACCATAGTTATCAGAATGGCCCACGCGGAGGCAGAAAGGCACCTTTACGAGCGTTTCAGCTCTGCGCCTGTGGAAGTCCTCACTTTTCTGTAGGATAGGGACACAGCGCTGCTAATGCCCTTGCTGTCAATGGCTTAATAAACTAGACATTCTACACTGACGGTTCCCAGGTTTGGAGTGTCAAGTTGGACTATAGTCAAGGTGGACATATTTTAGGTTGACATGTCATCTATGTAAGTTGCTGAAAACAGGTGAAGAAGTGTCAAGTAACTATTTACTTGACAATGTTTTGCAAAAGTCTTAGAGTTGCCTTGACAGTGGAGGCTGTCATCCCATGAAAATCGGATACCGACGAGTAAGCACGCTGGTCCAGAGCACCGAAAGACAGTTGGATGGCTTGACGCTAGATCGTGTGTTTGAAGATAAAGTATCTGGCAAGGACCTGGACCGACCGAAACTAAAAGAAGCGCTCGCGTTCGCCCGTAGCGGCGACACCCTGGTGGTGCATTCGATGGACAGGCTTGCTAGAAACCTGCGCGATTTGCTCTCCCTGGTGGATGAGTTGAACAAGAAGAAGATCGCCGTCCAGTTCATCAAGGAAAATCTCACTTTCACAGGAGAGGATTCCCCCTCCTCCAAACTATTCTTGCAGATGTTGGGGAGCTTCGCTGAATTCGAGCGCTCAATGATTCTAGAACGCCAACGCGAAGGGATCGCCATTGCAAAAGCGAAGGGCGTGTACCGTGGCCGCAAACGCAAGCTCAACCCGCTCCAGGTTTCACAGCTCAAGGATCGTGCTGCGAAGGGCGAGGAAAGCAAAGCAGAGCTTGCGAGGGAATACGGCATTAGCAGACAATCGCTTTACGCTTACCTTGAACCGTAGATGTGGTGCAGGAAGTGGGAGTGGCACGGCTAAAAGCAGGCCGAAGTGGTTGCATCCGTCGGTACGCTGTGATCTGACCTTCTCTGGGGTTATCGCAGTGGGACGTTTACAGCATTACGAAAGCATCTCTTTGTCGGCACTCTGACAGCACTCTTCGCTCGGATGCCAGCATCGGCAACCGATTCGTAACCCAGGGGGGGATTTTGAGTGTAAACGCCTGATTTCGCCATTTGACGTAACTCATCATCGTGATTTGCGTGTTAACCTTTCGGTTGATGAGCTTTTTCTCTACATTCCTGCGCTTTGCGGAATGGTCATTAGGAGCAGTGTTCATCCCGCGAGTGCTGGTCGTGTGTGTCTTGGCACTGGCTAGTCTGACCCTTGCGGCGATAAGACAGAAACCGTTCGAGAGGCAGCTTTGGAAGCCATACCACTGGCTAGTATTGACACACCTTTTGTTTTTTCTGGCGGCGATTGCTGCTGGCATCATTTGGGCTAATCCAATCACCAATCCTACGGTCCCACATCGGGCCGTCGAAGCAGGCCGACGGTGTTTGGACGTGTTGATGTACGCCTCCTTTGCATCGTGCGTCTGGTGGGTTTGGCGGATGCGAGGCTTTCGTTGGTTCGCGGTGAGCCTCATGCTGTTGGCCGAAGTGTTTGTATTCAACGCGCTTTTTATCTCGGGGATGTCCGTCGCGGGGGATTGGCTTTAACACGTATTGGCGGGATGATTGGCGAAACATCCCGATTTCACTCATTGACGCCAAAAAAGGCGAACAGACGGCGCAAGCTTGTGCTAACGCCTGTTAGAGTCAACTGAGAACGCGCAGTCCATAGGCCAGCATTTGCATTCTAAAGTAATGTGGACGGGTTTGGAACGGCGCACTACGCTTGAATGGGGAGCAATCGTATGACTAGCGCGCTGCTCAAGGTCTGCATCTTTTTCAGCCTGATTGTCATTCTGTTTTCGGTGCAGACTGGACATGCACAAGAACGGCCCTGCGCCGACGCTGAAGGTCGTCGTGCGCTTGATGAGGCGGGTACGCTTCGTAGTTGGGATGCACTCTACGGCTCATACAGCCGTTATCGACAATGCGATGACGGTGCAATTGGTGAGGGCTACAGCGAGTCCGTCGCTCGTATTCTGGTTGACCACTGGACGACTTTGCCCCAACTGGCACAGGTTGCGGGGAAGGACATTAGGTTCCGGGCGTTTGCCATGAAACACGTTGATGCCACTCTGAACACGGACGACCTCGTCAAGATTAGAAAGAACGCGCAGACTCAGTGTCCAAAGGGATTGCAAGCCACATGCAGTGACCTCGCAAATCAGGCGGATTCCGCGCTGCGCTAGGCACCGTCCCCGTAGTTGGCGTTAAATTGCGATTACACTCATCAACCCGGATCGGACAAATTTAGGTATCAGGTCAGGTATCACCGCGTAACCACGGAATCGTCCCTTCCGCGACGCTCCGCACTGATACCAGTGATACCGTTTTCAGGGAAAATCCAGCCTACTAGGGAAACTGTGGGAACTGTAGCCGAAGATAGGAACGTACTTGGTACCCGCATAAACACTAGCTAAACACGCTAACCGTAGCAATCGCCACAACTTGCTGGAAAAGGGCGATATGGAATCCCCCCTTCCGCACCAAATTTGCCACCGGCCACTATCCACCCCACGAGATGGTTATGCCCCCGGCGACGATGAGTGCGCCGCCGATCAGAATCGGCAGCGTGGGGGCCTGGCCGAATCTTACTCGGGCTACGATCTGTGCCAGCAGGAAAAAAAGCACGACGTAGACGCCAAGCAGTTTGCCGAACTCCCAGCGTGGGGCGTTGACGACCAGCCCATAAGCCGCGAGCGACACCGCTCCCACCACAAATGCGAAAGCGCGGCTCATCCCGGAAGCACGATAGAGCGCGGACTGAAAGCACGAGTCGCCGTAAGCTTCCAGGAACGCGGCGATCGCCAGAAGGAAGAGCGCACCGCTGCGGTGCGCGACGATAACAGGAAAGGCGGCTTTGTCGGGTCCTTTCCGTTTCTAGGTACAATAAGAAATTTCGATTGGACGGTGCGACTATGGCGCATTAGCCTCGCAGTAGGACGGAATCGTTCCTGGATGACAATCCCAGAGCGCAACAGTTCGAGGGACGGAAGGGTATGAAACTCGCCGGTTTCTTATTGCTGGTTGCAGGATGGGCGATTGTGGTTTGCGCCCTTGCCTTGCTGCCATCGGCGGGCGCGCGCACCGCGTTCGCGCTCGCCGGCATGGCGGTGGAGTTGCTCGGCCTCGCGCTCGCGGTCCGTTCTCATCTTGTGCTGGAAGCGGAAGGAGAGTGACCCTTTTCGTGGCTCCTTCTCTTGTCTCTCTCTCGGAAGTCTCAGCGCTGCTCTGCTTTCTCCTCATCCTTCTTGTGCCGTTCGCGGGCGTCGGGCTGGCGCTGATCAACTGCGGCCTGGGGCGAGCGCGCAGCGCAGCTCACGCCATGCTGGCGGCGCTCTGCGTGACGGCGGTAGCGGCAATTGTGTATGTGATCGTCGGTTTCGCGTGGCAAGGAGCGGCGGGACGGCCGGAACACGTCCTTATCGTAGGCGGAAAAGCCTGGGGATGGATTGCGGCGGAACCGTTCTTCCTGCGCGGGCTGCGGCTCGACCTTTCTCCGGCGGCGCTGGTGGTATTGCTGCAGCTCTTCAGCGTAGGGCTGGCGGGGCTGATTCCACTCAGCTCAGGCGCGGACCGCTGGCGGCTAGGCACGACGTGTGCCTCGACTGCCCTGCTCGCCGGCTGCACCTATCCGCTATTCGCACACTGGGCATGGGGCGGCGGATGGCTGGCGCAACTCGGCGCCAATTGCGGACTCGGCCGGGGCTTCCTCGACGGCGGTGGCTCGGGCGCGATTCAAGTGACGGGTGGACTGACCGCACTATCGATCACTTGGATTCTCCGTCCCCGGCGGGGAAAGTTTTCCGCCGAAGGACTGCCCGCCGCGCTTCCCGGACACAGCGCGGTGCTGGTTCTCGTCGGCTGCTTGTTCGCGTGGATCGGATGGCTGGGGTTGAACTCGGGCGGCGCGATTCTGTTCCTGGGCGTGGAGCCAGCGCGCGTTGTATTGATCGCCGTCAATACTACATTGTGCGCGGCGGCTTCCGGGTTGACGACGGTGGTGGTGACACGCGTCCGGTTTGGCCGGCCCGATGCCTCCCTGAGCGCCAATGGGTGGGTGGCGGGGTTGGTGGCGAGCAGTGCAGCTGCCGCGTTCATGAAACCAGCAGCCGCGATTATTGTGGGAGGGACTGCGGGCATCGTGGTTCCGTTGGTCGCCGACTTGCTCGAATTCCAACTTGCGATTGACGACCCCGGCGGCGCCATTTCCGTGCATGCTGTCGGCGGGCTCTGGGGGTTGCTGGCGGTAGCCCTGCTAACCGATGCGGGCGCGCCCGGGAGATCGGGCGGGCAGTGGCTGGCGCAGTTGGTGGGAATGGCAACGCTGCTGGGCTTTGTCTTGCCCCTGTCCTATGGATTGAATTGGCTGCTGGATCGTGTCTATCCGCAACGCGCGCAGCGGGAAGGCGAGTTGCAGGGGATGGATCTGTACGAGCTAGGTGCGGGAGCGTATCCGGAGTTTGATATCCATGGCGATGAGTTCCTTCCGCGGTGAGAATCGGTTGGCGAATTCTTAGCGAATCTAGCTGTGGAAGGCTACGTACAGCAGGAGGCCGAAAATCACAATTGGAATGAGCGCCATCAACGCGTAGAAAAGAACCTTCTTCCGCCACGGAGTGCGGCGATCTTTCCAGTTGTGAAATTCCGGGCGCTCGGTGATTCCGACCTGTTCTGGGTGCTCGAGGTCGCGGGCAAAGTCGCGGGCACTGGCATAGCG
>JBEKWL010000004.1:0-46963 GCA_049513095.1 Terriglobales bacterium
CGCCCCAGCCGTCGTAATCGGGAGGCAGCCAAACCCGCAACAGTCGCGTGTTCCCGAAGATACGGCTGCGGAGCTCATGCAACCACAGGTTGCCGGTCGCGACCGGCATGGCAGCGGTGGGGGCAGGCTTCGTCTTCGGTCCTAGTGTTCGCGTTGTGGGCCGGGACATGGAGTGAATTCAGCTTTCAGCTGTCACCTCTCAGTTTTTTGGAAAAACACTCGGGCCGGCCCTTGGGTACTGGGTACTGGCTACTCACCGCTACTGCCACGCTTCCACCAGATCACCGCCGCCAACACGGTCGTCGCCGCAATCAACGCCAGCGAACTCAAACACAATATGCAGAACACTCCCAGCACGCGCGCTTCAATATAGGTCAGGTACAAAGCAAACGCCAAGCCCACGGCAGCAGCGCCAACGAGCATTGCCGGAGTCTCGCGCCGCTCGCGATACACCGTGGCCAGCCCTACCAGTGCCGCGTACCCGAGCATCCCAATCAGCGCGACCGGGATTCCCAGAATCGACGAATATTCGCTGCGGTTCACGATGTCGCAATTGAACTCTTCCCCAATATCGCAATACGCCGTACTTGAGGTCGCATAATGATGCTGCAGCGACACTGACGACAACGCGATTCCGCACACCGCCAGAATGGCCACAAAGCTCATCAAACGCTGCGTCAGATCGGTCATGGCAGTGCGCACCCGGTGCGGTCGCTCAGTTCTTGCAGAGTAAAAACGCGCTCCACTCGTTCACCCATAGGCGGAAACTGCCAAGTGGGATAATGGTTGATGTTTTCTTCTTTGCAAACCTGCGAGAGACCGTGCAGGTCGCCCTTAATGCCGCATTCCACGTAAGGAGCGTACTCGAACGACGCACCAAACTTTTCTTTCTGCTCCACGCAATGCGGACACCACCACGCCCCGTACATTTTCACGCCGCGCGCGGTCAGACAGCGCGCGAACGCATCGTGCTTGTGCTGGGTACGGTTGTCAAGATAGTAGGCCAGCCCGATCGCGGCCACGATCAGCACGGCATAGATCGCAACCCGCCCCCAATTCCGGCGGGGGGTTTTGATGCCGAGTTTTTCCTTTTGCCTTTCTCTTCGCCCTTGCGACATGGATTTTTATATCACGCCTGTTTGGAGCAAGACTGCTGGAGCAGGACGGTTCAGAGCACGACTCTTCAAACCACGACCCGCAGCGCCGACGGCAGCACTTCGATCGCGCGGCACTCCAGCGTCAGCACCTCGCCGTCCACCATCACATCCACCGGCCCGTCGAGTTGAAACTCGACGCGCCGAACCGCCTGTCGCTCCGCCAGCGGATGCCGAGTGTGCGTACCATCATAAAGAGTCGCCAGGTTCCGGATCAGCCCTAGTCGCCCAATCGGCCCCCACCGCACAAACTCAATCAACCCGTCATCGGTAACCGCGTCGGGTGCGATCATCATTGTGCCGCCCGTGAACTTACTGTTGTTAAAGGTCAGAAACAAGCAGCGCCGCAAGTCAAACTCTCGCTGCCCCTCCAACCGCACCGGGAACGGTCGCCGATCAAGCCGCACCAGACAAAGAAAAATGGACAACAGATACCCAAACTGCCCCAGTGCCAGAAACCGCCGATGCCGCAGTGCCGCCACGTCCGCCGTAAATCCCACACTCAGCAGATTCGTGTAGTAGATCGCTCCGTCTTTGTGCGCCAGTCGCAAAACATCACAAGGCCGCGAACGCCGCGCCTCCAGCGCCTGCATCGCGTGCTCCAGATCGCCCGCGCTAGAAGCTCTGTCCGCAAAATCCCGCAGAAATGAATTGCCAGTCCCCAGCGGAAGAAATCCCAGCGTAGGAATCTGTTCTTCCGCACCTGGAACCACCTGAGACCCGGCACCTAAGACTTGAGACCAGCTCTCCGGAAACAGCCCGTTGACGATCTCATACGAAGTCCCATCCCCACCCACCGCCAGAAACTTCCGATAGCCGCGCCCATAGGCCTCGCGTGCGATCCGAGTGGCCTCGCCAGCCTCGCGCGTCTCCGCAGTCTCGAGCGCAATCCCCGCAGCCCGCAGGCGATCGAGCGCCGTCCCCACGCGCTCGCCGCACCGACCGCCGCCCGCCGCCGGATTGATAATGGCAAGAAAAGTTTCGTTCACGGGCTAGCTCTCAGCTCTCAGCCATTGACTCTTATTTTTCGCTCCCGGCCTGTGGTTCTAGCAAAAATGCCTGAAAACGCTGGTTTCGTGCCAGGGCACCGCATTAGCGGTGCCGCAAGTTATTCGAAATCAGACGCCCATTAGGGGCTGGGCAGTGAGAATCTCTTTTTCCCTTGGTCCGCGGGGTTGAAAGCGAATTTCCGGCACGACTGAAAGCTGATAGCTGACAGTTGAGAGCTATACACCCATCACTGCCGCCCGCGCCGCGCCCGCCCCAATCTCCACCGCCAATTCTCCGCGCTTGATCTTCAGCGATGCCGTCCGCGGAAAATCTTTCTCCCACACCAGATATCCGCCCACACGCTTGAAGTCGGCCAGCCGACGGTTCCGCGCCATAATCTCTTCACGCAATTTATCATCGAACTGCTGGTTCTGTTCCAGTCGCACCACCAGCATCAGCATCTCGTTACCGAGAGTCTTCTGTGGCCATAAATAATTCGCCGCAAACACGCAGTATTCCTTCACCGGCAGACCATCGAAAACCGCTTCGATGTCCTCGGGATAAATGTTCTTCCCGCCCTCGGTCACGATCATATTTTTCTTGCGCCCGAAAAGCTGCAGGTGTCCCCGCCCGTCAACATCAAAGCGCCCCTGATCGCCCGTCAGCAGCCAGCCTTCGACGATCGTCTGCGCCGTCTGTTCCGGGTCATCCAGATAATGCGACATGACCGCGCGGCTCCGCACCGCCACTTCCCCTATTCCGTCGCCATCCGGATTCAGCACGCGCACCTCGGTCCCGGGCAGCGGTTTGCCCACCGTATCTGCGCGAAATGGTTTCAGATCGTTGAGCGTCACTGCCGTGCAAGCTTCCGTTAGCCCGTACCCGCAAGCCACTGGAATTCCCAGATCGTAGAAGAACTGCAACGTCGAGGGATCCGTAAATGCCCCGCCAACAATCAGCGCCCGCAGTTCTCCGCCAAACGCCTTGTGTACTTGCGGCAGCAAACGCCGGCTGACTTCGACCCGCGGACGTCCTCGCGTCAGCATTTTGTTCAGCCCGATCAGACGGTCCAGCATCCACTGCTCGCGTGGTTTCAGTTCGTCAAACTTCGCGCGCAGTCCGCGTTCCAGATTCTTCAGCACCATCGGCACCAGGCTCACATAGGTGATGCGATAGCGCACAAAAGCATCGCGCACAAACTCCGGACGCAGCGTCCGCAAATGGACCACGCAAGCCCCGCAGACGAACGGCCCAATAAATCCCACCATGAAATCAATCGCGTGATTAGTCGGTAGAATGCTCAAATAGCGCACGCCCGGCCAAAATGGATACCACGCTGTCAGCGAGGCACACTGCTCCAAGTAATTGTCATGCGTGAGCACGCATCCCTTTGGACGCCCGCCCGTGCCCGATGAATAGACTATGCAAGCCGTGTCCTCGCGCTGCCGCGCCACAAACTGCGGATCGCCCTTCCTCTTAAATTCTTCCCAGCGGTAAGCGCCCCACAAGTCTGCTCCCGACGGAGCCTCCGTCACCAACACAATCTCCGTCCTAAGTTTTGCGAACTCCGGCGACTGCGTGATCGCCCGCCACAAGTAATATTCGACAACCAGAAACCGCGCCTTCGAATGCGCCAGCAGTTGCAGATGCTCCGCCGCGGTCAATTTGTAATCCAGCGGAACCAGCACACCGCCGCAGGAAAAAATCGAGTATGCCGAAATCAGCCACTTCGACTGATTCGTCATGATGATCGCGGCCCGGTCTCCCGCCCTGAAATCGGCGTCCTCAAGCGCACGGCAAAGCGGACGCGCCATTTCCTTGAAGTCAGAATAGGTAAGCCGCACCTTTTCGCGGTCACGATCAGCTTCAATCAAGCAGGTTTCGTTCGGCCAGCGCTCCAGCGCATCCTTGAGCGCTGCACCCAAACTGGCATATTGGCGGAGATCAAGCATTCTATGTTCTTATCCCACCACAAGACAGTAGACGGTGGTCAGTGGAAAGTGAATATAGTTACGCTTGTGGCGCACCTGCAACGATCAACAACTGCGAACCGACCACCGCCCACTATCCACTGGTTCTAAAGTCGCGCCTGAATCCGATTCGCCAGTGTCCGGAAATCTGACACGCCCTGCAGTTCATAGTCCGGCAACTCGATCCGGAAGTGATGCTCCAGTCGCGTCAGCAAGTCGAGCGCCTGCAGGCTGTCGATTCCCAGCGTCCTGAAAAAGTCGTCGTCGGGCGTGAGCTTTTCCCGCGGCACCTTGAAATGCGCAGCCGCAAGATTCAGTATTTCGTCAAGCGTGTGATCGGCAGTAGGCATGAATACTGCGCCTCTCAAGTTACAAATACAACATTAGGGTAAGTACGGCTGCGCTCCCTCGTTCTCCACAAACCTGCGCAGCCCTTCCGCGACGGTTGGACGCGAATAAAGGTCGCAGAAAATATCAATCTCCCGCTTCAACTCTTCATACGGAATCGGCTTCACAAACGCTTTCGCCGCCGCCGCCGTCCGCCGGTCGAATTTTCCGACCTGGCTCGCCGTCGCGCGCGCTACCCGCAGCGCCTCGCCTTCGGCGGCAATCTGGCTCACCAGTCCGATCTGCTGTGCCTTCATCACATTGAAGCTGCGCCCGGTGAGCAGCAGATCGCGCACCACCGCATTGCCCAAATCCCGCTTAGAACGCGGAATCCCACCGAATCCAGGAATCAGCCCGAGGCGCAGTTCCGGAAAGCAAAATCGCGCCATGCGGTCCGCAACAATAATGTCGCAAACCAGCGCCAGCTCAAACCCGCCGCCAAACGTCACACCGTGCACCGCCGCAATCGTTGTCAGCGGCGTCGCATCGAGCGCGTTCATCACGGAGTGAATGCGCTCCAAAAACTCCCGCACCTCGCGCAGGGCTGCGCCCTTTTCCATTTCTTGCCCGCGCTGAAACAGTTCGCGCAAATCCGCTCCCGCGGAAAACCCAGCCTTCAACGTCGAATGGATAATCAACGCCTGCACTTCATTCGCCAGCCCAGGCAGAGCCGCCGCGAATTTTTCCAACTCCTCCAGCGTAAGCGACCCGATCTCGTTGCAAGGATCGCGGTGCAACGCAAGCTCAATCGCTCCATTCACGATCTGCCACGAAAGCGTTTGCCCTTTGAATTCGTTCATGCCGTCTTCACCGCCTGGTTCTTCGGGGCCTGGTTCTTCGAAGCCTCGTACATCGCGTCAATTTCGCCGCGAAACCGCTCGGCAATCAAGTCGCGCTTCAGCTTTCCGTTTGCCGTCAGCAACCCGCTCTCGATGGTGAACGCTTCCTCCACCAGATGAAATGCTCGCACCTGCTTGTAATGCGGAAGCCCCGGATTCACAAGGTCTAACGCCGCCTGCGTTTTCTCGCCGCTCACTTTGCCCGTAACCAGCGCCGCCAGATATCCGCGCGAATTGCCCACGAGCACCACCTGACTCGCACCCGGCAACTCGTGCAGAATCTTGTCCTCAATCGGCTCGGGCGCAATGTTATGCCCCGACCCAAGAATAATCAGATTCTTGATTCGGCCGACAATCTTCCAGTTTCCGTTCGCGTCCACTTCGCCCTGATCGCCGGTATGAAACCAGCCGTCGCGCAGCACCTTCGCCGTCTCCTCCGGGCGATTCCAGTACCCCGGAAAAATATTCGGCCCGCGCACCACGATCTCCGCATTCTCCGCGATCGCCATCTCCACGCCCGAAATCGCCGGCCCCGCGCGCCCCGCAACTACCGGCGCATCCGGATCATCCATGGTGCAGATCGCCGTCGTCTCGGTCAGGCCGTAAACCTGCAAAACCGGGATGCCCAGCATCATGAAAAATAG
This sequence comes from Terriglobales bacterium, assembly GCA_049513095.1. Taxonomy (GTDB): domain Bacteria; phylum Acidobacteriota; class Terriglobia; order Terriglobales; family Acidobacteriaceae; genus Acidiflorens. Next base: position 5,985 of record JBEKWL010000004.1, read on the forward strand.
TTGCGTCTCCGCACTCAGCGGCGCCGAGCCACAAATCAGCGCGCGCAGTTTTCCGCCGATCATCTTTTTGCGGATGGTGGGAAACACAAGGCGATTCGCCAGCCCGAGCCAGAATCCGTCCCCGGCAAACGATTTGCCTTCGTGCCGCCGCACCCAAGCGCCCTTTGCCTTGGTGTACACCTTCAGCGCAAACCCTCCCGTCTTCCACAGTTGCTCGTCGACAGCTTTGCGCATGCGTTCGAGAAGTGCGGGAACATTCAGGAAATAATCCGGCACTGCCAGCCGCATCTCGGTAGCAATCTTCCCCATGTCCGTGTTCAACGTTAGCTTACTTCCGCGCGACAGGCAGGTCAGCATCATGATCCACGAACCCGCAAAGCAAAGCGGCAGGTAATGAAACACCGCGTCCTGCCCCGGCCGCGTCTTCATCGGGTGACCCCTTGTAAGGTGATCCAGCCGCCCTGAAGTGCAGCCCAGTATGTGCCCGACGTTGCCTGCGTTCAACATCACGCCCTTTGCCTCGCCGGAGGTGCCCGAGGTGTAGATGATCGTCACCACATTTTCTTCTGCAACCACCAGCGCCGGATTCTCCACCGGCCCGCGCGTTGGCGTGAAAACATTTTCGAAGCAGAAATACGGCGGCGCCTCCGGCCACGCCTCCACGATCGCATCGGCCAGCGACTTCTCGCCGCAGGCAATCACCGCCGGCCAGCAATCCTTCATCATCGCGACCAGTTCTACCGGCGCCTGCCGGGCATACAGCGGCACCACCGTCAACCCCTCCGCCATGATGGCCAAATCCATCGCCACCCACTGCACCGAGTTATGCGCCAGCAGCGCGCACCGGTCGCCCTTCTTCAGCCGCAACCGCCGCAGATAAGCCCGCGCCACCAGTACCTGAGCCAACAACTGCCGCGCTGTAGTCGGAACTGCGGTCCCCTCGCGCATTTCCTGCAGCACGATGGCGTCGCCGCTGCGCTCCAGGCTCGCAAAAAGTTGTTCGAGAAATGGCATGCGATTCTGGTCTATCAGGATTGCCAATCGAACTCTTGGGGATTCCCTTCGTGAACCTTCGTCCTTTGTGGTTTCCGCACTTCTTTAACCACGGAGGGCACGAAAAAGCCCAACCTACCCGTACGCCGCCACCAATTGCTTCAATCCGTCGCTCATCAGCGGCAAATAATCCTCCCAGCTCCATTCTCCGCGTCGAGTGGGAAACTCCGGATACCGCCGCTGCACTTCTTCTTCGAAATACACGCCCATACGCGCCATCAGTTTCAAATTTCTCACCACGCTCCGTGCGATCCCATCGGCAATCCGCTCACCATCGCGATCCAGAATATCCAGCGCCACCAAAGTCCGCGCCTCCAGGTCCGGATCGTCCACATTCATAAGCAACTCCTGATGTCCGCGCTCGTTCATCAGATTCCGTATGCGCTCATCCATGGTGATCCCCGCCGACGCCACCAGCGCCGGCATCGAAGTCACGATCCCGTGATAGCGCGAAGACACCATCAGCCGGCAAGCCCGCAGAATGCTGACCATCTGGTACATGTTGTAATCGTCCGAGGTCAGCACCGGAACTCCGCCCAGTTTCTCCGAGATGCGCCGGCAAGGCCGGGCATCCATGCGCTCGGTCGCCGCCATGATCACGAATACATTCCTCTTCTGGCGAAACGTGCCCACCGCATTTGCAATCGAACTCAAATAATGTTCGTAGGAGCGGTCCGCCTCTGGCCCCGCATGATGAAAGTAGGGCCCGCGGTAGTGGCTTTCTTTGTATGCGCCCGCCAGGCTGTGCAGGGCGGCCTTCGCCACCGACGCCTTCACCGGCCACTCAAACGGGTTGATCGGACACACCACCAGCACCGGCGTCTTCCCATCCCAGCCTACATCGCACAGCGCTTTCTGCCCATACTCCGCGCCCAGCGGCTCAAACGTCCACGCGGTGTCCGTGCCCAACTCCGCGGGGACGCCCAGTTCGCGCAGGATCTTCCGCGACTCGTCATTGCGCGTGATCACCAGAGAATTCCTGCAATAGCGCCCGCACATCTTCGCGACCAGCGGATCCATATGTCCCGCCTCGGCGCCGTAGCCGATCGACAACTTGTTCTCCGCCGCCGCGATCCCGAGCGACCCGATCATCATCGTCGCCAGCGCATTCGCGAATTTCGATTTGAACATCGAACCTTCACATGCCACCACACCATGATGTTTCGGCACTTCATTCGCCAGGAAGGGAGGGAAAATATCCGGCAGCCGCACCTGCGACGTGCCTTCGAAATATCCGCGCGACCGGTCAAAATTAAACGTCATCATGCTGAGGTCAACGTTTTCCGGCCCAAGAATCCGTCGGATCTGCCGCAGCATTTCTTCCACGCGCACATCCGATCCCGTGTTGCGCGTTCCGTTGTACCCCGCAAACAGCAGCTTCAGTTTTTCCCCCGGCTGCCATGGCTCCCGCTTGCCCATCATCCACTGAATTTTCTTGCCCTCGATGATGCTCGATACCCACGCTTCCAGAACGAAGTCCATCATGCGGCAGACCCTCCCGCCCTTGCGCTCTCCGGCCAGGCTTGATACGGGTATTCAAAATTATGCTCGCGGCTGAACCGAAGCAGCGGAAAGCTGTATTGCGAAAACGGCGCTGGCTTACGTCCTATTTCCGTTGTGACGCGCGTGTTGTCGAAAACCGTATTCCAGGTCAAGTACGGCAGGAAAACCGTCATCAGTGACGCTCCGCGCCCCACCGGTCCTTTGCGGTTCGCCAGAGTATTGATGATGGAGCCGAACGGCTTTTCCAAGATCGGCAAAAACAGCGGCCCGCGCTTGTTCTGCTCGGCTGCCAGCGCCCTGGTCAATTCCTGGAACGATTGCGCATCGTTGCCCGAAGAAAGATGATAGGTGTCGTGCTCGGGATTCGCCTTCATGTGCAAAGTCGAAATCGCGTCCGCCACGAAATCCACATTCACAATGTCGATTTTGTCATGCGGACGAAAGGGCAGCACCGGCAATCCCGCCAGAAACACAAACGACCGCACCATGTCGAACTGCGTCGTCTGCGGATACCGGCTGTCCCCCAACACGATACTCGGCCGGAAAATTGTCAGCGGCACATCCGGCAGCAACTCGCGCACCAGATGCTCGCAGAATTTTTTCGTCCGTGCATACGGATCGTAATCCGAGCGTTCCCACTCAATCGAGCGGTCTTCCAAAACAACTTCGTGGCTGCGTTTCCCCGCCACCGCCACCGTGCTCACATTCGAAAACCGCCACAGCCCGTGATAGTACTGCGATCGCCGCGCCAACTGCAGCACTTCGAGGGTCCCGCGCAGATTCACATTCAAACAACTTTTTTCCGACTTCCGATTCAGCGAGGCCGCGCAGTGGATCACCGAATCGGTGGTGTGCACGAGCCGGTCGTAATCGCCAGGTTCGAGCCCGAACTGTGGCGAGGTGAGATCGCCGCGAAAAATCCGGATCTTCGCCTGCAAGTATTCGTAGAATTTCGGAAACGGCAAGTGCAGTTGCAAGGCCTGCCAAAGCCGCAGCTCCGCGTCCCGCGGATCGCGGCCGCGCACCAGCAGATTCAAGGTCGCGTCATGCTGCTCCAGCAGATTAGCGGCGACATGCGCGCCGATGTACCCGGTCCCACCGGTCAGGAAAATTGCCACGTTGCTCCGTTCGTCCCCGTCTTCATGGCATCGCCATTTTCGGTCATTGTCCCAGTCGTCGGCGGCGGCATCTGCAGCACACGCGGTGCGCGCGTTTCCAGCGGCCGTCCTTCAATCAGCGGATAGGTCCACCGTCGCAATGCCGGAATATGAATGTCGATCCAATACTCCCACCAGTCCAGCCCCGCCGTGTCATAGCCGAAGATTTCTTTCTCCTCGGGCGTCAGGGCCAGAGACAGCTTCTCTACATTATCCGCGACAAAGTCATGCTCGTTGTGCAGAATAAACGGCTCGAACAGGCCCACTAATTTCTCCACGCGCTCGAGGTTGCGCTCGGTTTTCTGGAGCGGCTTCTTCATCAGCAGCGGAGACATCACACGCTGAATCGACTTGATAATCATCTTCTGCGCCGGCGCCGACATGCGGTTATAACGCTCTTTCGAAACCGGAATCGCATCCATCCGCAACCGCAGCCAGTACTCCAGACCTTCCTGCGCCCGATAGTGACGCCGGTGTCCGAGCGAAGTCAACTCGATCGACCGCCCCATGTCGCAAGGATTCGTGACCGACGTCGCCAGCTGGTATAGCGGATCGTGCCGCCGCTCCACCAGCGCCGCGCCGATCAGCGTCATCCCGGCGCACACCGCATCCACCGGAATAATGTCCAGCCGCTTGCGTTCGTTTGAAGGCAGTTGCCGGAACGCCGTCCCCAGCAGATACGACAGCGACGCCGAAGTATTGATCCCCTCATTCCACCCGCGAAAGGGCTTCGTCACCGAAGTCTCGACAATTGCCGGGCGCACAATCGCAATCGGCAGCCCCACGCCATGCCTCGCAATCAGCGATTCCGCCAGGCTCTTAGTGAACGTGTAAGTATTCGGCCAGCCCAACTCCTGCGCGCGCCGCGTGCCTTCTTCGGTAAGAAAATTTTTCAACCAGCGAACCCGGTTCTTGCGGATCTGGTTTTCCAATGCCTGCCCGCTCAGCCCTTTTGCCGCACGCTCTTTCGCCAAAGCCTGCTTCTTCAGTTCTTCGGTAACTTCCGGCCTTTCCACCCGCGCTTCCGCCGACTCCACCAGTTCATGCAGGCGATACCATTCTTTTTCCGCATCGAACTCCGCCAAACCCGCCGGCGTGTAATTCGGACGCAACCGTTCACTTACGCGCCCATCGCGCTGCCCCGCCACATAGCAAGTCGAAATATGCAGCAACGCGGCGTGATCCGACCCGCGAATGAATTCGATCAGGTGATACGTCGAATCCACATTCACCGCCAAAGCGTCCCGCAGATCGGGATTGAAATCCGTCAACCCGGAGCTGTTGATGATCAGGTCCAGATCCGCGCGCAGCCGCGCCGCCGTCTCGGAGTCCAGCCCGACGCCCGGCTGCGAAACATCGCCCTCCACCACCTCGATTTTTTCTGCCAACAGGGCGCCCAGTTGGTCGCCGTATTTCTCAAACACGGGATCGAAAACCGGCGATCCTTCCATCATTTTCTCGAAGCGTTCTCGCACCGGACTTGACTTCTGCGGCCGGATCAGCAGATAAAGCTTCCCGATCTCCGGCAGATCCATCAGCGTGTTCGCCAGCCACACCTTGCCGATAAAACCGGTGACGCCGATCAGCATCACACGCTTCCCGCCCAGCGCCTTCCTCACCGAAAACCGCGCCGGATGCCGTGTTTCGTCGAAATACACAATCGGACGAACCCGCGGTGTCTCCACCCGCACCGCCGGCACAATCGCCGACGCCAGAGCCTTAGGACCACGCAAACCGAGAGCGCGCACCCATCGCGCCGGACTTTGCTGCCCGTCCGGGCCCGTTTCGCGAATCCGCGCAAACAATCCCCGCGGCCGGATTACCGGACTCAGCAGCCGTCCGGTCGCAACTCCATCGCGGAAATCGAGGCGGTTCGCAATAATCCACCGCACTCCCAAATGCCGTGCCAGCGGCCGCATCACATGCTCCAACCCCTGGCTCACCAGCACCACATCCACGCCCGTCGCCTGCAACGCCTTCAGGTGCCGCACTCCTTCTTCTTTCAGCAGCGGCTTCAGCTTGTATTCGAATTCTTCTTCGCCCAGCAGATCAAGCCGGTCGCGAGTAATCCCGCGCAGCACGGCGTGCACGATCCGAGTCGCCGCCACACGGTTCGCCGCATACAAAAATGGCCGCAGCAATGCCATCAAAAGCACCAGACTGCGGCGCGCCGCCCGCGCGATAAATGTCTGGCTGTTCCAGGTAAAAAAGGCAATCGGCCGGACGGTGGTCAGCTCCAGCAGGCTTCCTTCCACTCGCCAATAGACCGGCGACGAAGGCCGCGGCCGCCCAGAAGGCAAAGTGTTGGGGGAAGCGACGCGAGGAGATCGCGCCACGCCTGCCGCCGGCGCGCTGGCGTCCAGCAACGTCCGCGACCGCACTCCTTCGAGATGGTTGACTGGTTCCACGAATCGGTATCCGGCGTCGCCTGGTTGCAAGACGTCTGGTTGCAAGACAAAGTCCCGAGACAACGTTACAAGAGGACTATCTCGGTCTCACTGTTCCCCAGGAATCGGGGCGCAATCACCTATTCTAACCTCTCCTTTGCAAAGGACGAAGAAGAACTGCGTCACCCCGCCCGCTCCACCCAGCACACGTCCCAATACTTCCCAAACTTCCGCCCATTCTCGCTGAACACGCCCACCACCTTGAATCCGAATCGCCGATGCAGCGCTTCGGTAGCCGCATTCGGCAACACATACACCCCTACAAAACGATGAATGTCTTCGCCCTTCAACACTTCAAACAGCTCCGCGTACAACCGCCTCCCCAGGCCCTTCCCCACCGCTTCAGGCGCGCAATAAATCGTCGTCTCCACCGTCGTCTCATACGCCGCCTTCGGACGAAACCGCGTCGTCCCCGCATATCCCATCACCACCCCATTTTCCTCGGCCACCACTAGCCGATACCGTCCCGTCGCGCTGAACTGCGCAAACCAAGCCTCCCGCCCCTCCACCGTGTAAGCCTCAACGTCAAACGTCACCGGAGTATTCAGAACGTAATAGTTATAGATCTCGGTAATCCGCGCCAGATCCCTACGTTCCGCAGTCCGAACTCCCATCTCACTCATGGCCGTCCTCGAATCTGTGTTCCGCAATCACCGCATGACCCACCCCACGACGGCTGCCGCCGCAATCACCCAGGCCGAGTTCACGCGAAACCGGAGCAACGCAATCAAGCTCACGCCAAACACGCCCAGCGTTGTCCAGTCCACCAGCGATGCCTTCCCCAACTGCCACGCCACCACCGCCATTAACGCGAGCGACCCCGCCACCACTCCGTCGAGCGCTGCCGCCGCCACTGCCGATCTTCGCAGCCGCGAAATCAGCGGCCCACTCACCGCCACCAGCAGGAACCCCGGCAGAAAAATTCCGACCGTCGCCACCACCGCGCCCATCCAGCCCGCCACCACGTACCCGATAAACGTCGCGGTCGTAAACACCGGACCGGGCGTAAACTGCCCCACCGCGACCGCGTCAATCAACTGTTTCTCCGTCAGCCAGTGCAGACGCTCCACAAACTCGGCCTGAAGAAATGCCAGCAAGACATATCCGCTGCCAAACACCACCGACCCAATCTTCAGAAACGACAAAAACAGCCGCACCAGTCCGACCGGAAAAGCCGCGCCGATGGCCGCTACCGCCATCACCCCGGCCACAACTTTCGGAAGCCCGACCAGTTTCTGAAGCCCGGCTATTTTCGGAAACCCAACCGCACCCAGCAGCCGGTTCTTCATCGTCAAAGCCGCAGCCGATACCAACCCGGCAAATACCAGCACCAGCACCGGACCGACTCCCACTAAACTCAGCACCGCCGCAAGCACGGCAATCACCAACAGCAGAATCGTACGCACTCCCGTCCGCCCCAGCTTTCCGAGCGCCTGAATCACGATCGCGACCACCGCCGGCTTGATCGCCAACAGTACGCCTTCGGCCTTCGGCAGCGAGCCAAAGCGCACATAGGCCCAGGCAATTGCCGACACCATCACCGCCGCCGGAATGAGGAAGCAACAGCCCGCTATAATCAGACCGCGCCAGCCGCGCTTCAACTGCCCCACAAAAATCGCGACTTCGGTCGAACTCGGTCCCGGAATCAAATTCGCTGTCGCCAGCCGGTCCAGAAAATCGGCCTCGGTAATCCATTGCCGCCGCCGCACGAATTCTTCTTCCATCATCGCCAGATGCGCCGCCGGCCCGCCAAACGCAATCGTGCCCAGCTTCAGAAACACCAGAGCGATTTCCCCCAGCGACGCCTCCCGGGTTTTCGTGGACTCAGCCATTTGCTGGTGTGGCGCGGACACTCCTGTCCGCGAACTCTCAGCCGAAGCCGAGATTTCGAGGGTACCGCAAATTTGCGGCTGTAAGAATTGATACCATGATTCACCCGCGCAAATGGTCCAGCTTGCAAGCGGAGGAAGCAGCAACGTGAATATGCTTACGCTATTCGGATTGTTCGCGGTGACCGCGATGTTGGTCACCTATGCGCTGGAGAACCGTAGTACCTGGTTCATCCTGGCGTTCGCTGTTTCCTGTGCGCTCGGCTCTGCGTATGGCTTTCTGCAAGGCGCCTGGCCCTTTGGGGTGGTCGAGGCGATCTGGTCGGTCGTGGCCGTGCGCCGCTGGTATCGCGCCAGGCAATCTGCACCTTGGCGTTGATTACTGGAGTCTGTGGTTCAACTCCTCTCCTTCACCTCACGCAGAACGCAACAACCGTCCGCCCACGCGGACCGTGCGTCTTCTCCACTTTTCGCAGCAGCTTCAATTCCAGATCCTCCGAATCAACAACCATCTCGCAGCCAGCAATCTGTTCGTCAGTCGCGCCATGAAAACACAGTTCGCAGACCTCCAGGCCGCCTTCTGATCGTATGGCTGGACCAAACATGCGGCACGTCATCGGCCGGGTATCGTAAAGATCGCACAATCCCGTCTCCGGATCGAGCGCCGGACAAGGGTCGTCGTTCGCAAATTCCGCGAAGCGCTCGTCTGCCTCCGGACCTTCGTCGAGCACGCCCGTTTTCGCGTCGCCGGGAAACTCCGCCGACAACCGCTGAATCGAATCTCGCGCCCGCGCGCGAATCCGCCGCGCCCGCTGCGGGTCAGTCTTTTCGAGGTCAGAGAGCCCCTGCTGCAACCGCACCGCATCCAGTTGATTGATGGCAAACACACCGATGCAGCACTGCGTGCATCCCGGACGACACACCAGCCACTCGCCGCTACGCCGCGTTGCATCGGCCAGAGCAGCATCCACGATCTGGATCAGCCCGCCATCAGAAGCCGGCAATCGCCGAGAAGACATGCCGGAAGCATACCGCATCGCCAGAACCGCGCCTGCCGAGGAACATCCGTGAGCTCACTGTGGGGATAGTCGAGGAGAATCCGACTCGGGGCCAGGCAGGAGTCGCGCATGAACGGCTACTGAACTTAGGAAGCGCCTTTCACATGTCAGTAAATGATCGCCGGCAAATGATCGCCAACCACTTGACGCGATCGGCCTACGAAACTGAAACCCAATTGCGGCGCTCGACAAAGGTCGGAGGTTCGTACGTGCGCCCTTTCGCCAGCCGACGTTCCTCCCGGCGTGTGGACCACCACAAGATAGGGCCGAGCGATGCCGCAGTGAGGCGCGCAACAACGGGGAACTCCTTCTCGACTTCACGGCGCAGCTTGTGAATGCGCTCACTCACGCTGCGATTGACTTTCTTGAATTCCCGCTCCATCACCCAAAGCGCCGCATTGTAAGCGCTGTTGAGCTTCTTCACTTCTCGCGCAAACCGCTCCCGGATGCGCGGATCCGGATGGTCCTTGTAGCGTTGCCAACCCAGGAGCATGGTCTGGCACATGCGATAAAGACTCGGCCCATTATTTTCGAAATCGCGCCAGAACGCCCAATCCAAAAACCTCTTTGAATCCTCGCGCGAGATGGCCGCGTGCCGGAAGTTGAATTTGAACTGCCCATGGATATCGGCGGGATCCATGTCCGTGAGCAAACGACCCTGTTCGGCCATTTCCTTGTAAAGCGGCGTGCCCGGAACCGGCGTGTAGAGCATGAACTGGTGGAAGTCGGTCTGGTACCCGACCGCTGATTCTATTTCGCTGACAATATTGTCTGGCGTATGGTGCTCCAGTCCGATGATCGTCGAGCCCTGCACTCGTATCCCGTGTTTGCGAAGCTCCCGCGTGAGTTGCCCAACTTCCTCACCCTGCAGTTTGCTGTAGCTGGATCGGGGAGACTCCAATCCCATCCATACCCAGGAAACGCCGAGTTCGACCAGTTCCAGCATGGTGTATTTGCGAATCGCATTGGCGGAAGCAAAGATGGAAAGCTCCCAGCTCTTGCCTGCCTGCTTCATGAGCTCGAGCAGGCGCATGGCGCGCGTACGGTGAAGCAGGAAGTTTTCGTCCATCACAAAAAAGGAATGTACTTTGAGTTCGGATTCGATGCGGCACATCACCTCAAACAGTTCGTCGCCGGTCTCGTAAAAGTTGACAAACTTTCCTTTGCCGCCAAAAAAAGAAGACGTGGTACAGAAGTTGCACCCCATGGGGCAGCCCACCGACGGGATGATGGTTGCCGCCGTACCGCCCTTCCGTTGCGGCAGGCGTATTCCCATGATGCGTGTCTCCAGACCCGAAACAATCAAGGGATGGCGGATCGGAGCGTGCTCGTCTTCTCCCAGGTACCGCCGCATCCACGAGATCCCTTCTCCGCGTACGATATGGTCAGCGTCGATCATCGTCTCCGCGTCGGGAATCGCAGCCACGTGTCCACCCACCACAATTACCGAATCCGGCGACAGTTCCCGTACCATGCGGCACATCTCCCGCACCTTGCCAACATTCACGATGATCGAAGAGATCCCGACGATGTCGTAGTGGTTCTTGGTTAATTCACTAGCAAAGGCTTTGCGGGTGGGAAAATCGAGCACGCTGCACGGCGCCGAAATATTCTCCTGAATCATCATGATGCCCCAGGAGCGATGGAACATTCGCAGCGAGAAGCTGCCTTGCGCGCGCGTGACCTGGTTGTGATAGAGCTCCATCGGGTTGATGGTCCGGCTGCCAAATTCGTCGTCCTGCGCATAAGGCCCGAAGACCGAACTCAGCAGAATGCGAGCGTGCTTACCCTTGGGGTGAGTTTCCATTTGTTTGGGTTTCATAAATTGTTGCCTCAAGGATAGTTGCTCGGCAGAGTTCTGCGCGGTGACCTTGGTTACATTACAAAACTATTACGTGCGACCTGGATTGCATGTCCATGGCAACCCGCGGAAAAACCAGGCTTCGTATTAGGGCATCGCTGCTCCAGCGACGCCGGATTCGTATCCGGCTATCTCTTTAGCGATACGGCAAGGTCTTCGAAATCAGACGCCCTTTAGGAGTTGGTCATCGCGGGCGGAACGCCAGGCAAACAAAAAGCCAGTTGATCGAGGGCATGAGAACGAGGCTTGAACCTCGTCCGTTCTCTGACGCTCGACCACACTGACCAATCGGAGAAAGGGATTACCCTGCTTGCGATCGATCGTCAATCTTGTTATTCGCCAAAATTCTACCGGCCTGCGAAATCAATAATTCTCGCCTGGCTTATATCCCGTTAGGTCTGCCAGACCCCCTTCGGCGTATAAAAATTTCTGATAGCACAAATAAATAATTCCGATTTACTTAAGGCGCAGCCAACGATTAGCGTCATAACGCGCTCATTCCATGAAGTGAGGAGTTAACAGCTCTCAATGAGAAAGTCCCTGACGGTTTGCCTCTTGGTGGCTATGGTAAGCCTGTTTCCCCACTGCGCGGCCCAGACTTCCAGCACGAACACCTACCCCAGCGGCGCGAAAGCGGTTAGCGACGCCCAATCCGAACGAATCGCAAAGCTCGAGCAGGCAGTGGCCGATGCCAAGAGTTCCGGCGACAACGCCTGGATGCTGACCAGTTCCGCCCTGGTCCTCATGATGACCGGCCCCGGCTTGGCCTTGTTTTACGGCGGCCTGGTACGCAAGAAGAACGTCCTGTCGACGATGCTGCAAAGCTTCGCTCTAATGGCGATCGTGACGCTGCTTTGGGGGCTGGTTGAGTACAGCCTCGCTTTTGGTTCGGGGAACAGCTTTATTGGCGGGCTGCACAACGTCTTTTTGCGCGGCGTGGGGGCGCAACCCGATCACGACTACGCCGCGACCATCCCCCTGCAGACGTACATGATTTACCAGTTGATGTTTGCCATCATCACGCCGGCGCTCATCAGCGGAGCCTTCGCGGAAAGAATGAAGTTCAGCGCCATGGTCCTGTTCATGATTCTCTGGTCGCTGATCGTCTATGCCCCCATGGCTCACATGGTCTGGGGCAAGGGAGGCTTCTTGAATGCCGCGCTGGGCGGCCGCTTCCCGACTCTGGATTTTGCCGGCGGCACGGTGGTTCACGTTACCTCAGGCGTATCGGCCTTGGTCTGCGCGCTCTACATCGGCCGTCGTCTTGGATATCCCAAGCAGAACATGACTCCCCACAGTGTGGTGCTGAGCTTTATTGGCGCCTGTCTGCTGTGGGTGGGATGGTTCGGATTCAACGCTGGAAGCGCGTTGTCGGCGGGAAGTCTGGCGACCAGCGCTTTCGTCGCCACCCATTTTGGCGCCGCCTCCGCCGCTCTCGGTTGGAGTGCCGCAGAGTGGTTGAGGAATGGAAAACCCAGTGCTCTGGGCGCCATCTCGGGAGCGGTGGCGGGATTAGTCGCCATTACGCCGGCCGCGGGTTTCGTGTCGCCGATGTCGGCGATTGTCATCGGGTTGCTGGCGGGAGTGGGCTGCTACTTCATGGTGGCCAAGGTCAAGATGCGCTTCGGCTATGACGACTCGCTCGACGCATTCGGCGTCCACGGCGCGGGCGGCACGCTTGGCGCTCTGCTGACCGGAGTCTTCGCTTCCAGCACAGTGAATCCCATCTTCAAGGATGCCCAGGGCAACACACTCGCATCGGGATTGCTCGAAGGCAACGCCCATCAATTGCTCAACCAGTTAGCCGGCGTTGCGATCGCCTGGGGCCTGGCCATCGTGGGGACCTTAGCGATCCTAAAGATCGTCGATCTTACAATCGGGCTGCGAGTGAAGGAAGACGATGAAATCCAGGGCCTTGATTTCTCCCAGCACGGCGAGGAAGGTTATAACTGGGAAGCACCAGAGTAGTTACAACCAGATACAAACCATGCGGTCACGAGACGGACGAACATGACCAAGGTCGAAGCGATTATTCAGGTCTCAAAGCTCGATGCCGTGAAAAACGCTCTGCCAGAGATTGGCGTCGAAGGCATGACCGTTTTCGAAGCCAGAGGGCATGGCCGGCAGAAGGGACACACCGAATTCTACCGGGGGCGCGAGTATACCGTGGACCTGATCCCCAAGGTGAAACTCGAGATGGTGCTGGCCGATGACATGGTGGAGAAAGCCGTGCAGGCCATCATCGCCTCGGCTCGTACCGGCAAGATCGGCGACGGCAAGATTTTCCTCTCGCGAACTGACGATGCCATCCGCATTCGCAACGAGGAACGCGGCAACACCGCGCTGTAAACGGTTTGGAAGCCCCGAGATCGACCTCAATCCTTTCACGGAAGTCGCTGGTTTCCTCCGGTCGCCGACTCAGGCTGAGGATAAACAATCGAACCGCGGAAGGCTGACTTGTCGGCGGGCGCAAAATCGGGGAATGGCAGCTTGTGCTGGTCCCGCCATTGCTGGACCTCTTGCTCGGCGGCGCTAGCTTTCTCCTTGTCGAGGCCGGAATCGCGCGAGAAGTATACGGTCTGCGACGGGAACGCGAAACCGCTGCCCGATTTCTCCACGATATTCATGATACGCAGCAACAGGTCTTCGCGGATCGCCGCGAATTCCGACAGATCGCGGGTGAGTACGTAGCTGGAGATCTCAAGGCGCAAGGCGCTGCTGTCGAAACTGGCGAAGCGGATGCTTGCGGTGTCGCTTTCGACTTTTGGGTGTCCGTATAACATGCGGCGGACTTCAGCCAGCAGGTAGCGCAGTTGGTCCGCCGAAGTTTCACACCTGATCCCGAGCGCAGGATTGAACAGAATTTTGTCGCGACGGGTGAGGTTTTCGATGTTCATGGTGGCGAGGGCGCCATTGGGAATAGAAAGCTCGGTGCGTGCGTCGGTGCGAATGCGGGTGGAGCGCAGGCTGATGTCTTCCACGGTTCCGACGCGATCGCCGAAGCGGCAGTAGTCGCCGACGCGGATGACTTCGTCGGCCAGAACGGAAATCCCGCCGAGAAGATTCTCGAGTGTCTTCTGGGCGGCGAATGCGATGGCAATGCCGCCGATGCCGAGGCCAGCGAGCGCGGTGGTCAGGTTGAAGCCCAGTATGCTGATCGTGGTCAGGATGGCGACGATCGCCACCAGCGCTCCGAGCAGCCGCTCGCCCAGCACCATCAGGGTTCCGATACCGATGCGGCCCGCGCTGATGGCATGGATGCGCAGGCGCTGCATCGTGAGGCTGGCGGCGCGCAGCAGAAACCAGAAGAAGCCGATGCTGATGAGAACGCCGATGATCCGGTAGTAATAAAGCCGTGGCAGCAACGGCAGGCCGAGGTAGCGAGCTATCGCGAAGTGAGCCAGCGCGCTGAATGACACCAGCAACGGCGTGGACATTCGGCTGTAGGAGTGCAGGTTGGGACGATTTCTGAGTTTGAGCCAAAGCCGGCGCGGAATCGCCAGCAGCAGAACCACCGCCCAGCCGATCGCGAGCGCCACTGGGATCGCGGCGAAAAGCGCCAGCCACTGCCACAGCGGCATCCCGAGAAACACGTTTCTAACCAGGCCTTGAGGGAGTTTGCTTTCGACCTGATGAGCCTCAAGGTTGTCATACAGCTCTGGGACTTTGCTGAGCGTCTCGGAAGAGAAGAGCCAGATTTTTCCGGAATTCGGATCGGCGACCCGGACGAGGACAACGGGAACATCCGTATCGCCATTGGAAAAAATTCCGATGGTTTGCTGATCGAGGACACCGTAATCCGGATTGCCTTCGGGATTCGTGCTGAGCCGTCGCAGGCTGCCCACGAAGGTGCGGTCCATAAGCACCTTCAGCTTTTCGGCCAAGTCCGCGCCCTGCGACTGGCGGCGCGCGGTGCTCATCTGCAGGTAATCGCCGGCGGCCTGGTAATTTCCGGCCTGCGCGGTTTGCAGGAATCCAAGCACGGTTCCCGAAGGCGTCCCACGTCCCAATTCATCGGTAGGCGCGGGAGTTGGTGCCTGAGCCTGTGCCCCACCCGGCAGCAGGCTAGTCACCGATTGGGCCATCAGCCCATGGAGAGAAAGGGAAACGACAAGAACTAACAGCGCCAACTTTTTCATCGAGATTCCAGTAAGACGTTCCAGCGAGACGTTCCAGTAAGATGTGCTCTCTCAGTTCCAGAAAGACGTCCACTACCTCTTTGGACGATAAATGTCGGTGGCCTGTCCGTAGAAGACTTCTGCCGATTCCATCATCGTCTCCGATAGCGTTGGGTGCGGATGGATGGTCAGGCCGACATCGGCCGCCAGAGCGCACATTTCGATGGCCAGCACGCCTTCGGCGATCAGTTCGCCCGCGCCCGCGCCCACGATCCCGACGCCGAGTACGCGTTCCGTCTTCGGATCGATGAGCAGCTTGGTCAGGCCTTCAGGCCGGTCGAGTGTAATGGCGCGCCCCGAAGCCGCCCACGGAAATTTGGCGACGGTAATCTCGCGTCCTTGTTCCTTCGCCTGCGTTTCCGTTAGTCCAGCCCACGCGATCTCAGGATCGGTGAAAACGACCGCGGGAATCGCGTTCGGTTCGAAAGCAACCTTGTGGCCGGCGATGGCTTCAACGGCGGTGCGTCCCTCATGCATTGCCTTGTGGGCCAGCATCGGTTCGCCCGCCACGTCGCCGATGGCGTAGATTGTGGGGTCCGCCGTCTGGCGCTGAGCGTTGATTTCTATGAATCCCTTCTGATTAACTTTGACTTTCGTCTGGTCGAGGCCCGGGATCTCGGAATTCGGCCTGCGTCCCACCGACATCAGCACGCGGTCGAACACCTGCTCTTTTTCTTTCACGTTTGGACCATCGAGGGTTACGCGGATGCCGGTCTTCTCGTCCTTGAGCGATTTGACCGTGGTATTCAGCAGGATCGCGGAGAATAGCTTTTCCAGGCGCTTGTGCAAGGGCAGCACCAGGTCGCGGTCGGCGCCGGGGAGCAAGCCGGGCATCATTTCGACGCAGGTCACCTTGGTGCCGAGCGTGGCATAAACCGATCCCAGTTCCAATCCGATGTAGCCACCGCCGATGACCAGCAGCGTCTTCGGAACGTCGGGCAGATCGAGAGCGCCGGTCGAATCCATGAGGCGCGGGCTGTCGAGTTTTAGGCTGGGCACCACGGTCGGACGCGATCCGGTCGCGATGATGATGCGGTCGAAAGTCAGGTTCTCTTCGCCGCCGGCCGCGGTCTTCGTCACTTTCAAAGTGGTGGAATTCACGGTCGAATTCACGAAAGCCGCTTTACCCTGCACGAACTGGACCGATCGCTGTTTGGATAACTGCCCAAGCCCACCGGTCAACTTTTTGACCACACTCTCTTTCCATCCCCGGAGCTTGTTCAGGTCAACTTTGGGCTCGCCGAATTCGATGCCCCAGTTCTTCGCCTGCTCGGCTTCTTCGAGCAGGTTGGCCACGTGCAGCAGGGCCTTGGACGGGATGCAGCCGCGATACAGGCAGACGCCGCCGGGGTTCGCTTCCGGATCGATCAGCGTAACTTTCATGCCCAGGTCGGCAGCCAGAAATGCGGCGGCATAACCGCCTGGTCCGCCTCCGATTACAGCCACACGGAGATTCGATGTGTTCGTCATTTCGTTATCTATCCTCAATTGACCAACTGTGCCATCCCGATCGAGGCAACAGCATTAACGCAGAGAGCGCAAAGGACAAAACGCAGAGAAATGCAAATCCAGAAACAGGAACTTCTCCGCGAACTCCGCGTAAACTCTGGGTCCTCCGCGTTAAAGCCTTCGCTCGGGCCCGGACAAATCTCCCCACAGGCTCCTATCCCTGAACCGAAAGCAGGAATGGCTGCTCGAAGGCTTCCGCGATCCAGCGCAGAAAGCGCGCGGCGTCGGCGCCATCGATCAACCGGTGATCGTACGAGAGTGAGAGCGGAAGAATCAAGCGCGGCTCGAATTTGTCGTTCACCCACTCAGGTTCCATCCGGGAACGCGAAAGGCCGAGAATCGCGACTTCGGGGTGATTCACGATGGGAGAGAACCCAGTGCCGCCGATTCCGCCAAGATTGGTGATGGTAAATGTGCCGCCTTCCATCTCCTCGGGAGTGAGCTTGCGATCGCGCGCCTTCTTGGAGAGCTGCGTCATCTCGGCCGCCAGTTCGACAATGTTTTTCTTGTCTACGTCGCGAATCACCGGGACCAGCAATCCGCGATCGGTGTCCACCGCAACGCCGATGCTGATGTACTGCTTGTAGATGATCTCTTCCTTCCCCATATCAATCGAGGCATTGAACTGGGGGAAGACTTTCAGGGCCGACGCGCAGACTTTCAGCGCGATTGCCGTCACCGTCATCTTGCCGCCGGCTTCTTCCGCTCGCGGCGCGAAGCGGGCGCGCAACTGTTCGAGTTCGGTGATGTCGGCGCGATCCTGCTGGGTAACATGCGGGATTGTGTTCCATGCCTGACGCAGGTGCTCAGCGGTTTTGCGCCGCACTCCGCGCATCGAAACGCGTTCCGTCTTGCCCCACTTGGCGAAGTCGGGCAGTTCGGGTTCCGAGAAGCTGCCGCGCGGAGTTTGCGCCGCCGCGGCCGCCGCCATTAGCGCATTCTTGGCGCACAGTTTCACGTCGTCTTCACTAATGCGGCCGCCCGGGCCGCTGCCCTGCACGCTGTGAATATCCACTCCGATTTCGCGCGCCAGACGGCGCACGTGCGGCGCCGCCGGAGCCGGATCGCGGTGTTCCGTGCCTGCAACCTTGGCCAGTTGCACGGGCATGCTGAACGCCGGTGTCGGGGCTTGCGGTTGATCCGGGGGCAGCGCCTGTTCTTCAGTCTTGCCCTCGGCGCGCATGGCCAGCTGGAACGCGAGCCGCGCCGCTTGCTGTCCAGAGATGTGTTCCACCGGCTCGTGCCTGCGAGCAGGTTCCGCCTCGGCGACCACCCCACCCTCCAGCGTAAAGATGACCTCACCAACCTTGACCTTCTGACCCTGTTTGACCTTAATCTCGCGCACCACGCCGCTGACCGTGGAAGGAACTTCGACAACGGCTTTTTCGGTTTCGAGTTCCATGACCGGCTGGCCTTCAGAAACGCGCGCGCCCGGCGCGATCATCAACCGCAGCAGATCGCCGGAGTCGATGTTTTCTCCCAGCTCCGGCAGCTTGAACTCGCTGGCCGTGGCCGAAGCCGTCGGCGTCGCTCGCTGCTCCGGCTGAGGTGCAGCCGTGGGGGCTATCTTCGCTGGGGTTGCGAAAACCGGGGTTGCGGAAACTGGGTCAGCGGGAACTGAACTGGGCGGCGCGGCCGGTTTTTCCGTGTTCGAAGCAGGAGTCGTCCCAGCTCCGGATCCGTTTTCGACGGTGAAGATGACCTGCCCTACCCGCAGCTTGTCGCCTTCTTTTACGCGGATTTCCCCGATGGTGCCAGTCACCGATGAGGGCACTTCCACAACCGCCTTGTCGGTCTCGAGTTCCATCACCGGCTCGCCTTCAGTGATGCTGACGCCGGGCTTGATCATCAAGCGGACCAGGTCGCCGCTCTCGATATTCTCGCCCAATTCGGGCAGTTTGAACTCCGTTGCCATTCTTTCTTTTTCCCTCGAACTCGTTCGTTCCAGTGCCGCGGGCGCCGCTTGCTGGTAGAGAGCCGGGCGTCCCCGCCCGGCTGGACCCTTCGACTTCGCTCAGGGCAGGCTCGCGAGATGCCCGTCCCTCCACTAACTGGTGACCGGGTTGCATTTTTCCGGATCAATGCCTAGATCGCGGATGGCTTTCTCCAGGGTTTTCGCGTTAACCACCTCGTCGCCACCCTTTTCAGGACCCGCCAGCGCGTGCAGCGTGGCGAGCACGATGTGCTTTGCGTCCACTTCGAAAAAGTCTCGCAGCGATGCACGATTCTCGCTGCGCCCGAAACCGTCCGTGCCGAGCGACACCAGCTTGCCCGGAACCCACCGGGCAATACTGTCCGGCAGAACCTTCATATAATCCGATGCCGCAATGAATGGGCCGGACGCGCCCCTCAGTGTCTGAGTGACGAACGGCACTTTTGCTATCTGTGTGGGGTGCAGCATGTTCCAGCGCGCGCAGTCGTTCGCCTCGCGATAGAGCTGCTTGTAGCTGGTCACACTCCACACGTCCGCCGCTACGCCATAGTCCTTTTCCAGAATCGCCTGCGCCCTGAGCACCTCAAACATGATGGTTCCGCTGCCCAGTAACTGCGCGCGCAGCTTCGCGTTTTTCTTTTCGGAAGTCCGGTAACGGTACAGACCTTTGACTATGCCCTCGCGGATGCCCACCTGGCTGGGCATCTCGGGCATCGGCAGCGGCTCATTGGTGACCGTCAAGTAATAAAAGATGGATTCGCCATCGACGTACATGCGCTTGATGCCATCCTGGATGATGATAGCAATCTCATAGGCGAAGGCGGGATCATAAGCCAGCAGATTCGGTACCGGGAGAGCCAGCACGTGGCTGTGTCCATCCTGATGCTGCAGACCTTCGCCCGCCAGCGTCGTTCTTCCCGCAGTGCCTCCGATCAGGAAACCGCGGCAGCGCATATCGGCCGCAGCCCAGATCAGGTCGCCGATGCGCTGCAGTCCGAACATCGAGTAATAAATGAAGAAGGGAATCGTGTTGATGCCGTGATTGGCATATGCGGTACCGGCGGCGATGAAGGAGCACATCGATCCCGCCTCGGTGATGCCCTCTTCCAAAATCTGTCCGTCCTTTGCCTCCTTGTAATAGAGGAGCATATCCATATCGACCGGCTCATAAAGCTGGCCGACGCTCGAATAGATCCCGACCTGCCGGAAGAGCGCCTCCATGCCGAAAGTGCGGGCTTCATCGGGAACCACGGGCACGATGAAGCGGCCCACTTCGGGGTCGCGCAGAAGCTTCGCGAGTATGCGCACGAAGGCCATGGTGGTGGAAGCTTCACGGCCCTCGGTGCCCTTGTAGAACTCCTCAAAGAGTGCATCGGAAACCGGCTTCAGCGGCGTAGCGCGCACTTTCCGCACCGGTAGATAGCCGCCCAGTTGTTTCCGGCGTTCCTGCATGTACTTGATTTCCGCGCTGTCTTCGGCCGGGCGATAGAAGGGCGCATCGTGAAGCTCGCCGTCTGCAACTGGAATGCCGAAACGTGAGCGGAAGGTTTGCAACTCATCGTCGTTCAGCTTTTTCTGCTGGTGTGTAATGTTCTTGCCTTCGCCCGCTTCGCCCAGTCCGTATCCCTTGATGGTCTTGGCCAGAATGACAGTTGCAGATCCAGTGTGCTCAACCGCCGCCTTGTACGCGGCGTGTACTTTGATCGGGTCGTGACCGCCGAGCCGCATGCGGGCGAGTTGCTCGTCCGAAAGATGCTCAACCATTTTCAACAGCCGGGGATCAGTGCCGAAAAAATTCTGCCGAAAATACGCGCCGCTCTCGACGAAATATTTCTGATACTGTCCGTCCGTGATCTCGCCCATGCGCCGGACGAGCAGGCCATCGCGATCGGCCTGAATGATCGGATCCCAATCGCCGCCCCAGATAAGCTTGATGACGTTCCATCCCGCGCCGCGGAAAATCGCTTCAAGTTCCTGGATGATCTTGCCGTTCCCGCGCACTGGTCCGTCGAGGCGCTGCAGGTTGCAGTTGACGACGAAAATCAGGTTGTCGAGCCGCTCGCGCGAAGCCAGCGTAATCGAGCCGAGCGCCTCCGGTTCGTCCATCTCGCCATCGCCGAGGAACGCCCAGACTTTGCCGCCGGTGGAGGTTTTCAACCCGCGATTTTCGAGATACTTGATAAACCGTGCGTGATAGATTGCCTGAATCGGTCCGAGTCCCATCGACACGGTTGGAAATTCCCAGAAGTCGGGCATGAGCCAGGGATGCGGATACGACGAGAGTCCGCCGCCGGGTTTCAACTCCCGCCGGAAGTTCTCCAATTTCTCTTTGGGGATGCGGCCCTCGAGATAGGCGCGAGCGTAAATTCCGGGAGCGGCGTGTCCCTGGAAATAGACAACATCACGATCGCCCGATTCGATGGATGCGTGAAAAAAGTGATTGAACGCCACTTCGTAAAGCGTGGCCGCCGACGCAAACGTGGAAATGTGTCCACCGATGCCTTCTTGAATCTTGTTGGCGCGGACGACCATGGCCAAGGCGTTCCAGCGCACCAGGCTCTTGATGCGCCGCTCCATTTCCTGGCTGCCGGGAAAGGGCGGTTGCTGCCGGGAAGGGATCGTATTCTGGTAGGGAGTCGTCGCCGAGAACGGCAGATTGATCCCAGCCTCTCGCCGGGCATGCAGCGCCAGTTGCTGGAGTAACCGGCCCGCGCGGTCCGGGCCGCCGTGCGCGAGCACATAATCGAGCGAGTCCAGCCACTCTCGCGTTTCTAGGACTTCGATTCCGTTGGTCTGTTGCGTCTCAGCCACTCTGCCCCCACGAATAATTCCCACCATCATAAGCAATCGGAAAGAATTTTGCTGGGGGAAGAAGTCGTTGGTCGCTAATCGTCGGTCGTCGGTCGATGGTCGTTAGGCACGTTGACCAAGGCGTTCGCGAACGACTGATGACTAACGACCAACGACTGCCTTTACTCCAGCGTCACCGCTTTCACCAGTTTGCGCGGACGATCCACATCGAGCCCGCGCTTGGGGCGACATAATAGGCAAACAACTGCAGAGGAATGATCTCCAGAATCGGCGACAGCAGTTCCGGCGCCTCAGGAACAAAGACGGTGTGGTTCGCGAGCTGCGGCACGGTTGTGTCTGCTTCTGTTGCCAGCGCGATCAACGTCGCATCTTGCTTCTTGAACCCATTATTGTTAGGCGCTAAATCATTACCTGAAGCATTCCACGCCGCCGACAAAAGTCCGCAACACTTCGCCCTCTCGACTCAGGACCACGAAGTCCGCGTCGGCTCCCGCTCTGAGAACACCCTTATCCGCGATTCGCGCCGCCCGCGCCGGATTTCGGCTAGCAGCGGCAACTGCCTGGGGCAGATCCCATTCTGCGAAACGCGCCAGATTCCGTACCGCACGGTCCATGGTCAAAACGCTTCCGGCCAGCTTGCCATCCGCCATGCACTTGCCATCTCGAACATCCACTTCGAAGGATCCAAGCCGATAGCGCCCGTCCGGCATTCCGGTTGCGGACATAGCATCCGTGATGAGCACGGTTTGCTCCGGACCTTTGGCCTCAGCAAAGAGCTTGACGATGGCCGGATCGAGATGAACGCCGTCGGCGATAATGTCCGCGCTCACCCGACGATCCGTGAGCACTGCACCCAAAATACCGGGATTGCGATGGTCCAACGGACGCATGGCATTGAAGGTATGCGTCGCGTGCCGCGCTCCCGCCGCGATTCCGCGTCCGGCCGCCACAAAATCGGCGTCGGAATGTCCCAGACTCACGCAAACGCCGCGCCGTGCCGCTTCGGCAATGACCTCGGGCGCGGCGTCCAATTCAGGAGCAATCGTCATCATAAGGATACGGCCGCGCGCCGCCTGCCAGAACTGCTCGAAAGTGGGCAGCGTCGGAGCCAGCAAATTTCCCGGCGGATGCACCCCGCGCCGCGCATGGCTGATGAATGGCCCCTCAAGATGGATTCCGAGCGGGATGGCTCGACTTTTGCCATCCGTATTCCGTCGTGTGCGCTCTTGTTCGCGATTTTCGATCGCATACGCCAGCCGTTCGAGTGCGCGCAAAGTCGCATCCATTGGAGCGCTGACGGTGGTTGGGAAATAACTCGTGACCCCATGCCGCGCGAGCAGTTGCTCGATCGCCGGCAGCGCCTCGGCGGTATCGTCCATGACGTCGTATCCAGCGCTGCCGTGAATGTGCAGATCAATGTAACCCGGCGCCATCACGCCATCGCCGAAATCGAACACGGAAATTCCGGCTGGAGCCTGCCGCCCGCTCCGAGCGGAAATTTCGAGGACGCGTCCCTGCTCAACGAGCACGAGAGGATGCTCGACGGCATCCGTGGGAGTCAATAGCCTTCCAGCAGTAAAAGCCAGCATAGAAACGTTTTAATAGCTATCAGAAGACGACTTACTAAGATTGTAACAGCCTTTGCGTCCCCGCCAAGCAGTCGCGACCGGATGGGTCGTCAGCGAAACAATCTCTTCACTTCCGGTGAACGTTCCAAGAAAACGATGTGAGGAAGCCGAGTCAACGAGGGGCACGCTAAAGGAGCGCGGGAAGGTACGAACCGCCGCCGAGTCGCCAGTTGTCGGATACCGAGCAGCATTCCGGGACGGAGTTCCCAAGTTCCTGTTTGCCGACGACAAGTCCACAATCAGCTGCAGATGTACGCAGCACTCATCGGTCACGGATCGAGGCTACACTACTGAAGTCGGAGACAACAGTCGGAGATAATAAAAAGAAAACCGAATATATGAACAGCCCATTCAATTCCTCGCCACCACGTCGTGCCCTGTTCTGCGTGTGCGCCCTGCTCGCTTTCTCTGTCGCCTGCAGCCGAGGACCGTCGCAACCCGGCGCCGCCACCGGCCAACCCGCTGCCAAGCGCTATCCCCTGAAGGGCAGGGTAATCTCCGTGGACAAGAACGCCGGCACAGCCAACATCGATAACGAACCCATCGCTGGCTTCATGGACGCGATGATCATGCCCTACACCATCAAGCCCCCTTCCACGCTGGATCAGCTACAGCCCGGCGACTCCATCACCGCCGATGTCGTCGTCGAACCGGACAAGTACTGGCTGGAGAACGTCAAGGTCACCGGGCACTCAAAAGCTCCCGCTGGCACGCCCACCGCTACCGCGCATATCCCGAATCCGGGCGACCCAGTGCCGGACTTCAAACTCATCAACCAGAACGGCAAGCGTATCTCGCTGCATCAGTATCGTGGCCAGACCCTGCTGCTTACGCTCATCTATACGCGCTGCCCATTCCCCGACTTCTGCCCGCGCGTCAGCCATGAGTTCGCCGCGATCGACGGTCAGGTCCGTGCTGATCCGGCACGCTACGGCAGAACGCACCTGCTCAGCATCAGCTTCGACCCCGCCTACGACACGCCCAAGGTTCTACGCGCATACGGCTTCTCCTGCGCCGGAAGGAAAGATTCCGCGCTCTTTACGCATTGGGAGTTCTCTACGATTCCGCCAGACGAGTTACCTAAATTTGCCGATTATTTTGCTCTGACCTACAAGGAGGAAGGCGGTCTGATCACGCATTCGCTCAGCACCGCAGTCATCTCTCCCGATGGAAAGATCTTCAGGTGGTATCACGGCGCCGACTGGCGGGCCTCCGATCTGCTGCAGGACATCGCCGCGGCCGCGCACCCTACCCCGCTCGTCCCACCCCGCTAGCCTAGCCCCCGGTCCACCGCGCCCCCCAAGACGTTTGCCACTCGGTAATGAGACCGGTTTCAAAACGCTCTACCTCCTATCCCCTTAATTCACGCTAGGCCGGGAGGACTTCATTTCTCTGTTCAGGTTTTCCGCGACAGCCGCAGGCGGCCTGCACTCGATGCCCGCCATGCAATGGGCACAGCGGATGATCAAGATCGTGTCGGTTGGCATTGGGCGTCCCGCACTTGAGCAAAGGAAGCTGGCACGCATGATTCCAGACGCTATGCCGCGTGATACCGCTGAAAGACAAAGGATTCGTGGGGAGCCATACGGGTATCGAGTCGAAACCCGCACCGACATCTCGGCATGTGCCGACAGGCAGGAGGTCGGACAAGTGACAGAAACACCCGGCCGATTTCAGCACCGCGTGAGAAAACGAAAGCGCCCCAGACTCCGGTTAGAGTCGCGGGGCGCTCCCATTGACTGCGCACATTTCAGCTTGCGTGATGATTTTCGCGGAGGGAATAGCTCTTGCGTGCCACGTGGCAACACCGCTTTGCCATCTGCCCCGATCCGTGACGCGCTGGGTCAGGCCTGAATTGTGATCGCCTCGCCGGGCGCAGCAAACCGGGCGGTCTCGTGAAGCTGCGGGTGAGACATTCCAACTTGGGAACCGCGTCCGATTACACGCACTTTCCTGAGGAGTCCCGGAGCAAGGTAGCGAAAGCCACGGACTGTTCTCGAAGGACGTTGGTCCCAATGGTCTCAACTTTCGGGAATTTCCCGGCACAGGACGTGTCATGTAACGTGTAGTAGAATGAGGGAACAATTACAAGTCGGGGAGTGGCTCAGCCTGGTAGAGCACCTGGTTCGGGACCAGGGGGTCGGAGGTTCAAATCCTCTCTCCCCGACCAACAATTCTCGTGCCTTCCTTTCAGGAACTTGCGAGCACACCCATCCTTCACTTTTGAACCGTGCAAGCAGGTCAGGCATGATTGGAAGATCGCCACGCTGCTATTGCAGCTTCCCCCGAGGCGAATCAACCTCGTTCAAACATTAAGACTTCGGCATCTACTACGTCGCCACCCGGAAAAGTGAGGGTATAGCTGCCTGCTGACGGAGGCGTCCACTGACTTGTATAGACCCCATCTCCAGCGGCTTGATCAGCTCCAGTGCCATCGTCGACCAGGGTTATGGTTTGCCCGCTAGGGGAGACTGTGACCTGCACATTTCCTGCGGGTTGTGCGCAGTTCACATTCAGCTCTTCGAGAGTCACAGCAGCGCTGGGAGTCGCCGCGATGACATCATTCACCGGTTGCAGCCGTCCCGTTTCAGTTTTTCCGGAACAGGTCATCGAACCATTCAGGTTAAGTCGCTTCCCGGTTATGGTTTGTGCCAGCGAAGACCGTGAGTCTCCCCCGGCAAGAATCAAGTTCTTGGTCCCACGCCAATCTAGCGTTGGTTGCTGTGCAGAGAGCAGCGCCGCGGCGCCCGTGACATGCGGGGTAGCCATCGATGTACCCGACAACACTTGGTAGTTGTTCCCGGGCCACGTACTAAGAATCTCCTCGCCCGGCGCTCCGAGGTGCACCGAATGCTGTCCCAGGTTCGAGAAGACGGCCAGTGCATCGGTTCGCGTTGTCGCTGCTACCGAAATGACATTAGGAAGAAGTGTATTTGCCGGGTAAGTGGGCGCGACGTCGTTGTCGCTGAATGCATTTCCGGATGCAGCAACAAAAAGAATCCCCGCCTGCTGCTGTGCCTGGATCGCATCGGTCAAAGCCTGCGAGTACTGCGATCCGCCCCAACTGTTGTTCGTGGCCACAATGTTGTAGCCACTGTTCTTCATCTGTAAAACATAATCGAGACAGGAAATTGCGTCCGAGGTTTGTCCGCTGCCGGTAGAATCCAGGAACTTGCACGACATCAACTGCACGTTCCAATTGATGCCAACCACACCCAGATTATTGTTACCTGCTGCTCCGAGTATGCCCGATACGTGTGTTCCGTGACCGTTATCATCGAAAACATCCGAAGTGTAGTAGATCGTCGATATGCCATAACAGCCGTTGGTGCCATCATCGATGCCATTGCAAACTGCAGTATTGTGAAACAAGTTCGGGATTAGATCAGGATGGGTGTAATCGATCCCGGTGTCTATCGACGCCACGACCACATTGTGGTCGCCGGTGCTTAAGTTCCAGGCCAGCGTGGCACCGACGTCATCACCGGCCGTACCACCATTTTGACCGGTATTGAGCAGATTCCACATCTGTGGAAACAGCGGATCGTTCGGCGACTTAAGCAAATGGACGATGTAGTCAGGTTCTGCGTATTCAATCTCAGGGCGCTGCCGGTAAGCGCTGAGCACATCCCTAACAGTCTGAGCCGCAGACAGACCGACTAATTCCAAGTCCCGAATAGCTGTGTACTGCCTGAGGGTGTGAGTCCCGGCGATCGCATGCACCGCGGATCTGGCTTCCGCACTTGTGGAGTGGCGGAACTTCACGAGAATGCGGTCCGCTGCATACTTTTCATTGGAAACTGTAGAGGTTCGGCCTGAACCAGAGACCTGTTGAGATGATGCAAGCTGGGCAAGCGGAAGAGCGCTCAGGACTATGAGAAGCCAGAAGAGGCGAAATATGCGATCCATTGAGGTTTCGGGCTTTCTCGATGGGGACACAAAGTACCCTACGGAAAATGACGACGGCAGGAAGAGCAGACCCGTCGGATGAGGTAGATCCCTTGATTTGAAGGCGGATAATTGAGCCTCTCCGCTGTTCTTCTCCAGCACACTTTAGACTGTCGACGATAACCGATCTGTGATCGTAATCACGCGCCCGTGTGACCGGAAATAGTCAGCTTAGGTCTCAGGCAGGTCCTTGCGTCTCCCCGTGCTCTTGATGTGGAGTTTTGTTTTTCCTCTAGATCGAGGCATCGGCAAGCGCACTGGAAAGAGACACTGTCCGGGAAGGTCAAGATGACGTGCCGTTCATCTTTTGCACTGTGTGCAGACTGGTCAACGGCCTAGTGAGATTTCGACAGGACTGAATCAACCTGCTGATACGAAGCTGCCCAGAGCGCGCCTATCAAGTGAGGGATATGTCGCCTCAAACGTCTGATTCGATTCAGCGGGGTTTCTGGGAGAAAACCATAGTTCGCGTTGTGTTCGCCTCTAAGAATGTAGACGAATTTGTAGCTGTGAAAGCACGGGACTTCAACAGGAATCAACAAACTTCGCCGATTCCCACTCGACTCTTCTAGCGGCACCAGCCCCAGATAGCTCGCGATCTGCTTGCCACACTGGAACCGCTCCGCTCTCCCGATGATCAGCACGAAGGCCAACGCTGTCAGTGCGCCCACTCCGGGGTGCGTCTGCAATCGCCGCGCCTCAGGACACTTCTCCACTTCCCCCTCGATGGCTGCCAACCGGATCGACAGTCCATCATTTCCGCTTTTGCCGCGCCTTTTTGACCAATCTTGGTTTTCTTAGGTTTAGCGGCCTCTGCCGCTGGTTTGGGCCACCGTTTTCCGGTAGAAACATGAACCAGCATGCGTCTGTGGTCCGACTTTACTCCGCCCTTGACAGGGCTTTCGTGAGAACTAGCTGACAGAGTGAGCGTAGATTGGGCGGAGATCGCTTCGTTTTACAATGCTGTCGGTCTTCGCATCCTTTTGAATCTCATCCAGAATTTTGCGGGCTTGCTTGTAATGTTCCGGGGCGTCCGCCGCTGTGCCAGCGAGTTCCAGATCACGCGCCAGCAGGTAATGGCTTTGGGCGAGCAAAGCCCTCAGGCCTAGCTTCTCGCTTTTGCTGAGGGCGCTCTCCAGCTCTTTTCTTGCTGGCTCGTAGCTCTTCAGATTCATGAGAGCTTCTGCATGATAAATCGAGCATTCCACAGATACATACTTCAATCCCATGCTGTCCGCGTCTTCTGACAGTTTGCTGAGTAAGCTTGCGGCCGATTGAAAGCGGCCCTGCCTGACAGCGACTTTTGCGACATTGAACTTTGAGACCAGAATCAAATCCAAACCGCTGGCGTGGGATGCCGCCTTAAGAGCCTCATCGTAAAGGGTAGCGGCGGCTTGGTAGTCTCCACGATAGAAGGCGTTGTCGCCTTGGTAGCCCTGAATTTCGGCTCTGGTGGCTTGATTCTTCAGCTCGCGTGCCACATTCATTGCTTCGTCGAGACTCTTCTGCGCGTCGTCGTTTCGTCCGACCTGTGCAAGGGCGTTGCCGTAGTAGCCGAGAATTTCTGCCAGCCAGTAGCCTCGCTCCTGCAGTTCCCGGAATGTCTTGAGGGCGTCTTCTTCTGCGCTCAGAGCGGCGCCATAGCGGCCTTGATAACTGAACAAAGTGCCCAGGCTGGAGGACTCGATGGCAGCGCCACGCTTATCTCCGGTGCTGCGCCGCAAATCCAGCGCGCGCAAATATTGCTCCGCCGCCAGGTCGTACTGACCCATTTTGCTAGAAGTCTCAGCCAGATTGTGAAGAGTATCGGCAATGTTACTGGGTACCTTGAGTTTTTCGCGAAGTTGGAGGGCTAGCTCGAAATAGGTGCGCGCGTTCTGGTAATCGGCCTTGAACAAGTACGCGTTGCCGATGTTGCTTAAAACTAATCCCTGGTTGCTCTGGTTTCCTACGTCGATTTCAGCTTGGAGCGACTCCTTGAACAATTTTAACCCCTCGTCATATTGGCCATGATCGACATAAAACTGAGCAAGGTCGTTGAGGACGTCCCCAGTTCCAACTTTGTCGCCCAACTCCTGCCAAACAGCGAGCGCCTCTTTGTAGTCCTTGAGCGCTTGGTCCGGCTTGCCCAGAACATCTTCCGACGATGCCATCGCGTCCAGACTCATGGCGATGCCCTTCTTTAGTCCCAGCTTGCGCTTGATTTCGAGCGACTCCCGAAGATTGCGAAGAGCCTCTTCGTGTTTGTTCAGAGCGGCATAGGCCACGCCCATAGCCTGAAGAATCTGGGCTCTTTCTTCGTCGTTGTTGAATTCGACTGCCACGGCCTGGGCGCGCGTCAAGTATTCGATCGCTTTCTGAGGGTTGCCACTATAAATTTCGACCCGTCCCATCGCGAGTAGAGCGTCCACGCGCTTCGGATCGAGCGTCAGCACTTTCGTGTACTCCTCGCGGGCCTTGTCGTACGCGCTCGATTTCTCATAGAGCCCCGCGAGTTCAAAGAGTACGTCTGCATTGTCGGGCGCGGCTTTCGCGAGATTTTCGTAGGCTTCGATTGCTTTGGGATAATCCCTCTGGATCTGGTCGTGGCTTGCCTGGATCAGATACTTTTCCGGTGGGGGAAGCTGGTCGCTCAACTCGACTGCCTTTCGAGAAGCGCGCTCCGCATCGTTGTCCTGGCCAAGGCTGGCGTATGTTTTCGCGAGTTCCGAGTAAGCCAGCGCGAATTGGGGATCCTCTTTTGTGGCGGCTTCGAATCGCTTGGCCGCATCAAGGAAATTTCCACGACGCGCGAGCTGCAGCCCGTCGTCGTAATCGCGCATGGCCGGAAGAGAGTTGGTTGAGGGTTTGAAGGACTGTCCCTGGAGTTCTTTGATCGTGCTGCGTGAGAGGGCCAGGTTCGAACGGATGTCGCCGGCAAGGCGGTCGATCGCAGTAAGAATATTGCTTTCGGTCGCGGACTCCACCAGCGTGGTGGTGTGTTTGCGTTTCATGTCCTGGATAGTCGCGTCAATGCGAATTTGATCTCCAAATCGAGTGTACCGACCCCAGACGATGTGGTCGGCATTGCTGAATTCCGCGAGCCGCTGTACCGTGGCCGAATCGAGCGACGTGTCGGGCGAGATCCGCAAGTCGTGCAGAATTTGGCTCACGCGCTCGGCAGAGACAATACTGAGGTGTGACGACTGCCCGACGTCTGTACTCAGCGTTTCCGCCACGCTCGATCCGAGCCAGTCGAGACCTGGGTTTCCGGATGCATTGCGGAAAGGTAGAATTGCCAGCGAGACCGCAGGGGCAGATGCACCTTGCTCCCAATGCGATAAGAATCGCTCACGGAGAACAAGTCCAGCGGTCGCCAATGCGACCACGGCAGCTCCAGCCACTATCCATTTTTTCCTCGAAGCTGAAAGCGCGGGCGGGCGCCGCGCGATGGAGATTGGACGGCTATGCGTCGCTCCACCGCGCCAAGCTTCCAAATCCTGCAAAATCTCGCGCGCGGATTGATATCGCAGCGCCGGATCAATTTGCAGGCACTTCACCGCGACGTCGCTCAGAAATCGCGGAACGGTTGGATCAGCTTCGGCTGGCGGTCGCGGAACCTCCCGCGTACGTTTAAACATTGCAGCCTGAGTTGTATCGGCCTTGTATGGTATGGAACCAGTAAGCAGCTCGTAAAGAATTACGCCCAGCGTGAAAAGATCAGAGCGAGCATCAACGTGCTCGCCCATTACCTGCTCGGGAGACATGTAGTCCGGCGTGCCTATGAGCATTCCGGTTTGCGTCATTCCGCCCGATTCAACGGAACGAGCGATGCCGAAATCCATCACGGCAGTTTTGCCCTGCTTGTCCAGCATGATGTTCTGGGGCTTCAGGTCACGGTGCACGACACCTTCGGCGTGCGCAGCTTCAAGTGCGAGGCACACTTGCTCGACAATCCGGGCGGTTTCCTCAAAGCTCAGTTTGCCCTTTTCAGCCATCAGGGACCCTAAATCCCACCCCTCGATGTATTCCATTGTGATGAACTTGATGCCATCGGCTTCGCCCAGATCGAAAATGCGTATTACATTCCTGTGCGTGATCTTTCGGGCCAGGATCAGTTCCTGCTTGAACCGACGAAGAATCTCCGGATGGGCGGCCATCTCGGGCCGAATCACTTTCAAAGCAATCATGCGGTCCAGTTCCCGGTCTCTCGCCTTGTAAACCGCACCCATCCCACCTTGCCCGAGCAAGTGGACGATCTCATATCGGGTTCCGAGCATTCTTCCTGGCGAAAGGGTAAACCCGTCCGCTACGGCCGGATTGGAAGAGAGCAGCGAACCTTTCGCAACGGTTTCACCGTCGCTGATCGAAATCGCGGACGCTGCCGCTGCCATGGTCGTCGCGTCAAGATCAAAAGGAGTGTCGCATTTGACGCAACGAGCTGCCGTGGGAAGATTATCGGAATGGCACTGTGGGCATTCCATTATGTTCGCCGCCATATTACCTTCCGCGACGTCCAGTCATAGACGCATTCTCTACCAAGCGACTAGTCTTGTTCCAGTCCGAATAGTATTCGCTTGGCCTCACGGTCTCCGGGCCCTTGCAACTTTTGAGGAAGTCTCCGAGGCGGTCAAGCTCTGGGGCCATTCCAGCGGCTCGTTTTGGGTGAAGATTCTCATCGGCATTTCATTGGGACCTTTACAAGCTCCCGACGCCCGCACATTACAGGAGCCCGTGGCCGGCACTGTGAGAATTCAGCGCAGCGCGCCTACGCCTCCATCCCGATCAGTGTCATGTGGTGCCCGACAGCGTGATGGTTTGCGGACTGTTCTCTGCATTGTCCGTAATTTTCAGGGTGCCGGTAAAAGTCCCCGTGGCAGTTGGAGTGAACGTGACATTGATCACGCAGCTCTTCATCCCACCAGTGCCAGTGGGTTGGATGGTCGCACCAGTGCAAGTCGTGGCGCTGGTTACCACCGCGAAGGGGCCGCCCCTGCTGCTGATCGTCGGAGTCCCGAGAGTCAGCGGTGTGGTTCCCGGGTTCGTCACCGTGATCGACAGTTCGCTGGTTTTGCCCTTTGATGTTGTTGGGAAGGTGAGCTCGCCTGACCTTAAGTTGCTTGAGCTAAAGGCTGCCTGTGGGTCGATCACCAGGACCGTCAGCGGCACCTCTAGCGGGATCCCTCCGCTGGGAGTAATGGCAAGATAGGCTGTCGAGGCGTTTGGGCTGAAGATAGGCTCAGAGACCGAAACGGCGTCCACTCCAATCACGCAGCTCTTCCCCGGAGGTAATGTGCCCGGCGGCTTCGAAAACCACGCAGAACAGAAGCTGAGATCGCCATAGTCACTGGGAGCGTTACCGCCCGTGATCTGGACCTTAGAAATCACAACCGACGTAGACCCGGTATTGGTCACAGTGACGAACTGGGGGAAGCCACTTTGTCTCAAATACAATGTGCCGAAGTTCAGGCTCGACGGCCAGATACTCAAAGTGGCCTTGTTGATGACGAAGTTGCCGCTGGCGCTGCCCTGGTAATTCGCATTGCTCACCGTCGCCGTTACCGGATAACTGCCGGCGTTGGTATCGGGAGCCCCCGTCCAAACGATCGTCAAGCCCGACGGACTGGTCGTGGCGGTGGGCGTGAGCGGACTGCCCGTGTACGTCTGCGTCATGTTGCTCAGCGTCACCCCGGCTGTGGCCTTGTTGATGACGAAGTTGCCGCTGGCGCTGCCCTGGTAATTAGGATCGTTGACCGTCGCCGTCACCGGATAGCTGTCGACATTGGTATCGGGAGCGCCCGTCCAGACGATCGTCAAGCCCGGCGGATTGGTCGTAGCAGTGGGCGTGAGCGGACGGCCCGTATACGTCTGCGTCATGTTGCCCAGCGTGACCGTGGCTGCGGCCTGGTTCACCGTTAGCGTGAGGGGCTGCGAGGTTGCAAGGGGCACCTTTGTCACAGGGTCGGTGCTGGTGGCAGTGGTTGTGAAGTAGTAAGGGCCGACTGAACCGTCTGGAGGCGTGCCGGTGAGCAATCCGATTCCCGAGTTGAACGTTAGCCAAGTCGGCAGAGCCGTAGTAGGCGACACAGCCGCAATACTGAGAACCGGAGCTGGGTAACCACCTGTCGTCGTGATCGCGAATGTTCCTGGGGTGCCCACGGTAAACGTAGTGCTAGTGCTGCTGGTGAATGTCGGGGCACGGTCCGAGGGAGGCGTTTGACCGGGAGCGCTGGTCGGCAGGAATGCAATCACCACATCATTGGGTTGAGAGGTCTTTCCACCGATCCCGCTGTCCACTGGTTCTGTCGCGTTATAGAACGTCGTGATGTCATTATCGAACTGGCAGTAATACGGACCTGGGTACATCGTGGGATTGTCCGTCTGCATAGCTGCGCTGCAACTGGTGCCGTAGGGCAACGGCGGAACCTCATCGGCGCCCGGATCGTCAAGCATACGCGGGGTGCTTCCCAGCCAATACCCTGTCGGGGTAAATGTGTCGTTGTTAAATGTAACTTTCCAAAAAATCCCGCCGAGGTATGACCCCGCGGGCAGCTCCGACCCGTCGGGCTGGGATAACCGGTAGGAGACGCAATTGCCGTTGGCATAGGGGTAGCACAGCGGCACAATCGCGTTGCCGTTCCCGTCCAGCCCATAATTGTAGAAATTCACCAAGCGGCAATCGAAGTCCGTGCTTTTTCCGCCCAGCGAAATTTGGCCCGCCGGGCAAAGTCCGTCAGCCAGAAATTCCGTCTCCGTGACCACGACATTCATCCCTGAAGTCACCTGCGGAATCGTCACCTGCAACGCGTGCCCATTCGGGTCCAAGCAAGGATTGCCCGGACTGGGGTTGGGATAGTTCGGGCAGGCAAACGTGGCCTGCCCTGCCACATTCGTCCCCGGAGTGGCGAAGTTCGTTAGGGGGACCGTAACGGGGGCCGCAATAAAGTTCGCCGTTGCGGTCAGCGCGGACGGTCCGGTGGGGGTCAGGCTGCAAGTTGTTCCTGTCTGCGACGCGCAATTACCGCCCCAGCCGCCGAAGGTCGTTCCCGTCGGCGTATAATTGCCCGCCGTCAACGTCACCGTTGTCCCGACCAAATAGGTGCCTGAGCAGGCGGAAGATGTGTAGATGCCGTTGGCTTCGCTGCAATTAATCTGGGGTGTGTTGTCCGTCACTTGGCCGGTGCCGTTTCCCTGTTCCGTCAATGTCAGCGTGAAGTAGAAGTTGATCGTGTAGGTTGCGCTATTCACGGAACTTTGCGTGTAGCCGGGGCCGCCGGCGACCGCGTACAGTGTCTCGCTGCTCGAAACCGCAACTGCGGTGCCGGTGTATTGTGTTCCTCCGGAGCAGCCGGACCCGACCGTCATCGCAGCGCCGCTCGTGTTGTAGCAGATAACTGTGCCCGCGGTCGTGCTCATCGTGATGCTCTGGGTTCCCGTATACGTTCCGGTCCCCTTCGAGAAGGTGGGCGCCGCGGCTTGGGCGGCCGTTATGACTTCGGTCAGCGTAGCGGAGTTGCTCGATTGAAATGTCCCATTTGGCGCATAAGCCGCGGTAATTGAGTGCGAGCCTGCGCTGAGAGTGGAAATCGTCAAGGCCGTCTGGCCACCCGCAAGCGTCCCCGTGCCAATCTGGTTTCCACCGTCAAGGAACGCAACCGTCCCCGCTGGCGAACCGCCTTCGTTCGTCGCGACCGTGGCCGTAAACGTAACACTCTGGCCATATCCAGCCGGGTTCAGGGAAGAGGTCAATGTAGTCGTGGTGCCGTTATTGGTGCCGTGGCCAAGCGTTGTGTTGAGCAGGATCGTGACGTAGGCTTGCCCTGAACCGCCGCCGAAGTTGTATTGATTCAAGACCGCTGCATCCGGCGCACCGTCCCCATTGAAGTCTCCGGCTATGACTCCATAGGATCCGGTTCCCACCAGGAACGGTCCGCCTGCAACGCCGGGTTCTCCAAGCGCGTTCTCAAACTCGAATGTGCCATCGCCCTTGCCCAGAAAGATGCCAACGCCGGCGTTATATGGCTCACCGCAACATTGGAAGACGCCCACGTTCACGTGAGTTGTCACAAATGGGACCAGTAGATCAGGGTTCCCATCCAGGTTGACGTCAGCAACTACCGCCGCATAGGCGGGGTTAACACTAACATTTGCCCCCGGGTAGAGACTGTAATAGGTCGGAGAGCCGAATGTGCCGTCTCCATTACCCAGCAAAATGGCGAGGCCACCGCCGCCGAAAAGGCCCCCCCCTACCCAGTAGCCCCCAACAGCCAGGTCGAGCTTGCCATCCTTATTGAAATCGCCGACGGTGACCCATGTCGGTCCAAATTCATCAATAGGGATAGATATGGGCGACTGAAAGGTTCCGTTCCCATTACCCAGCAGGATAATGAGGCCCTTGCTGGCGCTAAAGTCAGCGCCATAGTAATCCGCGATCGCCAAATCGAGGTTGCCGTCGCCATTGAAATCGCCGGTTGCAAGCCAGTCCCCATTGCTGCTGACGCCAGGAGTGACGATGGCCGTCCCAAAAACGCCTTGCCCGTTGTTCAAGAGCACGCTCAGGCTGCCATCGGCGTTGGAGACGATGGCATCCGGCTTTCCGTCGTTGTTTACGTCGGCCAATACCAGGAAGGACGGGGTCTGAGTGCTGCCGGTCGAGTAAGTAACCGGGGGATTGAACGTTCCATTCCCGTTGCCGATGAAAACCGCGATGCTCGGATTCGACACATCGTTCGCGGCCACCAGATCTGGTTTGCCATCGCCGTTCACGTCGCCGGCCGCCATCCAAGTCACATCCAAACCGGGCATCGAAGTGGTAATTGGGCTGCCCAACCCACCATGGGAATTGCCTAACATTACTTGCAAAACTGCGCTGTTATAGACGGCCACATCGAGATTCCCGTCGTTGTTGAAATCGGCCGCTACTTGTCCGGTCCAGTTGCCGATATCGTAATTAGGGCCTGTCTGGAATGTGCCGTCTCCGTTGCCGAAAGCCAGCGT
Source organism: Terriglobales bacterium (assembly GCA_049513095.1). Lineage (GTDB taxonomy): Bacteria > Acidobacteriota > Terriglobia > Terriglobales > Acidobacteriaceae > Acidiflorens. Next base: position 41,876 of record JBEKWL010000004.1, read on the forward strand.
TATCATAGGACCGTTATCACTGCCCACGGCAAAATCGAGTTTGCCATCGTCGTTGAAGTCAGCAACCACGATTGACTCGGGAAACCAATCCGTGGCGTAGGCGACGGCGGGCTTAAACGTTCCATCGCCGTTGCCCAGCAGTACCCAGACGGTACTGTTGTAGAAATCGGGGACGACGAGATCGAGCGTTTTGTCACCGTTGACGTCAGCCAGAGCTAGTGTGTCTGCATAGGGAGCGCCGTAATTGATCGGCGCTTGGAATGTCCCATCCCCATTGCCTAAGAAGACCCAGGCTCCGGCGTTATTGGTCATGACCAGATCGAGATTGCCATCGCCATTCAAATCGGCGCTGGCGATGCCAGATTCGCCATCAGGGAAGCCTCCCATTTGGCTTGAGCTAGAGTAGAAAACCGGCGACTGAAAAGTCCCGTTCCCATTGTTAAGCAGGATATAGATTCCGCTTTGCTGGGCGGCATCCGTCGAAACTAGGGCCAGATCGGGGTGGCCATCATTGTTAAAATCGCCCACGGTAAGTGCTACAGGTTCACAGCCAGATCGATTGCAGGCACTATACAGCGCGCCCGTCTGAAATGTGCCATCGCCGTTGCCCAATAGCACCGTGACCGAATTGTCGCCCGAATTGATGGCTAGCAAATCCAACTTTCCATCTCCATTGACGTCTGCGGCCACAACGCCATCATCGATACCCGTTGCTCCTGAGTTCCCGACTGTGTAGCTGTTGGAAAATGAGAAGTGACCGGCTCCGTTTCCCAAATACACGTCGAGGTAATTCGCGCCGCTTTGACCTCCATTGATATAGACCGCGAAATCCAACTTGCCATCGCCGTTGAAATCACCAACGGCAATGAGGTTAGGATTATTCGCGTTAATGCCATCGCCCGTGCTGCGAAGAGCGAGTGTGTTGATTCCAGTGCTCGAAAATGCACCATTACCGTTGCCGAGAAGAATTTCGTATTCGTGGTTCGCGTTGTTGCTAATAGCGATGAGGTCGGGTTTTCCATCTCCGTTGAAGTCTCCACCGGCAATGGCCTGAACTATGGCGCCAGGGGTGTAATACCCCTCAAATCCGGTGTCGATTAATGACGCGCTGGTGAACGTGGCGGGTGGCGGGCTCTGCGCCGCAGCGCCGGTGGCCGAGCCGATGCATATGAGCAGCATCAGAACCGCAACAAAAAGAGCGCCTCTCGGACCGAGGCAACAGTTGACGCCAAGCCAGGATTCTGCCGAAGTGTCCGCTGAGTCAAAGAGCGCCGAGGTTTGATTCCGCGAAGGATAGCAGCGCGTAGATTTCATTTCCCACTCCCCAGACTTTCCTGAGCTTCCTTGCCGTACTAAGTAGCAGCCGACTTGCGAAACGGCTGGGTAGCTAGCAGCGACATGCGACGGTTATCCAACTCCGTGAGCGCTTGCTCAACCTTGTCCAGTGCTTCGGGAATCGGAACGTCTTCCAGGAGGTCGAGCAGAAAACAAAGTTCGGAATCCCCGTCGGGATCAGATTCAGTTGGTTCTACATCTCCCTGTTTCTCCTGCCGTTCCCTGACCGCCTCCTGCAATGCGTTTAACTCAACAGACGGTCCCGCCTTCGCGGTTACCAGAACTCGCGCGAAGGCGTACCCGTCGTGAAAGCCGTACAACCAACAGTCCACTTGCTCTCCTCCAGTAACAACCAGGGACATTCCCAACGGTTTGACGCCGATCTGATCTGGCAACTCGGAGAGCCGCAAATCCTGCAGCAGTCTGTTCGGGATTGCTACATCCGGCGGATCTTTCCGAATCAAGAACGATTGGTCGGCTGCTACGATCTCCGTCTGCCCGTCGGGCCGCTGCTGGATCACGAGCCGCATAATTCCTCGCTATTAGCGGACAGAAGGGGGCGGAAGTCAACAAAGACACGGTAATGTTACGGTAACCTGGCTTGTATTTTCAGCAGCTTGGCAGGGTGGCGCTGGACCGCTGGTTGATGCCGAAGTGAGGCGAGCCTAACTCTTAGGAGGGCAGTGGGTGCTGCGAAGGTTTGCCCGGAAGCGGGGTTCGGAGAGACAAGCATCCCAGGTGGCGGTGAACTAAAGCTTCAAGCAGGCGGGGGGAATGCTGCTTGATCGCTTGATCGCTTCATAAGACTGAGGTCAGGGGTTAGAGGTCAGATTGCAGAGGTAAGAAACCGTTGGACGTATCATGACTTTACCTCTGCAATCTGACCTCTAACCTCTGACCTTTCGTAAATCTGGCCAAGTAACAAAGAGATGTTCCGCGTCGTTTCCCGCGGGGGGAAACCTACGTTCAGAAGTCACTTCAGCCTCGCATACTCTGCCTTGGCTTCTTTCAGGATGGGGATGTCGGGGTCGGCATCTTTCCAGAGCGCGAGAAAATCTTTGTAAGCAGCGAGCGCGCGCACGCGGGCGGCGTCGGCCTCCGCACCCTGCGAAGCTTTGAACTGCACGGCGTTCGCACGAGCTACTCCCAGATGTGCCAACGCTCCCGTCCAGCAGTTCCAAACGATGCCGCTGTGGTCGATGATTTTCTGAAACTCAGCGGCTGCAGCTTTGCTTTGCCCTGCCGCCAAGTACGCCTCTCCTCGTATGTACACGTGATAGAGACAGGAAATATTGTTGAGGAACTGTATTTCCCCCAACTCGATAGGGGAAGCGGCTTGCGAGGCATTCAGGGCGGAAGCTGGGTTTTTTCCATCTAGCGCCAATTGCGCCTGAATCGCAGGCAGCCAGAGCGACTGCATCTGGGTGTCCAGCGGGAAGCGTTTCCCCAAGTCTTGGGCCGAGGACTCGGCCCGCGCCATGTCGCCCGCCATGGCAAACGCAAGCGCGGCTTCGACCTCGACGCCCTGACTCACGGGAGCAAGCTTCAAAGCCTCCGCCGCTGTCTGCCGGGCTTCGCTGGCATCGCCATAAGCGGCTTCCCGCTGAGCAGCAATCGCTTGCCATATTGCCCCAGTTTCCTTGCTGTCCGCTCGTACTGCGGAGTCCACAGCCCGCTTGGTCAGTTCCCGCGCTTTGCCAAGATGACCAGCGTAAGCCTCGGTGTCAGATGCGAGCGCAAGTCCAAACGTCGCATATTCGGGCTTGCCCGCAAACCACTGTTGCTGTTCCGCCAACGCCGCGGAGTCCGCCCCGAGGAAGGCGAGAGCATAGAGATAATTGTGGAGCAGATTATCATCCAGTTTCCGCGCCTGCGCCTCGTGGAGGAGTTGCCGTGTTTCGTCGAAGCGCTGCAAAGCAAGCGCGCAGTTGGCGAGATTGCCGTACAAATACAGTCGATCCGGTGCAAGGCGCATGCCTTGCCTTGTGATCTCGGCGGCCTTCTCATACTGCCCCAGCGAGGCGAATACTATGCCCAAACTGCCATACGCTCCGGCTACACGGGGGTAGCTCTCAATCCCCTCCTGATATGTCTGGGCCGCTCTGTCGAGTTCTCCAGTGACCGTTTCATAGTAGGCGGCGGTGATCACCAGCTTTTCCCGCTCGCTGGCGTGCTCCCGCAACTGGAATGCCTTGGTATAGTACTCGCTGGCCCGCCCTAGCTGGGCGAGACTGAAGTAGCCGTGGCCCACTGCCACGTAGCCCAAGGCAAAGTTCGGATCAAGCTCGATGGCACGTTGAAAGTACCGCTGGGATGCGGCAGGGCCTTTCTCGTTATAGGCCTTTCGGCCAAGGCTGAACGCCTTCAAAGCTTCGAGCGAAGACGTGGTGGCCTGTACTAGCGGCACATCAAACTTCTGCACTGTAGCCAGTGATTCTCCCAGTTCGCCGCGCAGCTTGGACGCCGCCTCGCCCAGCGCTTCCAGCACCTTCTCCTTGGAAGCGGCCGTCACCTGCTCCTGCGCCAGCGTGTCTCCGCTCTGGCAATTCACCGCTTTCAAGCCCAGCACATACTCGTTGCCCAGACTCGCGATGGCTCCGGCAATGTAAGCCTTGCTGCCCGCCCGTTGGCAAAGCTCGCGGGTGACCTCGGCCGTGAGTTTCGTGCCGGCGGGACGGATCATCGTTTGCAAGGTCGCTGACACCTTTTGGTCGGAGAGCACATTGAGGAAAGGCGACTGCTGCAACGAAACGACGAGCGCTGTCTTCAAGGTGTCGTCAAACACCGGATCGCCAGTGCTGTTAGCGAAATCGGCCAGGACGATGTTGTCCTTGTCGGTCAGGCGCTCGGTTTGACGGGAGCGGTAGTAAAAGCCTCCCGCCATCAGTGCGGCAGTCACCAGGACCGCCGCGGCGGCAAGGGTCCGCTTCCAACCACGAAGAATAATTTGGGGGCGGTCGGCGTTTCGCTGATCGACTGGTCCGGCCACATCCCTGTACAGGGCTACCTGCGAGGAGGTAGCTGCGACAAAAATGGTAGAGTAGCCGCCTTTGGGAACCTCGATGCGAACCAGGGAATCGCGACCAGCATTTTCGTAATGCTCCCGCAACTTGGCGCGGAGACGGCGGGCAGCCATTCTGACCACCGGATCAAGCCGCGGATCGAATGAAGCTTCTCGGTCAAATACGTCCACCCCCAACCGGTATTCCTTGAGCTGGTCTCCTTTGCCGGCAAGCGTGTGCTCCACGATGTACCGCAAGAAGCGCTTCAGGAGATCGGAGTCTCGAAGGGAGCGGCTGGCCAGCAGCCGCTCGAGTTCGCTCCGCACTGCCGCTTCAGGCACGGCGTGATTCCCCTCTTGGCGGAGAACCGAGGCAAGCGAATTTTCGGCGGACGGTAACTCCATCCCCATGCTCCTGTAACTCCCTTGGAGGAGGGCCACTGCCGGTGCAGAGAGCCAATTTTACCGTAACTTACCCCAAGATACTTGTGGAAACTGCCTGTGCTCCGCAAAAATTCCGTCCGAGGAAGCGAAATCACTGAAAATGGAGTTCTTGAGCGCATCAGATCGCCAAGGAGAAACCCCAATGGATTCGGCCGTGGCGGCTGATTTTCGACGGGCAATCTAGCCTTGTTCGCTTGTACAATCCGGGTGGCCATGCATCGACTCCGATCTTCCGCACTCATGGGACTCGCCGCGACCGTCTCAAACCTGTCGGTTGACTTGCTCAGATTCTTGAAAGCTGCCATGCG
>JBEKWL010000005.1:0-44185 GCA_049513095.1 Terriglobales bacterium
GCACCCGGCGAAAACGGCGTGATCGAGCGCGCCCGCGAGATTGTCATGGAAACGCTCGATGCCTCCAGCGCCGAAGAGAAAGCCGACTATGGCGTGATCAAGGAGAAAATCCGCACCGACCTGAAGCGCTACATCTCGCGGCAGACGCAACGCCGGCCGCTGATTATGCCGGTGATACTGGAGATCTGAGAATTCTTTCACCGCCGAGGCGCCGAGAGCGCAGAGGAGAGATCCTGTATCGTAACCCTAGCTGACATTCAGCAAGCTCGGGCGCGCCTCAACGGCATCGCCGTGCGCACCCCACTGTTCGAATGGACGGGCGCGGCGGACCGACGCAAGCTTTTCCTCAAACTCGAAAACCTGCAGCCCATTGGCGCTTTCAAGCTGCGCGGAGCTTATAACAAAGTCGCATCTCTTAGCGACGAAGAACGCCGCCGCGGAGTCATTTCCTATTCCAGCGGCAATCACGCGCAGGGCGTGGCCTACGCGGCGCGGGCGCTGGGCGTGAAGGCGATCATCGTCATGCCCGGCAATGCTCCGAAGAACAAGCTTGAAGCCACCGCCGCGCTCGGAGCGGAAATCGTCGCCGTCGGCCCCGGCAGCGAAGAGCGCCGGCTGCGCGCTGAGCAACTGGCCGCCGAGCACGGCTACGCGATCGTGCCGCCCTACAATGACGAAAAGATTATTGCCGGCCAGGGGACGGTCGGGCTCGAAATTCTCGAAGACCTGCCTAACGTTGAAACCGTGCTGGTCCCGGTCGGCGGAGGCGGATTGATCAGCGGCGTCTCGGCCGCCGTCAAGCTCAGTCTCCGGCTTGGCCAACCCAGGGTGAAGGTGATTGGCGTCGAGCCTGAACTTGCCGCCGATGCGCAAGCCAGCCTGCGCGCCGGCCGCATCGTCTCCGCCCCGGCGGAGCAAGTCTCGCAGACGCTGGCCGACGGCCTCCGCACGCAGAGCGTCGGCGCAATCAACTTCGAACACATCCGCGCCTATGTCGACGACATCGTCAGCGTGAGCGAAGAAGAGATTCGCGAGGCCATGCGCGCTCTGAGTGCGAACGCGAAAACACTGGCCGAACCGAGTGGCGCTGCGGCCGTAGCCGCATTTCTTTTCCGCGCCGACGAGTTGCCGAAGACGGCGATCAACGTAGCCGTGATCAGCGGCGGCAACATCGATCCCAAGCTGCTCGCCGAATTGCGCAGCCGATGATTGCTCAGGAACGCACTCGAAGTCCTGGCTCGATTCGTCCTTCGCGCGCGGCGAATGTACAATTCTGAGTTTCTCCCCGAGGGCAACTTGAACCGTTGGCTCGATCAGTTCTTTCAACTCTCTCATCACCAGACAACCATCCGCCGCGAAATTGTCGCCGGACTCACCACCTTTTTCACGATGGCCTACATCGTGGCCGTCAACCCTGCCATCCTGAAAACTGCCGGCATGCCGGCCGGCGCCTCGCTCACGGCCACCATTCTCACTGCCATTTTCGGAACGCTGCTGATGGGCTTCTATGCCAACCGCCCTTTCGCCATCGGTCCGTATATGGGCGAAAACGCTTTCATCGCGTTCACGGTGGTTCATGTGCTCGGCTACACGTGGCAAGGCGCTCTGGGCGCCGTGTTCCTGGCCGGAATTCTTTTTATCCTGATGACTCTGTTCCGCCTCCGCCAGTGGATGGTCGACGCCATTCCCACCACGCTCCGTTACAGCTACGCCGTCGGCATCGGATTATTCCTCACCTTCATCGGGCTGAATCAGACCGGCATTGTCACCATGGGTTCACCTGGCGCGCCGGTTCGGCCGGGCCATCTGACCTCGCTTTCGGTCCTGCTTTCCATCTTTGGTTTCCTGCTGATGACGGTACTCACCATTCGCCGTTTCCCGGCCGCGATTCTTAGCGGAGTTCTCGCCACCGCTCTTCTCAGTTTTGTCACGCGGGTCGCTCCCGCGCCGACAGGTTGGGTCAGCCTTCCGCCCAGCCTGCAGCCCGTCTTTTTCCAGTTCGATCTGCACACACTATTCACCTGGGGATTTTTTCCGGTCGTCCTGACGATTTTTGTTATGGCTTTTGTGGACACCATGGGCACTCTCATCGGTGTGTCGGCGCGCGCGGGTTTTCTCGACAAAAACGGCAACCTGCCGCAGATCGAGCGTCCGATGATGGCCGACGCACTGGCAACAACTTTCGCCGCCGTGATTGGAACCACCACATCCGGCGCCTATATCGAGTCCGCCACTGGAGTAGAGGCCGGTGGCCGAACCGGCCTGACCGCGGTCATCACGGCCCTGTGCTTTGTCGGGACTTTATTCTTCGCGCCATTCATCTCCGCTATCCCGCCCCAGGCCTACGGACCGGCGCTCATCTTCGTTGGATTGCTGATGCTGACTCCGATCACCCGCATTCCCTTCGACGACCTCACCGAACTGGTTCCAGCCTTCGGCGTCATTGTACTGATGGCGTTCACTTACAACGTGGGTATCGGCATGACTGCGGGCTTCATCTTGTATCCTTTTTGCAAGCTGGTTTCGGGACGCTTGCGGGATGTTCGTCCAGCGCTCTGGGCGCTGACCGCCTTGTCGCTGCTGTTTTTCGTCTTTTATCCGTACACGTAGCGGCTTCAGAGGAGCCGGTAAATTCACATGATTCGCTTTGGTATCGCGGGTTTCGGATTGCACGCCGTGCGGCGGCTGATGCCGGGTTTCGCGCTTGCTCGAAATTGCAAAGTGGTCGCTCTGTCGCGCCGGGACTCCCACCAGGCACGTGAATCCGCGGCCCAATACGCGATCCCGCACGTCTTCGTCTCCACCGAAGAACTTTGCGGCTGCCCCGAAGTCGACGCCGTGCTGGTCGCCACTCCGAATGCCTGCCACCTGCAGGATGTCCTCACCGCGGTTGCTGCCGGCAAGCCCGTGCTGTGCGAGAAGCCGATGGGCATGGATGCGGAAGAATGCCGCCGGATGGTCGAAGCGGCGAGCGACGCCGGCGTTCTTCTCGGCGTCGCCCAGGTCTTTCGCTTTGCAGAAAGCACGGCGAGATTTCGCCTACGCATCGCCGCTGGTGACATCGGGCAGCCGATCTTTGCCCGGGCGGAATTCTCGTATCCTGGGTTAGGCCATGTGCGCGCCTGGCTCTACAACCGCTCGATAGCCGGAGGCGGGCCCATCGCCGACGTGGGCGTCCATTGCATCGACGCTTTGCGCTACATCCTGCAGGATGAGCCGCGGCGCGTGAGCGCTCTCGGTCGCCCAGACGAACAATCGGGCGACGTAGAAGCGGCGGCCGTCATGACGCTGGAGTTTCAGCGGGGTACGCTGGCCGCGGTGCTGGTTTCAACTCGTGCTCACTATCGAACGCCGCTGGAGATTGTCGGTGACGCGGGCGTCCTCCGGGCCGATGATGCGCTGAACGTTGAACGGCCCGTTAGGTTGGAACTGTGGCGCAACGGACAACGCGTGGCCGAAGAAACCATCTCCAACCAACTTGCCTACGCGAGGCAGGTAGACAGTTTCGCTACCGCAGTCGAAGGTCGGGAATTGTTTCCAGTGCGTGGCCAGCAAGGCTGGCAGAACCAGCTCATTCTGGACGCCGCCTACCGCAGCTTGTCATCGGGAAAAAGTGAAGAGATACCGATGCTCTCAGACGGCTCTGGCAGGTAATCGTGGAAGCAGCCGCAACGGCGTTGGAACTTGGGTGCCCCAGGAAACTTCACTACAAATAAGAAGCGCCCCGGATTCAAAGAATCACGGGACGCCCGAACAGCCCTCCCCCAGAACTGCTCAACCCGAAAGATATGGCAACTGGCCCCGCGAGCGAAATGCCACTTTTGAGCGATGAAATGGCACCAACGGGCTACTCGCTAAACGGCGGTTTTGTGGTAACGTGAGTCACGTTGCGATTGGGTACTGCCAGTCGCAATAGGGTTCTGGAAGCGGCCTTTCCAAGCTTAAGTTTTCTTTCTGGTGGCTAGATTCCCCTGCCGGTTCCGAATCCGCAGTTGCTCCGTTTCGTTGTCGGCGTGACCGCCTGCGAGATTGAGCCGCTGGACGATCTAGGAAGGCGATGGTTGCAAGTATGCAGCAGATTGCAGTCCCAGATTGTGCGGAGGCAAGGAAAATGGTTGTAAGTTATTGATAAATAATAGCAACCAAGTTTCCACAGCTTTGGAGTGACAAGTGCTTTATAAGAACGAGGCGACCTGCGTCTTGGACGCAAGTTTCAAGGCGAATCTCGGGAAAGAACCAGGAAAAGGGAGGGAACTAAAATGAGGCGAGTATTAGTTCTAGCACTGCTGGCTTTGGCGTTGCCGATTGCCGCTTGGGCGGACGGAATCGACACTTTCACGAACGAGTTTGGCTCGATTGCCATTTCCAGTGCGGGCATCACCTCGAGTCAATCGCAACTGGAGACCTGGGGCAGCACGGTAGCTACTCCCAATCACGCTCTCGGTTCGGTGACCTTCACCACCGGTAGTCTGGCCACCGGCTCAATCCGGTATGGCGGAACTTTTAACGGGGGCACGACCACTGCGGCGGACGGCACTTCATTTGTCGTGGTGGGCATCGGCCAGTGGGCAAAAAGTTTAACGGGATCAAAAACAACGCCGGTAACGATCTTCAACGGCTGGTTCGTCGGTCCGATTCAATGGACTCTGACTAGCGCGCCTGGCAAGAAGAACCTGACCTACGTTCTCAGCGGCAATATCATGGGCTATCTGTGGAACGGTCGTGAAGTGTCTGGAACTACGACCCAGGACATCTACACGGTGAACGGACAACTCGCCGCGGGTATCGGGCACATCAAGATGGGCCAGAATATCCTCGGTAGCCCGGAACCGGGAACTTTAGGTCTTCTCGGAACAGGGCTTGTGTTTATCGCTGGAATATTCCGTCGCAAGCTGCTCGGGACATAACTTAAATTCGTCGGTCGCCTAGAACACTCACCTCATGACCCCGCCGCAAGGCGGGGTTTTTGATTTTGAGCACAAGCTGCTTGATCGACTTGATGGCCTTTGCAGGAGTGAGGTTCGATTTTCGCGTCGAACCGGCCCCGCCTCAAGACCGTCTCCATTGCTTTGTGTCCTTAGCCGAGACTGATCGTAGAACCGCTTTGAGGCCCGCTTACGTCCTTTTACGTCCTATGGTTCGATTACTGCGGTAACGGCCCAGGGTGGATTTTGCGTTGACCTTGCCTTTGTCCAAACCTACAGTCAGGCGCAGGGGGTTGTATGAAGGATATCCATGAGGTTTTGCGCCGCAAGCAGGCACAGTACACACAGCTGGGAAAACAGATCGAGATGCTGCAGCAGGCGGCCGAGAAGCTGCGCGAAGTCGCGCCCTTGCTTGCCGAAAATGATAACGAGGACGATAGCGCAGTCCTGACGGAGGTGGACGATGAGAACTCCAACGCGATGGCTGCCAAGGCCAGCGCTCAATCCTCGCCTGCCGCGTCCAAGCCAGGGCGTAGCGTAACTCCGCGCTGGCCGTAGAAGCCTGATTGTGGAGGCACAGCGCGAGGCGGGAGGCTCGGTTCCATGATATTGCAGGCACTGTTGGTATCCAAGGATGACCTGACTGCGGAAACGCTGATTCAGGCCCTGGCGCAGTTCGGGGTTGCGGTGGATCGGTCGAACGCGGCCGATGTCGCCGCGACACGACTGGCGGAGGAGCGTTTCGATCAAGTGATCGTCGACTTCGATGATCCCGAAACCGCCTCTTTGCTTTTGGAAACTTGCCGCCGCCTCGTCGGCCCCGACCGCAATCCTCCCGTCACGGTTGCCTTGTTAAGCGAAGTTTCGCAGATGCGCTCGATCCTCGGCGCAGGAGCTCATTTTATCCTCACCAAGCCCGTCACCTGCGAGCAGGCGCAAAACACCTTGCGCGCTGCCACGGCGCTGCTGAAGCGCGAAAGGCGGCAAGCGTTGCGGGTCGCCGTCCAGGCGGCGGTTACGATTCGTATCGACGAGAGCAACACGGTTGAAGGCATTCTGCTCGACCTCAGCACCGGCGGCATGGATGTGCTGGCGGCCAAGCCACTTCCATCCGAGGGTCTGGTTCACGTCTCCTTCGAGCTTCCCGATGGCGGCACTGGCATTGCAGGCGACGCGGAAGTCGTCTGGAGCACCGCCAACGGTCAAAGCGGCCTGCGCTTTCTAGACATGGACGCCGAGAAGCGCAAGGAAATGAGTGAGTGGCTGACGGCTCGTTCGCACGATGCCTTGCCCGGAGAACCCGACGCGGTCACGCAATGTAAACTGACGGATCTTAGTCTGGGCGGCTGCTATGTGCAGACCGAATCCCCCTTCCCTCAGTCCTCCGCCGTCGACCTGTGCCTGCGCGCCACCGGGATGGAGATTCACACCGAGGGTTTGGTCCGGGTCATGCATCCCGGACATGGCATGGGCATTGAATTTCCCGCCCGCACGGAAGATCAGCGCAAAAGCGTCGGCGAGTTTATCGAGTTCCTCACCGGCCAGCCCGGCGCCACTCCGCAACTGGAAATTTCTCCTCGTGCTCTGGTCGCCAACGCGGTCGACCTAAACCAGGATCCAAGCGAGGCCAGCAGCGCCACAACCGAAGTGGAGGATCCACTCCTGGAATTGCTGCGGACCGGCAATGCGCTGGAGGAAGAAGGGTTTCTCGCCGAACTGCACCAACAGCGAACTCCGGCGAGCGTTAATCAATAACGTCCGCCAATAGAAGCTGCCCGTAAGGGTTCGCCCAATCGCCCCCCGAATCCCGCAAAGAGGATCCCCGCAAAAACCGGGAACCAGATCGGCACCCCGTCTCTGGTGTCGGCCCAGTCCCCGGTGGCTGTGCCACAACGTTGATCGCAGACTACCTCGACACCCCTTCCTGAATGGTTTCGCTTCGGTTAATTTCTCGAGAATTTTCTGATGCAATAGAATTGTTCTGCGCGTAGAGACGCGGCTTGCCGCGTCTCCGGCGGCGCTTTTTCGCGGCTTGTCAGTTCAAGGTTAGGGTAAATTGCTCAGAAGTCCGATCTCGCGTGCGTTCGTGCTAGCTGCCTGCTGTCTGGCGGCCGTCACTCCGTTTTTCTGGTGGGGCAGTCCCTCCGGGCATGATTTTGAGTTCCATATGTTTTCGTGGATGGAAGTCCTCGGCCAATGGAAGCACGGCATCGCATATCCGCGCTGGGCGGCACTGGCGTACTGGGGATATGGCGAGGCTCGCTTCCTGTTTTATCCCCCGGCTTCCTGGACTCTGGGCGCCGCGCTCGGTGCGGCTTTGCCCTGGACGATGGTGCCGGCCGCGTATTGCTGGATTGTGCTCACGCTTGCCGGAGCGGCCATGTACCGGCTCGCCCGCGAGTGGCTCCCGCTCGAGGACGCGTTGTTTGCGGCCGTGTTCTATGCCCTGAATCCCTACCACTTGCTAATCGTCTACTGGCGGAGCGCATACGCCGAACTGCTGGCTGCGGCGCTGCTACCGCATATGCTGCTTTGTCTTCTGCGGATCTTTTCGCTGGAACCCAAGCCTGCCTTTCGCCCGACGCTGGGGTTGAGTCTTACGCTGGCCGCAGCCTGGATGACGAACGTACCTGCGGCCGTGATGATCAATTACGCGACGGCCGGGATCACGTTGGTCTTCGCTGTGACTGGGGCCGCGCGCGAGCTCGCCCACAAACGATCATGGGGTCCACAGGTCTGGCGTCCCCTAGTTCGGACCGTAGTCCGGACGGCGCTGGCGATGCTCTTGGGAGTCGGGCTGGCGTCGTTTTATCTGCTCCCGGCAATTTACGAACAAGGATGGATCAACATCAGAGAGGTGCTGTCGCCGGGAGTCCGGCCACAGGACAATTTTCTTTTCACCACCCTCGCCGATCCCGATCACAACCGTTTTAATCTTCTGGTTTCGACTGTAGCGGTTTTCGAAATTGGCATCCTCGCTTTCGCGATATGGTTTTCGCGCCGCTGGCGGGTCAAACGCGTAGGGGCAGCCGACCCTTCGACAAGCTCAGGGCAGGCTTTCGGCGGTCCAATCGCGTCCAGCGCGACCGCGGTAGCCGCTGACCAAAATGCGTGGGTGTTGCTTTCCGCCTTGGGTGTCTTCAGCGCGGTCCTCATGCTTTCGGTGAGCAATTTGCTCTGGCAGCACTTGCCCGAGCTCCGCTTTGTGCAACTTCCCTTCCGCTGGCTGCTGTCGATGAACGCCGCTTTGGCAATGCTTCTCGCCATGGCCGCCAGGCGTTGGGCCTGGACCTGGCGCTTCCTAGCGTCTGCAATTCTGCTGGCCGCAGTCATCCTCGCCGGCTATCGTTTCCAGCCACCTTGGTGGGAGAAGGCCGGCGATATCCGCGAGATGAGCGATGCCGTCGCGGACGCCACCGGCTACGAGGGCACCGACGAATATGTCCCGGCCGAAGACGACGCCTACGAACTGAACAAAACCCTGCCTCGCATCAGCGATGCCTCGGGAGCACCGGTTCAGAGCGAGATGCTGGCGTGGGGGCCGACGGAAAAACACTTCACGGTCTACGCCGCCGCACCGCAAAATGTAACCGTGCGCCTTTTCAGCTACCCGGCATGGAAGGTCGTCGTGAACGGCAAGCCCATCACAACGCAGAAAACAGATGTCACCGGCCTGATCGTCATTCCCATTGCCGCCGGAGACAGCGATGTACGCATCCATTTCCGCCGGACGATCGATCGTCTCCTCGGAAACATCCTCTCGCTGATCAGCCTGGCTGTGCTCGTTGTCGCCTGGTTCAGACCGGAATGGATCAAACCGGCTTGGGTCAACCCGGTTTGGGTCAGGACGCGACGACCGGAGATACCAACGAACCTTGCGAGCCCCGCCGCATGACCTCACGCACCGTTCTGCTGGCAACCTCGAACGCCGGCAAGCTCCGCGATTTCGCCGGAGCCGCCGCTCCTTACGGCATCACGATCGCAAACATCCCGCACTTTTCTTCTCTGCCCGAAGTGGTCGAGGACGGAGCCAGCTTCGAGGAGAACGCGCGCAAGAAAGCGGAGTCCTACAGTCTGTCCGTACCCGGCGAACTGGTTCTAGCCGACGACTCCGGCCTGGAGATTGACGCCCTTGGCGGCGCTCCCGGGGTTCATTCTGCCCGCTACGCTGCCGACGAACCACACAAGGCAGAGTGCAACACGGATGACGAAGCCAACAACGCGCGCGTGCTGCGCGAACTGAAAGGGGTTCCGGAACAAAAGCGCAGCGCGCGTTTTATCTGCGTGCTGGCCGTCGCCCGTGACGGTCACACGCTGCACAGCTTCCGCGGTACTGCTGAGGGGATCATCCTCGACGCGCCGCGAGGCAACAACGGATTTGGATACGACCCGCTCTTCTTCTTCCCCGCAATCCAAAAGACGTTCGCCCAATTAAACCCCGAAGAAAAGTCCCGCTACAGCCATCGTGGTGCCGCATTCCGAAGATTCCTGGAGTGGATGGATCGCGAGCAACTTTCCCACCGGTAGTGGGTCAGTATGATTTCCAGAGGGGTAGCATATGGCCTTGGCACGATTCTGTGGAATTGGGTCCTGTCGCTTTGCGGAGAATCAGTAAGCATACCGGACTCACGCCTGAGGATTTGTGAGCCTGTGACAATGGGCTTATCCTGAAAACACTCGGAGAAAAGGTAGGATGAAACGTTGGCTGGCGGCAATCGCAATTTTCATCGGGAGCTTTCTTGTATTGCTCTTTGGCATGGCTTATATGGCATCTCGCCAGCTATCGGGCACGCAGGCGACAGGAATTGAGTTCGTCCGAGTCTTTTCCCGTTACACTCTCGTCGCCAGTATTCTGCTCGCCGCCTTCGCCGTATGGCTTTCAGGCAAATTGATTCGATAGCCTGTGGAAATCAAACTGACCCACGACTGTCCCACCGTTTCCCTTGACTTCCCTTCACCCGCAAAAGGATAATAGTCGGTTTGTACATCGGACCACGTAAGGAGCCGTCATCGTGGCGTCAACTGCCAGTCCCGTCGCTCCCCTGATCAAGCCCGGCGTCGCTCCACTGCGCGCTGGCGAGGGCACCTCGTTCCTGCTGCGCCGTTTGCATTCCCTCAGCGGCGTTGTACCCATCGGAGCGTTCCTTCTCGAACACTTCATCTCGAACGCCGAAGCCTTTAAAGGCCCGATAGCGTATGGGAAGCAAGTCGAGTTTCTGAACAGCCTGCCCTTCGTTTTTCTGCTGGAGCTGTTCTTCATCTGGATTCCGATCGCCTACCACGGCCTCTACGGCCTTTGGATCTGGTATCAAGGCGAGACCAACGTCGCCAATTACCCCTGGACGGGCAATTGGCTCTACACCACTCATCGCTGGACCGGCATCATTTCGCTCATTTTTATCGCGCAGCACACGTACTTCCTGCGCTTCACCGGCGTGCACCTGCCGACACATCCGATGCAGTCCTTCGCTAAGGTCCAGTCAGAATTTCAGAACCCATGGATGATCGCCTTCTACGCGGTCGGTGTCATCGCCGCTTGCTGGCATTTCAGTTACGGCCTGTGGCTGTTCGCCGCGAAGTGGGGGATTACGACCGGTGAAGCGGCGCGCCGCGGCTTTGGTTATGTCTGCCTCGCGCTCGCGCTCGTCCTGGTGGCGATCGGAGCGGGCAGCATGTACGGATTCCTGGCGACGCCGAACCAGCCTTTAGACCCCAATGCTTCGGAAAGTATCGTAATGCGATAGTGGTGTGCTCGCAGGCCCGGGCCCGGCCCGGCAGATTGGATTCATACAGCATGGCAGCAACTCCGAAAATCGTCGTAGTGGGCGGCGGCCTGGCAGGCCTCGCCGCCGTCATTAAGATCGCTGAGATGGGCGGTGAGGTTGATCTGTTCTCCATCGTCCCCGTTAAGCGCTCGCATTCGGTATGCGCGCAGGGTGGCATCAACGCCGCCAAGAATCTGAAGGGTGAAGGCGATTCCACCTGGATCCATTTCGACGACACCATCTACGGTGGCGACTTCCTCGCCAACCAGCCGCCGGTCAAGGCCATGTGCGAGGCCGCTCCCGGCATCATCGATCTGCTCGACCGCATGGGCGTTCCCTTCAATCGCACCCCCGAAGGTCTGCTTGACTTCCGCCGCTTCGGAGGTACGCTTTATAACCGCACCGCGTTCGCAGGAGCAACCACCGGCCAGCAGCTTCTCTATGCGCTCGACGAGCAGGTGCGCCGCTACGAGGCCGAAGGCAAAGTGAAGAAGTACGAGCACTGGGAATTTCTCTCGGCCGTGCTCGACGGCAACCGAGTTTGCCGCGGCATTTGTGCGATGGATCTGCGCACCATGGAAATCCGCACTTTCCCTGCCGACGCCATCATCATTGCGACCGGCGGCATTGGCGCCATCTTCGGCAAGTCCACCAATTCGGTGGTGTGCACCGGATCGGCTCAGTCGGCGCTTTATCAGCAAGGCTGCTATTACGCGAACGGCGAGTTCATTCAGGTTCACCCCACGTCGATTCCCGGCGAAGACAAGCTGCGCCTCATGTCGGAATCGGCCCGCGGCGAAGGTGGGCGCGTCTGGGTTCCCAAGACTCAGGGCGACAAGCGCGATGCCAAGTCGATCCCGGAGAAAGAGCGCTGGTACTTCCTCGAAGAGTGGTATCCGAAGTACGGCAACCTCGTCCCGCGCGACGTGGCCACGCGCGCGATTTTCAAAGTGGTGTACGAGCTCAACCTTGGCATCGACGGCAAGCCGATGGTTTATCTTGACCTCACTCACATCGACGCCAAGGTTCTCGACCGCAAGCTGGAAGGCATCCTCGAAATCTACGAGAAGTTTGTTGGCGACGATCCGCGCGTCACGCCCATGAAGATTTTTCCGGGCATGCACTACACCATGGGCGGCCTGTGGGTCGATTACAAGCAGGCCACCAATATCTCCGGCATCTTCGCCGCTGGCGAGGCCGAATACCAATACCACGGCGCCAATCGACTGGGCGCGAACTCTCTGGTGTCGTGCATCTTTGGAGGTTTCGTCTCCGGGCCGAATGCGGTGCAATACGCGACAGGTCTACAGGCCGCACCCAGCAACGGCCACTTCGACGCCGAACGCAAACGGCAGCAGGAAATCAATGCTGGGCTGATGAAAGCCGCCGGTAATGAAAATCCGTTCCTGCTCTGGCGCGAACTCGGCGAAACTATGACCGCGAACTGCACGGTCATCCGCTACAACAAGAAGTGTGAGGCAACGGACGCCAAAGTAGTGGAACTGCTGCAACGCTTCCAGAACATCAACCTGAGCGATCGCGCGCAGTGGGCAAACACCACGATCGCTTTCACGCGCCAGCTCTACAACATGCTGCAGTTGTCGCGCGTAATCGCGCAGGGAGCGGCCATGCGCGACGAATCCCGCGGCTCGCACTATAAGCCCGATTTCCCCGAGCGCGACGACAAGAACTGGATGAAGACCACGAAGGCGACTTTCGCGCCGGATTTGGACGAGCCGAAGTTCGAGTTCGAAGCGGTGGATGCGGCGCTGATCCCGCCGCGGCCGAGGAAGTACTGATGAGGAAAGTAACGCCCGATGACTTAACAAGAGTTAAGCTGACGGCTAAAGGCTAAGAGCATAAATGGCAAACAACAAATCCGTAATCATCAAGATCAAACGCCAACTCACCCCCGACGCCAAGCCGTCGTGGGAAGAGTTCGAAATTCCCTACAAGCCGAACATGAACGTTACTTCGGCGCTGATGGAGATCGCGGCCAACCCCGTCACCCGCGACGGCAAGCAGACCACGCCCATCACCTACGACTCGAATTGTCTCGAAGAGATCTGCGGCTCCTGCGCCATGCTGATCAATGGGCGCGCTCGCATGGCCTGTTCCTCCCTGCTCGACCACTTCGATCAGCCGATCAAACTCGAGCCGTTAACGAAATTTCCGATCGTGCGCGATCTCGCGGTTGATCGCAGCGTGCTCTTCGAGAATCTGATGAAAGTGAAAGCCTGGATACCAGTCGATGGCACATACGACCTCGGTCCGGGGCCGCGGATGACCATGCAGGACCAGGAAAAAGCCTATCCGCTATCGAACTGTATCTCGTGTTGCTGCTGCATGGAAGCCTGTCCTCAGTTCAACGAGCACACGGGATTCGTCGGCGCGGCCACCATCTCGCAAGTGCGGCTGTTCAACACGCATCCCACCGGCCAGGCTTTGAAACACGAGCGGTTGGCGGCGCTCATGGGCGACGGCGGCATCCAGGAATGTGGCTACGCTCAAAACTGTGTCGAGATTTGCCCAAAGAGTATTCCCCTGACCACGTCGATTGCCGAAGTCGGTGGCCAGGTCATGACGCAAGCGCTCATCGACCTGTTGCGAAAGTGACGGCGGTTTGCGGGCGTTGGGAGAAGGTGCCAGCACCTGGAGATGCCCAAATTCCAGTGCACAACCTTGTCGTTCCCAAAAAATAGCGTCTTTTTTGAAAACACCCCCCCCTGGAAGCAGCAAATTGGCCTCTGGTAACCTCCCCTAACTGCCCTAAGTAATGGGGCTTAGGCGGAATTGCTTCACACAATTGTTCATCTGTAGTTTACAATTCGAGAGCCTCTTGGGAAATGGGATCTTTTCCACAGACCCCGGGGGCTGTGCAAAACTGACGACGCAATCGCGATGACGCAAAGCTCCAAACCGCCCCGAACGCTGCTGGTTGTGCTGACCATGCTTGCGACCTTCCTGGCGGTCATGGCGCCAGGAACCGCCTTTGCCGTGCGCCGCGTCAATCATCACCACCGAATTCTGCACTCGTATCGTTTCCGGGGCCTTCGTGGCGTGCTCTGGAACCCACTGTTTCGTCCGTCGCACGATTCCCTGGTCCGGCAAAATGAAGAGATCGACCGCCTCGATCTGCCGCGCATTCAGGACGACGCTGAACTGGAAGCGCTTAAGGCCTCGGGCGAATTGGTGCCCATCCTGGAGAGCGATTCGCTGAAGATTGAGCGCAGTCTTGATCCCTCACGCCGCTATTGTCGCCCGTGGACCCGCGATTTCGTACAGGACCTTTCCGAAGTTTATTACCGCCAGTTCCACGAACAAATCCAGGTAAACTCCGCCGTCCGCACCGTCAAGGTGCAGAAGAAGCTTCGCCGCCACAATCGCAACGCCGCTCCCGCAGATGGCGACACCGCGTCTTCTCATCTCGCGGGCATTACGGTCGACCTCCAGCGCCGTGGCCTGACGAAAGAGCAGATTCGATTCGTAGAGCACTACCTGTTTTATCTGAACGCCCTCGGTCTGGTCGAACCCGAAGAGGAGAGCCGTCACTGGTGCTTCCACGTGATGGTCTCCGACCGCTACAGCGACTGGCGCCAAACCCAGACGATCTTCCCGCGTCCTCCAATGGAAGAACCTGTTACCGCACCGGTCACTTCTACTGCGATGAGCGCCTCCAACTGAGCCTGCCGCTGGGCATCGAACGGAACCTTGACCTGACCGTCGACCTGAACCCTGCCTCCGCTACAATCTCCACAGATGATTGTTCTGATGGCCGGTCTCCCGGGAACTGGCAAAACGACCCTCGCTCGCGAACTGGCCCGGCGCACCCAAGGCGCGCTGCTTAGCAAAGATGAGATCCGCGCCGCCCTATTCGCGCCAGAAAATATTGAATACTCCGTAAAGCAAGACGACTTCGTGATGGAGGTGATGCTCGAAGCTGCCCGCTTCCTGCTGCAAACTATTTCCACTCGCAAAATCTTTCTTGACGGCCGCACTTTCTCTCGTCGCTATCAGATCGACCGCGTTCTGGAACTCGCCCGCGAACTCGCTCAGCCCTGGACAATCATCGAGTGTACCTGTTCCGATGAATCCGCTCGCCGGCGTCTCGACCTCGAGCCCGACCCCTCGCACCCTGCGCACAACCGAACTTTCGCGCTCTACCTCGAGGTGAGAGGCGGCTTCGAACCCATCGCTTATCCCAAAACAAAGATCAACACAGACCAACTGTTCGAACAGTGCATTGAGCAGGCTCTGGCCGCCGTGACTGCGGGATAAGCTATTCAGTGGAGCGACGGGCGTCTCGCCCGCCCCGCCGGGCGGGTATGCCCGACGCTCCACCGACAAGCTAGGATCGACTGTCGTACAATCGAAGATTGCGAAAACACTCAAAGGAGCAACCATGCGAACTCTAATGCACACGCTTGTCCTGATCCTCTCCACCTCCCTGCTCGGCGCCGCACAGGCCGATCCCACTGCCATCATCCACACCTCGGCAGGCGACCTCCATTGCACGCTGTTTCCTAAAGTTGCCCCGATCGGAGTCGAGAATTTCATCGGCCTGGCTGAGGGCACCAAGGATTGGACCAGCCCTATCGGCCATACAAAAAAACACGGCGTCCCACTCTATGACGGCACCATCTTCCACCGCGTGATTCCCCAATTCATGATTCAGGGTGGAGATCCTGCGGGCAACGGCACGGGCGATCCCGGCTACAAATTCAAGAATGAGACTTCCACCAGCGTCAAGTTTGACCGCCCCGGGCGTCTCGCCTATGCCAACGCCGGACCCGACACCAACGGCTCGCAGTTCTTTATCACCGAAGTTCCCTACCCCAGCCTCAATGGCGGCTATACCATTTTCGGGCAGTGCGATGACGCGGCCGTCGGACTGGTGAAGAAAATCGCTCGCATGCCCACGAACGGCGAAAGTCCGGTCCACCCCGTCAAGATCACGCACATCGAAATCCCTGGCGCCGGTGCCTCCGCCGCCAAGCCCTAGCTCGGACCCAATCCATCGGCTAGCGGTAAGGAAGCCGATGCGGCAGAGACGAGGCAAGCCTCGTCTCTGCCGCAATAGTAAGGAAGATCAACTTAGGAATTCGAGGAGACTATGACCCGCACACCCGGAACCTATGCCGTGTTCGAAACCAGCGAGGGCACCATCGTTTGCCGCCTCTTTGAGAAGGACGCCCCCAAGACTGTCGCCAACTTCGTCGACCTCAGCGAAGGCAAGCGCGAGTGGACGCATCCCACCACCCGCAAGAAGACGACCGACCCCCTTTACCACGGGACTATTTTCCATCGGGTGATTCCCGACTTCATGATCCAGGGCGGCGACCCGATGGGCACCGGTTTCGGCGGTCCCGGCTACCAGTTTGAAGACGAAACCAAAGGTTCGCCACATCGTTTCGACAAGGCGGGAAAGCTGGCCATGGCCAACTCCGGCCCCAACACCAACGGATCGCAGTTTTTCATAACCGTCGGCAACACCGACTGGCTCACCGGCAAACACACAATTTTCGGCGAGGTCGTCGAAGGATACGAAGTCGTGGAAAAAATCTCGAAAGTCGCCAAGAACCGTCAGGACCGTCCCAACAAAGACGTAGTGGTCAAATCAGTAAAGATCGAACGCTAATGCGCCCCGCGGTAGAGACGCGGCTTGGCGCGTCTCTTTTCCGCGCGGTCGGTGACGCGGGAGTGCGCTTCCCATGCAGCCGCGAACATCCACCCTATTGTGAGGTTCGTCACACCCCACTTTTTTGAATATTCTTTATAATGGGTGGTCATTCCCAACTGGAGGCTAGTGCATGGCGTCTTTCAATGGAGTCCCTCTCCCATCCAACGGGCAAAAGATCGAATACAGCAACGGCAAGTACCGCGTTCCCGATCACCCCATCATCCCTTTCATAGAAGGAGACGGCACCGGCCGCGATATCTGGAAGGCGTCCGTTCGCGTCTTCGACGCCGCTGTTGAAAAGGCATACCAGGGCAAACGTTCCGTAGCCTGGTACGAAGTCTTTGCCGGCGAGAAAGCCAAGGCTCGCTTTCAGAACTGGCTTCCCGACGACACCGTCAGCGCCATCCGCGAATTTCGCGTGGCCATCAAAGGCCCGCTGACCACGCCCGTCGGAGGCGGCATCCGCTCCCTCAATGTCGCCCTGCGCCAGATCCTCGATCTCTACGGCTGCGTGCGTCCCGTGAAGTACTACGCTGGTGTGCCGTCGCCCGTGAAGCATCCCGAGCGCATGAACATCATCATTTTCCGCGAGAACACGGAAGACGTTTACATCGGCATCGAATGGGAACAAGGCACGGCGGATTGCGATCGGCTGATCCAGTTCCTCAACAAAGACATGCTGAAGGGCGGCAAGAAGCAGATCCGCCTCGATTCCGGCGTCGGCATCAAACCAATTTCCGTGACCGGCACCAAGCGCCTGGTGCGGATGGCCATCCAGCATGCTCTCGATAACAAACGCAAAGCGGTGACGCTCGTTCACAAAGGAAACATCCAGAAGTTCACCGAAGGCGCGTTCCGCAAGTGGGGATACGATCTCGCCACCGAGGAGTTCCGCGACAAAGTCGTCACCGAGCGCGAGAGCTGGATCATCGACAACAAAGATAAGAAGCCTAGTATCACGATCGAGGAGAACGCGAACCTCGTCGAACCCGGCCTGGAGTTCGCCCAGGATGATTTCCGACAGACTATCTACAAAGAAGTGAAAGACTGTCTCGATTCCATCTATGCCACGCACGGCAAAGGCGCATGGAAGAAAAAGCTGATGGTCAACGACCGCATCGCCGACTCCATCTTCCAGCAGGTTGTGACGCGAGCCGACGAATACAGCGTTCTGGCCACGCCCAACCTGAACGGCGACTACATCTCTGACGCCTGCGCCGCGCAGGTTGGCGGCCTCGGCATCGCGCCCGGAGCCAACATCGGCGACGGCTACGCCATCTTCGAAGCCACCCACGGCACCGCTCCCAAATACGCCGACAAGGACGTCATCAATCCCGGCTCCGTGATTCTCTCGGGGGTCATGATGTTCCGCTTCCTCGGATGGGCCGAAGCTGCCGATCTGATCGAGCAGAGCCTGGAGCGCACCATCGAACAGAAAAAAGTAACTTACGATTTCGAGCGCCTGATGCCAGGCGCCACCAAAGTGAAAACCAGCGAGTTCGCCACTTGCATGATCGAAAACATGAGCGTCGCGGTGGCGGCGGACTGAGACATCGCTTTTCACGCAGAGACGGGGCTTGACCCGTCTCCGCCGCGGAGGACGCGGCAAGCCGCGTCTCCCGGAAATGTTCCTGAGCATTAAGAAAGGAAACTTCATGCGCAATAAAGTAACGATAGTCGGTTCCGGAAACGTAGGCG
This sequence comes from Terriglobales bacterium, assembly GCA_049513095.1. Taxonomy (GTDB): domain Bacteria; phylum Acidobacteriota; class Terriglobia; order Terriglobales; family Acidobacteriaceae; genus Acidiflorens. The sequence continues at coordinate 18,069 of JBEKWL010000005.1, forward strand.
CCACCGCCGCCCATTGGATCGCATCGAAGGAACTAGCCGATGTCGTCCTCATTGACATAATCGAAGGTGTTCCCCAAGGCAAAGGTCTCGACCTGCTCCAGGCCATGCCGATCGAGAAACGCGATTCCGCCATCCTCGGCACGAACGACTACGCCGACACAGCCAAGTCTGACATTGTCGTCATCACCGCGGGAATTCCACGCAAGCCCGGCATGAGCCGCGATGACCTTCTGAACACCAACTACAAAATCATGAGCGACGTAGTCGGCAAAGTCGTGCAGCACTCGCCGAACTGCATCCTCATCATCGTCTCCAACCCCCTCGACGCCATGGCGCAGGCCGCCTACAAGCTGAGCGGGTTTCCGCGGGAGCGCGTCATCGGCATGGCCGGCATACTGGACTCCGCCCGCTTTCGCGCCTTTATCGCCCAGGAACTGAAAGTCAGCGTCGAGAACGTAACCGCCTTCGTCCTCGGTGGACACGGCGACACCATGGTCCCGCTTCCCCGCTATTCCACCGTCGCCGGCATTCCCGTCACCGAACTCATCGAAAAGGCCACCCTCGATCGCATCGTCCAGCGCACCCGCGACGGCGGCGCCGAGATCGTCAAATATCTCAAAACCGGGTCCGCTTACTACGCCCCAGCGGCCGCCGCCACCGAGATGGTCGAGGCCATCCTCAAAGACAAGAAAAAGATTCTCCCGTGCGCCGCCTACCTCAACGGAGAGTACGGCATCCACGGGCTGTTCGTCGGCGTCCCCGTGAAACTCGGCGCCAAGGGAATCGAGCAGATTATCGAGATCAAACTCACTCCGGAGGAGAAAGCGGCCCTCGACAAGAGCGCCGCCGCCGTGAAAGAACTCATCGCGGTGATCAACGTCTAGGGGACTCGGATGGCACATGTGGTGGCGGGGGCAAAGCCCCGTCACCACACCACCTTTGTCGGTTTGGCGGTCATGCGCCGCGTCTCTGATTTCTCTTTCGTGATCGCCCCAGGCTCGCTATAGTGTCTGAGGCCAGCACACGATGGACTTCGATCAGCTCGAAATTTTTCTTGAAGTGGCGCGGCTCTCCAGTTTCTCCCGCGCTGCGGAGAAGCGTTTTCGCACCCAGCCCGCCATCTCGTCTCAGATTCGGGCGCTGGAAGAAGAAGTAGGCGCCCGTCTGCTCGACCGCTCCGGAGGCCGCGTCTCGCTCACCATGTCCGGCAAACTGTTTTTCAAGTATGCCGAGGAGACGCTGGAGCGGCGCAAGACTATTCTCACCGAGATCGCCGAGACCGAGCGCGTTCCCCGCGGCGAAATTGTTGTGGGGGCCAATGAAGGCACCTGTCTGCACATCCTGCCGGAGGTGTTCGCGCAATTCAAACGCGATTATCCGAACGTCGCCGTGAACATCAAGCGCTCCGACTATGCCAGGATTCTCGAGTCGATCATCGAGAATGTGGTGGATTTTGGCGTGGTCTCGCTGCCCGTGAATGACAACCGGCTCGAGGCACAGATGATTCATCGCGACGAACTCGTCGTAATCACGGCTCCGCATCATGCGCTCGCGGCGAAGAAGAGCGTCACCGTGGCCGAGGTTTCGACCTATCCGCTCGTCGTGCCCAAACTGGGCCACACCCGCGACGCGCTCGATGCTCTGTTCTATGACCATCACTTGAAGCCGAAATTGGCCATGGAACTCGATTCGAGCGAACTGCTGAAGCGTTTTGTGGCGGCCGATGTCGGGGTGGGGTTTATCGCCCGGTCGAATATCGAGGAGGATATCCGGGCCAAGGCCCTGGTTGCGATCACGCTCGCCGACGCGCAAATCCGGCGCGACCTCGCGCTCGTGTTCCGCAAAGACAAATCGCTCAGCCGCGCCGCCAAAGCCTTCATGGACATAGCGGTAAAGCAAAAGAATTTTTCCACGCCCGGGGCTGGGAAGCGAACCAAATGAACCGGGCTGTGCGTCTCGTGCTCTGCCTGCCCTTGCTCCTTTCGGCCGCTGCAGCCCAGAAGCAGTCCACCAGTGGCAAAGCTTCCTCAGCCGCCCCCTTCAAACTCATCGCGCTGAAAATCACGGGAACGGCACGCTACACCGACACAGAAATTCTTGCCGCGAGCGGCCTGCAGATGGGCCAGAACGCCGCCGACGGCGATTTCAAAGAGGCGGTGCAGCGCCTGGGCGATTCCGGCTTGTTCAGCAAGGTTGTCTACTCGTATTCCTCCTCAGCGGCGGGCGTAAAACTCGAACTGCAACTCGCCGACACCGACAAGAGCAAGCTGGTTCCCGCGAACTTTGAGAATTTTGTCTGGTTCACCGACGACGAACTGCGCACCGCCTTGCAACGCAGCGTTCCGCTGTTCAAGCAGTTGCTGCCCGTTGCAGGTAATCTTTCGGACCGGGTTTCCGAGGCGCTGCAAGGCGTTTTGAGCGAGAAGCAATTTCCAGGGCGGGTGGATTTCCTGCGCAATGCAGAAGAGTCGAGTGGCGCCCTAAACGCGATCGTTTATCGGGTCGAAGAAGTCAGCATCCGAATTCGCAGCGTCGAATTTCCGGGGGCTTCGCCGGAGCAGACGGCTCTGCTCGCAAACGCAGCCCGCCGCCTAACGGGAGCAGAATACGCGCGCTCTTCTCTGGCCGCAGCCGCTAAGTTTGACCTGCTCCCGGTGTACCTGCAGCGCGGATATTTGAAGGCCGCGTTTGGGCCATCAGACGCGCGCGTCGTACCCCAACCACCTGCTGCGGCCGATGCGCAAGATCGCGCCGAGCTTCAGGTGGATGTGATCGTACCCGTGAACCCGGGCAAGATATATTCAACCTCCAGTGTCGACTGGAAGGGCAACGCTGCCATTACCACCGACGAAGTTGCGCCTCTCCTCCACTTGCAGCCCGGCCAGCCCGTCGACGCCGTGCGTCTTCTCCGCGATCTCGAAAACGTGGGCAAGCTTTACCGCAGCCGCGGCTACATGACGGTTCAGATCAAGCCCGACGCCCAGTTCGACGACGAGAAATGCACCGTGCACTACGACCTGAACATCGTCGAAGGCTACCTCTACAAGATGGGCGAGTTGGAGATCTTGGGACTCGACACACAGGCTAAGGCTCGGATGCAGGCCGCGTGGACCCTGCGTGAAGGTCAGCCTTACAACGCCGACTACCCCAAGAAATTTGTGGACGGTACCGAACAGTTACTTCCCCGCGCCGTGCGCTGGGCCGTGAGCATTCATGAATCGCTGGACGCGAAGGACAAGACCGTGGACGTGGAGGTCCGCTTCAAGCAGCAGTAGCGTTGAAAACTGTGGCGTGTCGAGGAGCAAAGTTTTTTGTAATTCGAAGCTTGCGTGAGGATCGTAATATTGACATCATAATAGTGACATCAGGGAGTAGCCACTTTTGAATTATCATCTCCTTTCACAGGCGAGGAAAGCACGATGAAAGTTAATCGAATAGCAACTGCGGTTTTTGGGATGCAGATGTTGCTCGGGCTGGCAGCGGTACCAGCGCTGGCTGCCGGTAAGCCCCAGACCTTGACCGGCGAAGTGAGCGACGCGATGTGCGGGGCGAAACATGAAATGCCCGGCAATGCCGCGGAATGCACGCGCGGCTGCATCAAGCATGGATCCAAATACGCGCTCGTGGTCGGGGACAAAGTCTACACCCTGGAGACCTCGGATAAGGCCGCGCTCGACAAGCTGAACGATCTGGCCGGAGCGAAGGCAAAGGTGACCGGAGAAGTGGACGGCACCACGATCACAGTAAAATCGGTGGCTGCGGGATCGTAACGCACACTGTCGCAACTTAACGTCAACAAAAAACCGGCGGGCAGCCAGCCGGTTTCTTGTTGTCTCCGCAATTCGCACTACTATTGATTCTGGGTCTGACTATCGTCCCGGCGCTTCAGCGTCGGGCGATCGTCGTCGTCGCCGCTCTTGTCGGTGCCGCTGGTCTTGTCACTGGTTGAAGTGCGGCGCAGGCTGGGCTTGCTCCCATCCTTCTCTTCGATGACCTTGTGCCGGTTCTCGATGGTGGCCAGGCGCGACTTCACGTCGTCAAACTCCGAGGTCGAAACGATGTACTGCGGGCGCGCCGGAAGAATGGTCGCGATTTCCTTTTGCGAGGCCTCAATGCGGTCGGGCGTCTGCGGGTGCGAAGCGAAGGCCTTGGCGATCGTGCCCGGCTTCTTCTTCTCTCTCGCCTGAATTTTTTCGAAGAAACTGATGAAAGCCTGCGGATCGTATCCCGTCTTATACATATATTGCAGGCCGAGGTAGTCCGCTTCCGCTTCGAAATTGCGCTGGAACTTCATGAACGTGAGGGGCAAGGCCAGACCACTTGCTTCGTAGATTCCGTAGCCTATGCCGCCCCCAACGAAGATCAGAGGAATGGTGGCGATTTGCGCAATATTCGCTCGCGTCATCTGACGCATCCCGTGGCGGGCGCAAACGTGCGAAATCTCATGCGCCATCACGCCGGCCAGTTCGGCCTCTTCATCCGCCGCCAGAATCAGACCGGAGTTCACGTAGAAAAATCCACCGGGGAGCGCAAATGCGTTTATTTCGTCGGAGTCGATCACCTTGATGGTGAACGGCACCTTCGCGTCGGAATTGCGCACCAGGTTCTGGCCAATGCGGTTGACGTACTCGTTCACGACCGGGTCCTGAACCAGCTTTACGCTATTTTCGACCATCATCGAGTACTGCTTGCCCATCCTGATTTCGGTTTCGAGCGAATACCAGTCGCCAATACCACGCCCTCCGACGTTGCGGTTGCCGATGGCATCGACATCGTCCTCCTTGCCGTCGTGCTTGACCTTGCTCGGGTCGGGTTCCTGGATGGGAGGCGGCCCACTAGGGACTGAGTCGGTGGCGGCGCTGCTGCTGCTCGAAGAAGTGTCCGCGGGCGGAGCTGGAGTCGAGCTGGTTGTTGAGCCAGGCGGGGGCTGCGTGCTCGGAGTCTGCTCCGTTTGATCTTTTGACGCTTGCGGCTGTGATGCCTGCGGTTGCGAGGCTTGCGGCGGCGCGTTCGGGGTCTGGGAAGTTTGATCCTGCGCCAGCGCGGGCAACGCCATCAGCGCCAGAATGCTCAGGGAGATCAGCAACTTACGGTACGACATTTCGATACCCCGCAGAAACCCGGTCGGTTGACACCATTATACCCCCGATAGCAAGTCGGGCCCGATGGAGTTTCCCCATCTATTTGGACGCTGGCTCGCGCCTGAAAGTTACCCATTATTTTCGCAGCGCGCGTTGGCTGAGGTTCGTTTCGGAGCCGCCTGTGCGACGGGCAGGAAGAGCGGAATTCGCTTCTGTGAAATCGACCCGCGCGAGCTTCGCCTCTCCACGGCTTGCTACCCGTGAGGCAAGACTTTGACCGGTTCCTGGATGGTTCGACGAATACGAATCGAGGGCGTGCCCGGTTTTGGGTGAAGCAGCGCTTCACTTTGTTTTCCACCATTCCTGCCTATTTACTCTTGAGACAATAACCAACTGGTATGGGTACCCCCTCCCCCTATCTTATCCGCTCTATTAGAATCTGTGGGTTAGAGGCAAAATCTTCACATTAAAGGACTTACATGGAAAGTCTTCAGAAAGAAGGACTTAGTAGGGATCCGTTCGCTTCGCTCAGGATTTCGGCAGCGGGCTCCCGCTTCGCTCACGCCCGCTAAACGCCTCAACTTACGGTTGTCAAAGAGCGCTGAAAATGGGTTTGGGGCAGCTTCGAGGGCCGTCTTGGGAGACGGCACACTTCTGGCTGCGCCTATCAGGTTCCTATTGTCGCGCATTGCGGGGTGGTTGTCTGTGACGCATGGCCCGGCTGTTTGTGATGAAAAAAGTTAAAGATTCCGTTCAAGCGAAGCCTGGACAGGCCGCCCGCAGTCAAGAGAAATCCGAGTCTTTTTGGAGGGCCGCCGTCCGTCGAGCGGTAGCGATAGAATGCCGTCTATGCTCATATGGCCAATGTAAGTGTGCGAGTTCGTTATCGTCCTGCCCGCATCGGATGGTGCGTTCGAGACAACAGTTGGGATGACCTTCGACGCGCGTTGCGGTTCACTAATGTTTTTTGGGGAGGAAAGTTCAACCCAATTATTCCTATCGCCGCTCCATGTGCAGACAAACTAGTTCGCAGGTTTCGAGTTGACGTTCTCGTCGAGGTCTCGGACGACCCGCAGGTCAAGGCCTTCGTGAAGAAGTTTGAGCACCTGCCTTGGCCGCTCCTATATCCCGATTTGTTTACGAAGTTTTCCGGACGTCACCTACCGAATTTTCTCGATGTTTCCCACTCGCTGCAGAAGATTGCTGAAGATGTGCGGGTTCCCGATAGTCTGACCTTTGCTCAGGATCCATTCATCTTGCCAGCGGAGTCGAATCGATTCTCCCTTGTGCATTGGAGCGAGGACGACCCGCTCGGAGATGTAATGCTCGCCACTTTCGGTGCCTACCCCAAGGCCGAAGAGACTGGCCGGGATTACGAGCGCTTCATAAAAGAAAACATCAGGCCCTCTCACTACTGGGCGAAGCAGGGCGAGCCACTTCCGGCTTATCTATTGGATAAGGTAACGCCTTCGGAAATTAGTGCGCTCGACTTGAACTGGGACCGCGTTCCGTGCGATACGACCTTGGGCTTTTATGCCGGAAGAGCAGGCAACTTTGAAGACATCGTGAACTACTGGACCTTAGCCGCTTGTGGACTGAACATACTGTTTGTCGATCCGGCTCACACGCAACGTTTGGCTCTGCTGAAAGATGCACATTGGGAGTTCATCCGGCAGAGACAAGCGACAAGTCGGCACGCCGACAATGAAATAGCGGTCTGGAGCCGTTCGCAGGAAGCTGTTAGCGAACTTGCCTTTCCCGCGGCGTTGGTTCCCTATTACAACGCAGTCGATGGCACTGATGTTGTGCAGGCGAATTTGCGGCCCGCGCTGCAATACCTCACTGAAAAGAGTGTCCTAGCCTCCTTATCGGCGCGGCGAGGCAGTCTGAGCTTATCGTTCCAGTTCCCAGAAAAGCCGTTTACCCTGGCGGATGAATGGGAGTGGCGTGATCAACATTTTGTCGTGTCTATCAGAAATCCATCCGATGAGGCCGATAGCAAGAGTACATTTTGGATACCGTACGTCCCCGAACTCAACCGGTGGTATGGAAGGAATGCGTGCCTCCGGGCCAGAGGCGTTCGCGCAGAAGTTGATGGCATTGGCATTATCTGTCCGATCACAGATGAACACCTCGAGCTAGAGCCCTTACGAAAGCATGAACTCGCGACGAAGCTATTCGAAGTCGCAGGAATAGACGCCCACCAGAGCCTGCCGGGTCGAATAGCCTCCCGGTTAATTTCGCAGCTCGGCGGCCTGCAGGGCTGCCGAGTATTGAAGATTCCTGGCGTTCGACGGCTTATTAGAAAATATAGCCCGTTGGAGGACTTCGACAGGACAGAGGCTATACGTACAATCGGGAATTGTGACCCAACAACAGGACTGCCGCAGTTCTCGGACTATGAAGACCTGTTTATCGAGGAACGTGACCAGACCATCACTAAACTCAAACCCGAACATGCATTCCTCTATCTGCTGGACAAGGGCGTTTTTCGCGCTGGCCTCAGCCCAGTCTGTCCGGTGTGTGAGCTGCAATTTTGGGTGGAGCTTGACGACGTTGCTACCCAAATCAGCTACGAACTCTGCGGCAGCCCCTTCAAGCTCACTCGCCAACTTAAAGACCGCGCCTGGAGCTTCAGGAAGTCCGGGCTATTCGGGAAAGAAAATAATCAGGAAGGAAGTATTCCGGTCGCCCTGACTCTGCAACAACTGGATACAACCGTGAACCGCTCATTTGGTGGTTCATTACTCTTGACGAACATGCTGTTGAAATCCGCCGGAGCAAGTATTCAAGACTGCGAGACGGACCTCTTCGTTGCTCTTCCAAGAGGCAGCAGCATCCAGGTAGCGATTGGCGAATGCAAGGACGCCGGTGGACAAATAGAACTCGACGACGCCAGAAAACTAGCTGCAGTTGCAGACGCTTTTCCTAGCAACAAATTCGAGAGCTATATCGTGTTCTCGAAGACGGCGCCCTTCACTCAGGACGAAGTTGAGAACTGCCGCGCGGCGCAGTACAAAAGCGGTGGCCTCAGAGTCATTCTGCTCTCCGACAGAGAATTAGAGCCGTATTTCGCGTACGAGAGAACGTCGCAGCAATTCGATGTCAGACATTCCGCTGTGTCGTTGGAAGACATGGCGCGGATCACATATGATGTCTTCTTCGCGCCGAAACCAAAGAGGTGCTAGGGCGCGAGTCGCGAAGAATGCAGGGGTCCTTCGACTCCGCCGGGACTTCACTTCGTGAAGTCCCGGCTCCGCTCAGGATGACAACTTTGGATAGGGTAGCTGGAAACTGATAGCTGAGAGCCGAGAGCTGACAGATGAGAGCTGTTTACGTCCAGCGAAACCAGCGCAAGGCGAGGATGAACGAGACCCCGCCCCAAACTGCAAGCACGAGCAAGCGTCCGGATTGTGAGCCCAGCGTCGCGCCTTCTAATATCGTGGCTCGGAGTGCGTCGTTGAGCGCGGTTAGCGGGAGGGCTTTGATGAAGGGGCAGGTGATCGCGGGAAATCTCTGATAGGAAAAGAAGACGCCGGAGAAGATCCACATGGGCATCATGACCAGGTTGATGAGGCCGGAAACGGTTTCGATTTTCTGCGCGCGGCAGGCGGTTAGCAGGCCTATGCCGCCGAAGGCTACGGCCCCGAGCGATCCGAGCAGGATGACCGAGAGGATCGATCCCTGCATTGGCATGTGAAAAACCAGCACGCCGAAACTTAAGAGCAAGCCTACTTCAATCACCATCAGCACCAGGCGGCTGCTGGTTAGGGCCAGAAGGAAATCGCTGCGGCGCATGGGGGTGGCTATGAAGCGCTTGAGCAATTTGCGCTGGCGCATTTCCACCAGCGCGAAGCCCACTCCCCACATGCCGGAGTTCATGAGGTTCATGCCGAGCAGGCCGGGGATGAGGAAGTCGATGTAGCGGGATCCGGGTTCGCTGGAAGATTGCGCGGAAGTGATGAGCGCATCTTTGCGTCCGGCGGCGGATTGGAGCTGGGCGTCGATTTCGGCGCGGGAGAGCACGCTCTCAGGGCGCGCGGGATCGTAATAAAAAGTGTAGCTGCCGTCGGGATTGGACTCGATTGCCAGATCGAACTTGCCGAGGTGGAAGGCCTTGAGCGCGGCATCGCGATCGAGCACGGTGGCTCGGACATTGGCTCGAGCGGGGGAGTGGCCGGGCGAGGTCTTATCTGAATTCTGGAGCATGGCTAGCGTTTTCTGCGCGCCCTCGCCTGCGACCACTACGACCGAGGTGATGTCCGCGGGCTTGTTGCGAAAGGCTATGCCAAGGCCCGCCGCCAGCAGCAGCGGGAAGACGAATACCCAGAATACGACTTCAGGCTCGCGCCAGAGTTCGAGGATGCGCGCCCAGAGGAGGTGACGGTATCCGGACCAACGGCCATTGTGGAGTGCGTTGCCGCGAGATCCGCGCGCGGGCTGCGGCTGCTGATTCTTATCAGCGTGGAGGTTGGGCGCGCGGGTTTCGATGGTTGCCATTCAGTCTTCTCGCAAGTGGCGGCCGGTGAGGAGCACGAAGACATCTTCCAGGCTCGCCTGGCGCGTGCTCAGGTGTTCGAGTTGATGGCCGTCGCTGGTTACCGCATCCAGAAGAGCGGGGATGGTGAGGTGCGGCTCGCGGACACTTAGACAGACGGTTGAATCCTCGCGACGGACGGACTCTACGCTGGGCAGGGAGCGCCAGCGGTCGAGGTTGTCGTTATCGTTGTCGTTTCCGTTTCCGTTGTTACTGACTTTGAACTCGACCACGTGATGGCCGCCGAGGCGGTCGATCAAAACGGAGGGAGTGCCTTCGGCGATGATCTGGCCGTGATCGACGATGGCTAGACGGTCGCAGAGGCGCTCGGCCTCGTCCATGTAATGGGTGGTGAGCAGGACGGTTCCACCTTTTCTCTGGAAGACACGGATGATTTCCCAGAGCTGGCGGCGGCTTTGGGGATCGAGTCCGGTGGTGGGCTCGTCGAGAAAAAGAATGCGCGGATTGCCTACGAGCGCGGTGGCTACGGCCAGGCGCTGCTTCTGGCCGCCGGAAAGTTTGCCTACCCAGGCGCCGGATTTCTCGGTGAGTTGGAGTTCTTCGAGAATGTCGTCGGCGGGGCGCGGTTCGCTGTAAAAGCTGGCAAAGAGTTCGATGGTTTCGCGGACGTTTAGCCTTTCTGACAGGCGCGTTTCCTGGAGCGAGATGCCGATCCACTCGCGCAATTGGCGCGGGTTGTCGTTCCAGGTGTGGCCGAAGATGCGGACTTCGCCCGATGTGGGTGCGAGCAGACCCTCGAGGATTTCGATGGTGGTGGTCTTCCCTGCTCCGTTGGGGCCGAGGAGGCCGAAGCACTGGCCGGCTTCGATTTGCAGGCTAAGGCCGCGGACGGCTTCGACTTTGCCGTCGTAGGTCTTGCGCAGGTTGGTGCACACGATCGGAGAACCCACGAGCAGATTGTAGCGTAGCTCGCGGCTGCGGCGCGGAGCTGCGCTCCGCTGGACAGCCGAGGGCGGCTGTCCCTACGTGCTCTTTCTCAGGGTCGACGCGCTGTGGTTGGCCTCGTGACGTCGCCTTTTGCATTCTGCCAGAGGATTGCGTTTAGCTTTTTCGCATCGGCTGCGTCTGGCTTCGAGAAATTCATCTGCGATGATTCTTTTGCTCCGGGGGCGTTGTTTTCGTTCACTTTATAGATGAGGCCGCTGCGCAGATTATTGTCGTCGGCCTGAAACGGCGGCTGCGTTCCCGGGCCGGAGAACAGCGGCGACATGAGCGGGGCGTGAGCGTCGAACAGATTCATCGGCGGCAGGCCGAGCAGAGCTTCCATGGTGTGGACCAGGCTGACGGTCGTGTAGAAGTGATGATCGACGAACGTTTGCGGCATGCGCGGCGCATACTTGCTGATGACCAGGGCGGTAGATCGATGGGCATCGATGTGATCGGCGCCATCCTGCGCGTCGTCCTCGACGACGAAGATGGCGGTGTCGTCCCAGTAGGGACTGTGGGAGAGGGCATCGACTACGCGGCCTACCGCCAGATCGTTGTCGGCGACCGAGGCCTGCGGCGTGGGCTTGCCGGGACGCGTGCCTCCGGTGTGGTCGTCGGGCAGGTAGAGGAGCGTGAACTGCGGAAGTTCTTTGGCGCTTCCCTTGGCTTTCACGAACTCGGCGAATTCGCGGAGGAATTCGTCGGCGCGGAGTTGGTCGGGATAGTCGGTGTTGAAGTCGGGAAATTGCGGATCGTAGTGATCGCGCAGAGCGGCTTTGGTGGGCCGCGTGCGCTTCATCTGGGGAATTGCCCACGGCCAGGGGCTCGGGCCGCCGCGCGGGTTGCCGACGTTCGCGGGTAGTGGATCGCCTTTCTTAATTTCGGAAACCGGGCAAGTTGCGGAACTGGGAGACGGCGTTCCTTCCTTGGGCGATTTCGCTTTTTCGCTTTTGCACCACACGACGGCGATGAATTCTCCGTAGATGCGATAGGTGAGGCCGCGGCGGGCCAAGTTGTCCCAGAGGAAGCCGGTGGCGGGATCGTCCACGTCAGGGATTCCCTGCTCGAGCGGAAGTTCTTCGGCCACGCGGCCGCCAAAGTCGTAGGTTCGCTCTTTGCTGCGATAGGCTATGGGCCAGGTTTTCTCGTTGTAGTCGGAGGTGGTGGCGGCGGTGGACCAGAGGTGTCCGTCGCCGGAAACTTCGCCGCTGTCGTAGAAGTTGTCTAGCACTCCGAACTGCATGGCCAGCTTGTGCTGGTTGGGGGTGATGTCTTTGCCGTACATGGTCAGCGATGGGTCGCCGTCGCCGACGGGCAGGTCGCCGAGGATCTGATCGTAGGTGCGGTTTTCCTTCAGCACGTAGATCACGTGGCGGATGGGGTTGCCTCCGCCGGCAAAGTCAAACTTGCCGCCGTCGGACTGGATGAGATTGTCTTCTTCAACCTGGTGGGTGTAGGTGGCTAGATTCTTCTCGATGTCCGAGAGGCTCAGGCGCTGGATGGAGCCGCCTATCAGCGTTGGAATGTAGGGATGCTCTTTTCTTTTACGCTCGCCCTTCAACTGATTCAGCATATTGTTGGGACCGCTTCCCTGCCCTTTGGCGGTGGCGATCAGCAGGTCATTGCCGGCAATGGCCAGGGCGCTCGGATACCACTCAGTGGGGATGAAGCCGAGGGGTTCTTCATCTGGTGTTTCTTTGATGCTATGGCCACCGGCGGTCAGTCTTGGCAGCTCCTTGACCGCGAACACGGCGACGGCGTCGAGCGAGGCACTGGCCGCGTAGAGATATTTGCCGTCGGGTGAAAGGGCGATGGCTTGGAGGACGGATCCGGGGTCTTTGAAATTGGTTTGATAAGGGGTATACGCCTGATCGACGACTCTGAGATCGACGGCTGCCACGACATCGGCGTTGGCGAGAGCCACATAGAGCGTGTCTTCATTGGGGCTCAATAGCATCGCTGCGGGATGCGGGCTGGGGGCGGTAGCGTCATCATGTTTCCACAGACCAATCCGCGTGGATCGGGACACATCGCCTGTCTTTAGATCCAATTCCACAATCGCGGAGCTATTCCACAGGCTGACCCACGCCTTGGTTCCGGCTTTATTGGCGATCACCGTATACGGATATTCGGTGGGGATAAAACGCTCATGATCGAATTTCTTGCGCCTTAGAGCGAACGACTTTTCAATTTGCCCGGAGGTGACGTCCAGCAGCACAACATTGTCGGAAAGATTATTGGCGATGAGCAGGCGGTCGCCATTGGGGCCTGGAAGAACGGCTAGACCCGCGGGGTATGGGAGTGCGGTTCCCGCGGGAGTTTTACGCAGACCGAATGCTACTTCTTTACCTTCGGCGATGGATTGGGGCGGGATCTTGAGGAAGCGTTCAGGAGTGACTTCGCCGGCTGTGAATTTGTACACCGCGATGCCGTTGCCGGTGCTGGTTGGCTTCTCGCCGGTGGGGTCGGTGATCGAGCCCATCGAGGCATAGAGATGCTTGCCGTCGCTCGAAAAAGCCAGGCCCATGAAATAACTTTGGTGAGTGGGATAGTCGTCGCTCAGGCGGTCGTCGGGAAAGTCGTGCAACTGATTGTTGCTGAGATCGAGAATGGCGATCGATTGGCGCGCGCCCGTTTCCTGCCTGCCGTAGCCCTGATTGAGGAGCGCTGCATAACGGCCATCGGGACTGAGGGCGATGGTGGCGGGAAAGCTGTTGGTGCGGGCTAGGTAGCCGGGGACGGGGAGGGTCAGGCTCTTGCTGGTCGGAAGATTGATGCGGCGCTGACGGTCGGCGGCGCGTGCGACCACGAACACGACTAGCAGGGCGGAAAGAGCGAGGAGGGGGACGGTGGCAAGCTTCTTCCCGAACCTTTTCACGAATTTTTTCACGAGCGGGGGCCTCGGGAGGGTTGTACCATCCTGGTGCGAAGGGAAGCAAATGGGAAGCGAGGACGTCGACCGTGCGTCGGGTAAAGCCCGGAAATTTAATAAAATGCCAACTCTTTCATGGGATAGTGTTTCCGGTTGCGCGTCCACAAATCAGCGCGATTCAGAACCGCAGCGGCGGCAATCAGGGCGTCACCAATTTGCAGGCCGTGACTCTTACCGTATCGACGGAGATAATCGCCAGCTTGGCGGCCTGTCTCATAGTCGATGGGGACGCAAACCAGAGTGCTAAACAGCTTGGCCGTTGCCTCATGCTCGCGCGGCAACGCTCCGGCCCACAGCTCTGCGGAGCTTACCGGCGAGCACAGGATTGTGCTGCCCGATTCCGCCAGTTCCGTCCACCGGAACAAGACATCGTGATGTCGCTCACGCGAAACCTCGATAAGAACGTCGGAATCGACCAGAACCGTCACCGCTTCCAAAGCCTTTCCAGCCGAGTATCACGGCGCAGGCTGCGGACGTATTCTTCGGTAGAGTCGGGCAAATCTTTACGATCCTTCCTGATTCCCACGAAGGCAAGCATGGCCTTGCGGCGCTCATCCAAATTGCCGAGATAATGCTCGCGCGCAGCTTCGCGTACTAGGGCGGAGATGGTCGTTCCCTGGCTTCGGGCGCGGGCATGGAGGGCGTTCCAGAGATCGTCATCCAAATATAGTTGGGTACGTCGCATGATGTATAGTATACATCACCATTTCTTGCATTCGCAACTATTTTGTCCCCACCAAGTGCACTTGCGACACTGGCTCTCTAGAGTGGGACTTCTTAACGCCGATCAACTCGACTGCTTTGGCGGCGATGTGTTCGGCGGAGACTTCGAACTCCTTGATTAACTCCCAGGGAGCGCCGGAATCTCCGAAGCGGTCTTTCACTCCGATGGCGCCGGTGATGATGGGGATGCCGTAGAGCGCGGGCGATTGGGTGATGGCGCTTGCGACTGGCCACGCCAGGGCGCCGATCTGGTGCTCTTCGGCGGTCAGGACGACGTTGGTGTCGCGGGCGGCTCGCACTATGGCTTCGGTGTCGAGCGGCTTCAGGGTGTGCAGGTTGATAACGCGGGTTTCGTAGCCGAAGTCGGACTTCAGGATCCAGGCGGCTCGCATGGCTTCGGGCACCATGGGACCGCAGGCGACGATGGAGAGGTCTTCGCGCTCGTCGCGGTATTCGGATTCCAGCTTGGTCTCGAAGGCTTCGATGAAATTCGCAGCCTCGTGACGCAAGCGAATCACGTTGGCTTTGCCGAAGACGAAGGGAGTTTTTTCGTCGGTGACAATCGGCGTCGCTTCGCGGGCGAAGCGGATGTACTTCGGTCCCACGTGCTTGAGCAGCAGGTAGTCGGTGGCTTTGCGGGTTTCTACGATGTCGCAGGGGACGACGACGCTCATGTTGGGCAGTCCGCACATGGCGAAACAGTCTTCGAGGGCCTGGTGGGTGGCGCCGTCGGGGCCGACGCTGACGCCGCCGTGGGCTCCGGCGATCAGAACGTTGAAGTTGCCGTAGCAGATGGAGGTGCGGATCTGGTCGAGATTGCGGGCGGCGGCGAAGGTCGCGTAGGTGCCGAAGACGGGCAGCTTGCCTTCTTTGGCGAGGCCGGCCGCGGCTGAAGTGGCGGACTGCTCGGCTATGCCCATGCTGATCCAGCGCGATTTGCGCTCGGGCTTACCGGCGTAGAACTCGCTGATGGTGATGGAGCCGGAAATGTCGAGCCCGAAGCAGACGATGCGGGGATCGTCGCCATTGGCGGCCAGCGACTGGCCGAAGCCGAGGCGCGTGGGCTTCATTTGCACTTTCATGTTTTCGGCGGCGTTCCACCAGTAGTTGCGATGAAACTTGGGCATCTTGGCGTCCAGTTTGTGCTCGACCTCGGCTTGATATTGCCGGGCGTGGGCGAAGAGTTGCTCGACGGGGATCTGGCCTTCGAGACCGAGTTCCTTCAAGGCTTTGTTTAACTCTTCGAGGTTGGGCGCTTTGCCGTGCCATCCGGCAATGTTTTCCATGAAGCTGACGCCTTTGCCTTTGACGGTGTCGGCGATGATTACGGTGGGTTTGCCGAGGCCGGCTTTGGCTTTGGTATTGGCATTCTCCAGCGCTTCGACTACCTGCTTCATGTCGTGGCCGTTGATGGTGAGGACTTCCCATCCGAAGCTGCGATATTTATCTTCGAGGGGCTCGACGTTCATTACGTCTTTCACCCAGCCGTCGATCTGGAGGCGGTTGCGGTCGATGATGCCGATGAGGTTGTCGAGCTTGAAGTGGCCCGCTTCCATCGCGGCTTCCCAGATCTGACCTTCCTGCTGCTCGCCGTCTCCCATGATGCAGAAGACACGGTGATTTTTCTTGTCTAGCTTGGCGGCTAGCGCTATGCCTACGGCGATGCTCAGGCCTTGGCCTAGCGATCCGGTGGAAACCTCTACGCCTGGCAGTTTCAGCCAGTGCGGATGCCCCTGATAGGCCGAATAGAGCTTGCGCAGGAGCGCTACGTCTTCTTTCGGGCAGAAGCCGGCGAAGGCTAGTCCCAGATAGAGGCTGGGCGCTTTGTGGCCCGTCGACCAGACGATGCGATCGCGGTCCGGCCAATTGGGATTCTTGGGATCGTGGTTGGCTACGCGAAGGTAGAGCGCGGCGGTAATGTCCATGATGGAGAGTGTGCCGCCGGCGTGCCCGGAGGTGGCTGCGCACAAGGCGGCCAGGTCGTAGCCGCGCATCAATGTGGCCTGCTGTTTCAGTTCGTCAATGCTGTAGGAACGCAGAACTTCGCCGGTGGTCGAATTCTGAATAGACATGGGGTGGCTCCTTCGCGGGCGCCGGGCTTTGGGCAGGACGGGAAACGGCGCATAGGCTTGCAGCTTGAGCGTAACCGGTGCTGTCGCAGGCTTCAGTGAGCGGGGTCACAGGTGGGGGTGACGCGGAGCGGCGCTCCCTGCCAGCGCGAGCGCTTTTTTACCGCCGAGACGCGGAGAACGCCGAGAAACTTCTTGAGCGAATGCAGAGGGTTGGATCCGTTTGCTGAACTCCTGTCGCGTCCCGTAGATTCGCGACATAAGTATGGATTGTCATCCTGAGCGAAGCGAAGGATCTCTGCATTCCGTCGCGGCAAAGAAATGCATGGGTCCTTCGATTCGCTCAGGATGACAGTGTTGATTTATGGTGCGCAGTTTCGGGACATTACACTAGCGCGCTGATTTGAAGATCGCGAACACTGCGCCTTGCGGATCGGCGATCACCGAAAAGCGACCGACACCTTCCATCGACATGGGCGAGAGATAGACATTGGCGCCCATCTGCCTGGCCTTCGCCGCGGCAGCATCGACGTCATCGACCTGGAAGTAGGCCATCCAGTGCGCCGACACTCCGGGCTGAGGCCAATTTGCAGGCGGAATGCCTCCGATGAAATGCTCGCCGTTTTTGATGTGCAAGTAGCCGGACGGATCTTTCGGGTCGGCGGTCACTTGCCATCCGAAAAGGCCGGAGTAAAAGTCGGAGGCGCGTTTGGGGTCGGGCGTGCTTAGATCGGCCCAGCAGAGCGTGCCGTGGATTTCGGCAATTCTGATTCCGGTGTTTTTCTTAGCCATCCAGAAACAGAAAGCCGCGCCGGTGGGATCTTGGATCCACGCCATGCGCCCGGCATCCATCACGTCGAAAGCTGGGGCAAGAATCTTGCCGCCCAATTGCTCCGCCTTGGTGACGGCTGCGTCGGTGTTTTCAACGGCGATGTAGATCGTCCAGTGCGGAGGAACCCCCAGCGCGCGCTGCTCGGGACGCAGCGTGCATCCAGCGGCGGCTTCACGGCCCTGGAGTTTGAATTCGGTGTAGAAATCGTTAGGGCCCATCGGCATGTCTTCGGGTTGCCAGCCGAAGAGCGAGCCGTAGAAGCTCTTGGCGGCGGTCTGGTCGGTGGTGTGGAGTTCAATCCAGCAGAAAGAGCCGGCGGGGTGCTTGTCGATGTTTGTCATAGCGGCGGAATTTTACACCAAATCGGGCAGGCTCAGTTAAAGGACATGAAAGAGAGCTTAACGCAGAGATCGCTCAGGGATCGCGGAGGTCGCAGAGTCTCCAGGGAATTGACACGGTGGAGCGACGGGCGTCCTCGCACGTCCTGCCGGGCGGGACGCCCGGCTCTCCACTTTTCAGTGCAGGTTCTTCCCTACCCAGTCTTCGATCCGCAGCAGCGCCGTGTTCAGGTTCTCGAGCGAATTGGCTACGCTGAAGCGGAGATAGCCTTCTCCGTATTCGCCGAACGCGGTGCCAGAGAGGCAGGCAACACCGGCTTGTTCGAGCAGCGCGTCGGCCAGTTTCTTCGACGGCCAGCCGGTCTTGGTGATGTTCGGAAACACATAGAATGCGCCCTTCGGCAGGCGGCAGGAGAAGCCTTTGATCTTGTTCAGGCCGGCGACGAAGGCATCGCGGCGGCGCTTGAATTCAGCGCTCATTTTGTCGACCGAGGACTGGTCGCCGCGCAGTGCCGCAATTCCGGCAACCTGGGTGAAGCTGGCGGTGCAGGAGGTCGAGTTGGTCATGAGGCGCGCGATGGGCACGGCCAGATCGGGACGCATTACGCCGTAGCCCATGCGCCATCCGGTCATGGCGTAGGTTTTGGAGAAGCCGTCGAGCAGAATGGTGCGCTCTTTGAAACCGGGTACGCTCATGATGGAGAAGTGCTCGCCTTCGTAGATGAGGCGGCTGTAGATTTCGTCCGAAAGAATGAGGATGTTGCGGTCTCCGATGGCCTCGGCTATTTCCAGAACATCTTTTTGGGTAAGAGTGCCTCCGGTCGGGTTGTGCGGCGAGTTCAGGATGATCAGCTTGGTGCGGTCGGAAATCAGCGAGGCCAGTTCTTTGACATCGAGGGAGAAGTCGCGCTCTTCGCGGAGCCGAATGGGAATCGCCTTGCCGAGCGAATAATTGATCATGGACTCGTAGATGGGGAAGCCGGGATTGGGATAAATGACTTCATCTCCATCTTCAATTAGTGCCAGCATCGTGAAGAAAATAATCGGCTTGCCACCTGGAACAACAACCACTTCCTCGCTCGAAACCGGGACTTTGCGGGTGCGGCTGACATAGTCGGCAATGGCTTGGCGCAGGTCGGGCAGACCGGCGGCGGGACCGTAGTGGGTCCATCCCATGTAAAGCGCGTCGACACCGGCCTCGATGATATTGGCAGGGGTGTCGAAGTCGGGCTCGCCAATTTCAAGGTGAATGATTTCTTTACCCTGCTTTTCCAGGGCGCGGGCGCGACTTAGGACTTCAAAGGCAGTTTCCGTGCCTAGCCGCGACATCCGGCTGGCTAGACGCAATTCGAATTGAGTTGTGGTTGGCATAGCCGCGGTAAAAATTATAGCGCTTTGCGGCGGGATTGGTGAGGAGCCGGGCGTCCCCCGCCGACTGGAGCCTTCGATTTCCCTCCGGACGGGCGAGGCGACCGTCTCTCCACCGGGAAATAGCTAATCGGAGATGGTGCTCTCTTCGCTTTGCGCCCGCAGGATGCGATCGACGGAGTACGGGGCGTGCTGGGCAGGCTCGTGATAATGGCGCACCTGCATTTCTCCGAGCAGCCCGACGGCGAGCATGTTCAGGCCCGCCAGCAAGAGGACGACGGAGAACAGCATCAGCGGGCCGTGCTGGTACATGATGTCGGTGTGGTGCAAGACCTTCTGCAGGACGAGCCAGAAGGAAACGGCGCTGCCCGCAAAAATGCTGAACATCCCCAGCGTGCCGAAGAAGTGCAAGGGGCGGGAAAGATACTTGAGCAGGAAGCGGATGGTGAGGAGATCGAAGAAGACGCGGAAGGTGCGCGAGATTCCGTAATGCGACGTCCCGCGTTCCCGGTTCACGTTCTTGATGGGAACTTCGACGATCGACGCGCCGTGCCATGAAGCCAGCGCGGGGATAAAGCGGTGAAGCTCTCCGTAAAGCGGAATCTGCCCCAGGATTTCGCGGCGGTAGGCTTTAAAAGTGGTACCGAAGTCGTGGATGTCGACACCGCTCAGCTTGGCCATCAGCCAGTTGGCGCAGAGCGACGGGATGCGGCGCAGCCAGAAATTATCGACGCGATTCTTGCGCCAGCCGCTGACGATGTCGTAGCCTTCGGCAATTTTTTCGAGGAACAAAGGAATGTCGGCAGGATCGTGCTGCAAGTCGCCGTCCATGGCGATGATGTATTCGCCGCGGGCGTGGTCAAATCCGGCGGCGAGGCCGGCAGTCTGACCAAAATTGCGACGCAGCTTGACTACGGTCACGCGGCTGTCAACGGCGGCAATCTCACGCAGCAGCCCGAACGTGCCGTCGATCGAACCGTCATCGACCAGCACCATCTCGAAGGTCTCGCCGCTCGCTTCCATCACGGACTTAAGCCGCGCGTACAGGTCGGTGACGTTCTCCTGTTCGTTGTGGAGGGGAACTACGATTGAATATTTGAGCACAGTACTTTTCATTATACGGCAACGGAGCGTTGCTTTCGAAGTGACTTCGGTGAGGCGTCACTTCGGCGGGATGGGGTTTCGTCCGCGCCGCCGTTGTAGTTGGCGACCAGCGCGCCATCCCAGTAAACGCTGCGGGATGCGCTTCGCTTGGGGACGTTTTTCGTCGGGCGCGCAAACCCTTAGCGGATCGCCGCCAATCGCTGCTCCGCTAACTCCTCGATTCGATTGACGACTTCGTCCTCGCTCATATTCGTCGAGTCGAGCACCACCGCATCCTCGGCGGCCACGAGCGGTGAAGCCGCGCGGGTGCGGTCGCGCCGATCGCGCTCGCGAAGCTCCGCAGCCATTGCCTCAGCCGGCGCGCCCTTCACCTTCCGCTGGTCGAGCCGGCGCTGCTCGCGAATCACAGGATCGGCGTCGAGAAAAATCTTTAAATCGGCATCGGGAAAAACTTTTGTCCCAATGTCTCGGCCCTCCATGACGACGCCGCCGCCGATGCCCATCTCGCGTTGCCGCTCCACCATCCACTCTCGCACCTTGGGATGCACCGAGACGCGCGACGCCGCCTCGCTCACATCGCGCTCGCGGATCCGCTCGGAAACGTCTTTTCCGTTGAGCAGGACACGATTGCCGCCGATGGAGCGGTCGAGAGTAATGCCCGAATCCTGCGCCATCTTCAGCAGTGTGGCCTCGTCATCAAAGGAAGCGTCCCACTCGATCGCCCTGAGCGCCAGGGCGCGATACATCGCTCCGCTCTCCAGGTTCACGTAGCCGAGTTTGCGCGCCAGGCGGGACGCGATGGTGCTCTTGCCGGCTCCGGCTGGGCCGTCAATGGCGATGATGAGTTTGCGTTGGGAAGAATCGATCATTATGCGAACTGAGCATTGTACACGGAGCGAGGGGGAGCTTCACCACGGGAAACACGGAGGAACACAGGGGAGTCGAATGTCGGCGCCGGCCCCTAAAGGGGCATCTGATTTTGAGGCGCTTTTGGCATCGCTGAAGCGATGCCCTGATACGAAGCCAATACTGAGACAAAGTTTCTGCCGCCTGCTAGCTCACCCGCTCTGGGCGGGGCTTGGGAACGTAGGCTTGTTTCGGCGGAGTTACCTGCAGCAGCGACTTGCTCCCGACATGTACAAAGCTCAGTTCGCGCGCCGAGAGCAAGGCATGGATTGCTTCTTTCACGCGCGTCCGCGGGACGAAGTTTGCCAGGAAGTTCTCGACCTCTGCCTCATCCACGGCCAGCACGCAGTCCAGATATTTCGAGACCAGAGCCGAGAGCGCTTCGGGCACAGAAATTCCCACACCCTCGCACACAACATCCGGCGCCCAGCGCGACAACTCGTCCCACACCGAGCCTTCTTCCACCGTGTAATCCACGCGCGTGATGCGCAGTTTGGCCCACAGTTCGCTCAACCCGCGATCGAGCCCGGCGTTCGAAAGCGAACCGCCCAGCATCTCGCCCAGTTTCGTTTTCGATATCGGTCCACGGCGGCGGATGATTTCGAAAGCGTCACAGGCCAGCGGCGAATAGGGAGAGCGCGGTCCGGTTGCCGGCGGCTGCTTGGGGTTGCGCTCACCCACGAGCGCATAAAAATAAGGAAACACCGAGGCGGCCAGCAAGAATGCGTTGTTCTCGTCAAAGAGCGGAGCCTCGTAAGCTGCCTGGTCGCGGAGCGCGCGCACCATCAACTCAGTCGCTTCTTTCGCACGCGGATCGGCGTAGGCATGCTGGCGCGTCGGCAGCTTGTCATCCGCTCCCACCCAGGCTCCCATGAAAGTCGGCAACAGAACCGGAGGGCGCGTAGGATACATCAGGCAAAATCCCACCGACTCGAGGAAGGCGCGCGCGTCGTCGAGAGTGCGCATGGGCTGGCCGTCGAGGCGCCACTTGTGGGTGCGAGCCTGCAGAAGTTCCGCGTCGGTCATGATTTCGATTAGAACACAGCTTTTCGTGGTTGACTGTTCGCTGCTCGCTTTTCGCCGTTCCGGTTTTGGCGAATAGCGAATAGCGAACGCCGCACCGCCAACGTCCTA
Source organism: Terriglobales bacterium (assembly GCA_049513095.1). Lineage (GTDB taxonomy): Bacteria > Acidobacteriota > Terriglobia > Terriglobales > Acidobacteriaceae > Acidiflorens. The sequence goes on from JBEKWL010000005.1 coordinate 40,041, forward strand.
GATCCTCTTGAATGCCTTCTGAATATCCTGCATGGAATAGCGCAGCACCACCGGCCTGCCGTGCGGGCAAGACATCGGATGCTCGGTCTTTGCTAGCTCCGCTAGCAGCCACTCCATCTTGTTCTGGTCGAGTGGCATATTGACTTTGATGGCGGCGTGGCATGCGATCGAGGCCGCGATGCGCGTGCGCACCGCTTCCAGATTGATGGCCTGCTCTTCGCGCGTGAGCTGCTCGAAGATTTCGTTCAGCATGTGCTCGATCTGCGCCGCGTCCACACCCGCCGGCGCGACCTTCACCGCTACGCTGCGCGCGCCGAAGGGTTCCGCCTCAAAACCATTGTGTGCAAGTTCTTCGGCAATGTCGCTGAAGATCGCCTGCTGTGCCGGAGTCAGTTCGATGACCAGAGGCATGAGCAGACGCTGGCTCTCCACCTGCTGCGCCGAGCGTTGCCGCAGGACTCGTTCGAACAGAACACGCTCGTGGGCTACATGTTGATCGATGATCCAGAGTCCGTCTTCGTTGACCGCGAGAATGAATGAATTTCTAATCTGGCCCAAGGGACGCAGCGTGCTCAGCGATTCGAGAGTCGGCGCGGGTTGCGGCTCCTGCGGAATCGGCGGCGCGCAGCCGTGATCGGGGATTGGCTGAGTGGGCATTGTTTGAGGATCGCCCGCTGGTTGCGGCGCTCGTGCCAGCGATAGCGCTGCGTTCGCCTCGACCGCAATTCCTCCTTCAAATTCGAGGCGCGCCGTGGCCGCGGGAACTGCCGGCGCTTGCAGTGCGAACCCGCCCGCGGTGGCTGGCTCGTACAAGTCGCGCCACGGCGCGCGCTGCAAACCATCGCCGCTCGCGCCATGGCTGATCGGATGATTGGTGAGGCCGGGACTGCTGAGGCCGGGACTCGCGGTTGGCTGCGCGCCGATCTCCGTCAGGAACTGCGGCACCGGCCGTGCTTTCATCAGCGCGGCCCGTATCGATTCTCGGACGAAATCGTGAATCACCGTCTGTTGGCGGAAGCGCACCTCGGTCTTCGAGGGATGCACATTCACATCTACTTCGGCAGTCGGCATTTCAATAAAAAGCAAGACCACCGGATACACCGTCGGCGGCAAAATGTTGCGATAGGCCTCGGTGATCGCATGCTGAATGAGACGGTCGCGAATCAGCCGCCCGTTCACGAAAATAAAAATCGAATTGCGATTGAGCTTCTGAATTTCCGGCTTGGAAACAAAGCCATGCAAACGCACCTCGCCGAAATCTTGGGGCGCGGACACTTCGGTCGGCGTGTCCACTGCTAGCGGAACGGGCGATTTTGCCGACACTGCGGCGGAGGATAATTTTTCGCGGTCAGGAGCGTCCGCGCCGCGCCGCCACGGCGGGGGCTGTGGCAGGCCGATACGTTCCAGTGGTTGCACCGCCGCCAGCGGAATCAACTGGTCAAGCGTCTCGCGGCCAAACACCTGATACACGCGCTCGCGATGATCGGCCACGGGCGGCGCCACCAGTAAGGCATTTGTGGCCGAGTGTAACTCGAAATGCTTCTCGGGATGCGCCAGAGCATAATGGGTTACGAGCGACGCGATGTGGGAGAGCTCGGTCGATTCGGATCGCAGAAACTTCTTGCGCGCCGGCGTATTAAAGAAGAGATCGCGAATCGTGATCGAAGTTCCCAGAGGCAGGCCGGCCTCTTCCACGCGGATGATTTTGCCGCCGTTAATTTCGAGAACCGTGCCAGCCGCTTCTTCTTCGGCGCGGGTTTCGAGATGGAGCCGGGCAACTGAAGCGATGGAGGGCAGCGCCTCGCCGCGAAATCCGAGGGTCGAAATTCTGAGCAGGTCGTCAGTATCTTTGATTTTTGAGGTGGCGTGGCGCTCGAAGGCGAGCATGGCATCGTCGCGCACCATGCCGCAGCCGTTGTCAGTGATCTGGATCAGCTTCTTCCCGCCCGCCTCGACCTGAATGCGAATGCGCGTGGAACCCGCGTCCAGCGCGTTCTCCAGCAACTCCTTCACCACCGACGCAGGACGCTCGACCACCTCGCCGGCGGCGATCTGGTTGGCAACTCTTTCGGAGAGAACGTGGATTTTGCCCATGGGATCAGTAGTCAGTGGATAGTGGCCAATGGCCAGTGTGACAGATTCCTGGTTGCAGCGTAAAGGCGGGTCGAGGTTGGCAGCGGGCGCATCCAAAGCTAAATGCCGTATAGTTTTTCCGGGGTGCCGGCATGAAACATGCAATTTTGGGAGCGGGAGCAATCGGAGGTTTGGTCGGTGCGGCGCTGGCGTCGCTTGGCGAAGATGTCACGGTGGTGGTTCGAGCGGAGAAGCTGCCGAGCTATCCCGATCACTTGACGTTGGAGCGGCCTTCGGGCTTGCTTACGGCTCCGGCGAAGCCTGAGGCCGCGTTGACCGAACCGGTGGACGTGCTGTGGATCGCAACCAAAACCTATCAACTGCAAACCGCGCTGGAAATTGTGCAGGTGTCGCCGGGCTGCGTGATTCCATTGCTCAACGGAGTCGATCACATCGCCGTGCTCCGGGCACGATTTGGACAGGAGCGCGTGGTCCCGGCAACGATCGCGGTGGAAGCGGAGAGGATTGCTCCGGGACGCTACATCCAGCGCTCTCCGTTCGTTCGCCTTAACATCGCTGGCAGCGGAGAGCCACTTTTGGGAGCCATCGTTGGACGTCTGGGTAATCTTGGATTCACCTGCCAGTTCATCTCGAACGAGCAGACTCTGCTGTGGAGCAAGCTCTGCTTCCTTGCTCCCTTGGCGCTGGCGACGTCCGCATCTGGAATGAACGTTGGAGAGATTCTTGCGGACGCTGCATGGAAACAGAAACTGATCTCTGCGCTCGCCGAAGCATGCGCCGTGGCGAACGCGAGCGGCGCGGAGGTTGATGCGTTGCAGATTCAGACGGTTTTTGAAAGCGCGCCGCCGGGTATGCGGAGTTCCATGCAGAAGGACGTTGCTGCGGGGCGACAGCTTGAATTGGATGCCATCGGCGGTCCCATTGTGCGCGGCGGGGAACGGCACGGGATCGATGTCTCGACTACGGTGAACCTTATGGCGGCCATTCGAGCGAAGACTGTAGCGCGGTGACGATCGCCCACACGCGGGCGAGGGCCCCTTCGGCTTCGCTCAGGGCGGGTCCGCGCCACACGAGCGGTTTGCCTGCTACACTTTTTCTCCGATGAAAATTCGAAGATTGCTCTTGAACCTGGGGTTGCTAGCCGGGGTGCTGACGGCCCGCATCGCTTGTGCTCAGGCGGAGGCTAGCCCGGCTGCATCGCAACTGGCTACGCCCGAAGAAAAGCATCTGCGGAATGTACGGCAGCTGACTTTTGGCGGATCGAACGCTGAGGCTTATTTCTCGGCGGACGGCAAGCGGCTGATTTTCCAATCTACGCGCGACAACTTGCAGTGCGACCAGATCTTCACCATGAATGTGGACGGGACGGAGCAGAAGATGGTCTCGACCGGCAAGGGGCGCACGACTTGCGGCTACATTTTTCCGCATGAGGACAAAATTCTGTATTCCTCGACGCACTTGGCGGATGCGGCTTGCCCGCCGCGTCCGGATTATTCGAAGGGATATGTGTGGGCGGTGTATCCGGGGTTTGATATTTTCACGGCGAAGCTGGATGGGTCGGACTTGAAGCAGCTTACGACGACTCCGGGCTACGACGCGGAGGCGACGATTTCAGAGGATGGAAAGAAGATTGTTTTCACATCGCTGCGCAATGGCGATCTCGACATTTACTCGATGGACGCGAATGGCAAGCATGTGAAGCAGCTCACCCATGAGCTGGGATATGACGGTGGTCCGTTTTTTTCCAAGGACCGACAGTGGATTGTTTATCGCGCCTACCATCCGAAGACAGAACCGGAGATTGCGGAATATAAGGAACTGCTGAAGCAAAACCTGATTCGCCCCACCACGCTTGAGATATGGATTATGAAAGCGGATGGGAGCGGGAAACGGCAGCTTACGAATTTGAACGCGGCGAGTTTTGCGCCATCGTTTTTTCCGGATGGGAAGCGGATTATTTTCGCGACGAACGTGGGCTCAACGGGCGGGATGGGGAACTTCGAGCTGTACGCGATCAACGTGGACGGAACGGGGCTGGAGCGGATCACGTA